>CALGAM010000093.1 GCA_937951935.1 uncultured Micromonospora sp. | reverse complement strand
CTGGCACTCAACGGTCACCCTGTTCCTGAGATTGACGTCGACGCGGCTGAGCGGTTCATGCTCGCGGTTGCCAGCGGAGAGTTGCGGGAGGTCGTTGACATCGAAGCCGGGCTTCGCACGCTCTACGGTGCGTAGCCGGTGTTGCCGTACACGTTGGTGTCTCAAGAACCCGTACGGCTACTGCAACCACGGCCCGACCGGGCTGACCTGCCCGGTGGGCGTGGCCCGAACCCCGCGCTAGCCCGGCGGCCGGCTGGGCGACCGGAGGCCGACCGGGCGCGTCGTGTGTCGCGCCAGCGTCGCGACCCCGGCGCCGGAAAGTCGTTGCTGCCACCGGCGGGGCTGGATAGCGTGGCCGTACACGGGAAAGGAGGTGGTCCGAGCTTTGTGTGGCGACAGGACTCGTGAGGTGGCTGTCCGCTAGCCGCTGTCCTTGGCAGTTTTCCGGTCCGCCGCGAGGCGGGCGACGATCCGTCCGCCGCGGGGCGTGCGGAGGGACGACATCGCCGAGACCGTGTGGCAGCGGTACGGCGAATCCACATCAGCCACCCGACCCCCGGGGCACCGGCCCGGTCCAGCCGGTGCCCGCACGACCGGCGTCGCGCGGGAACCCCGGGGGTCGCCCATGTCTTACGAAGGCACCGTCGTGTCCGTACGCGAACTGGTGGTGCTGGGCACGGCAAGCCAGGTGCCGACCCGGCACCGCAACCACAACGGCTACGTTCTGCGGTGGGACCGGGAGGTGATCCTCTTCGACCCCGGCGAGGGCACCCAGCGACAGATGCTCCTCGCCGGTGTCCCGGCCGGCGACCTGACCCGGATCTGTGTCACCCACTTCCACGGTGACCACTGCCTCGGCCTGCCCGGGGTGATCCAGCGGCTCTCCCTGGACCGGGTGGCCCACCCGGTCTGCGCCCACTTCCCCGCCACCGACCGTCGCTACTTCGACCGGCTCCGCCACGCCAGCTCGTTCTACGAGACCGCCGAGCTGTGCGAACTGCCGGTGACCCGGGACGGGCACGTCTTCGAGACCGCCGCCGGCCGGCTGGAGGCCCGTCGGCTGCGCCACCCCGTGGAGACGTACGGCTACCGGCTGGTCGAACCGGACGGGCGCCGGATGCTGCCGGAGCGGCTGGCCGCGTACGGGATCAGCGGACCGGCCGTCGGGCAGCTGCGCCGCACCGGCCACCTCGACGTCGGCGGACGCCGGGTGACCCTCGACGAGGTGAGCGAACCCCGTCCCGGCCAGCGGTTCGCCTTCGTCATGGACACCGGCCTCTGTGACGCGGTGTACGCCCTGGCGGAGCGGGCCGACCTGCTGGTGATCGAGTCGACCTTCCTCGCCGAGGACGCCGCGCTCGCCGCCGAGGTCGGGCACCTGACCGCCGGCCAGGCCGCCCGGGTCGCGGCCGAGTCCGGCGTACGCCGACTCGTCCTCACCCACTTCTCCCAGCGGTACGGCGCCCCGGGGTCGGCGTCGGCGGGGCGCCGGCCGGCGGTCGAGCGCTTCGCCGCCGAGGCGCGTGCGGAGTTCGACGGTGAACTCGTCGTCGCCGAGGACCTGACCCGGGTACCGGTCCCCGCCCGCCGGCCCGGCGACACCGCGCCGCCGGGCTGAGTCGGCCCCGCCCCGGCCGGGCGACTCCGGACGCCGGTGACCCGCGTCGGCGGCGCGGCGGCGCGAGCCCGTCCGGCGCGCCCTCGCCGGCTGTTCGCTGTGGGCCGAACCCGGGCGGGCATCGACGGTCGCCGGTGTTTGTTCTGGTCCACATGACCAGCGAACAACGGGAACCGGAGTCGGCCGAGGCCGCCGCCCTCGACGCGTACTCGCGGGTGGTCACCGCCGTCGCGGCCCGGGTGCTTCCGAGTGTGGCGGCGCTGTCCGTCCGCGGCCCCCGGGGTTCCGGAGCGGGCTCGGCGGTGGCCTTCACCGACGACGGGTTCCTGCTCACCAGCGCGCACGTCGTGCGGGGCGCCACCGGCGGCGTCGCCACCTTCGGTGACGGCCACCAGGCCCGTTTCGACGTGGTCGGCGCCGACCCTCTCTCCGACCTGGCCGTGCTCCGGGTCCGGGACTCCGCCGCCCCGCCGGCCGAGCTCGGGGACGCCGATCCGCTGCGGATCGGTCAGCTCGTCGTCGCGGTCGGCAACCCGATGGGGCTCGCCGGCTCGGTCACCGCCGGTGTGGTCTCCGGGCTGGGCCGGTCCCTGCCGGCCCGGGACGGCCGCGTCGTACGGCTGATCGAGGACGTCATCCAGACCGACGCGGCGCTCAACCCGGGCAATTCCGGCGGCGCGCTCGCCGACGCGGCCGGCCGGGTGGTCGGGATCAACACCGCCGTCGCCGGGTACGGTCTCGGCCTGGCGGTACCGGTCAACTCCACCACCCGACAGATCATCGGCGAGCTGGTCCGCACCGGCCGCGTCCGGCGGGCCTGGCTCGGCGTCGCCGGTGTCCCCGTGCCCCTGCCGCCGCCGGTGGCGGCGCGGACCGGACAGCAGCGGGGCCTGCGGGTCGTCGAGGTGGTGCCGGGAAGCCCGGCCGGAGTCGCCGGAATCTACCTCGGCGACGTGATCGTCTCGGCCGGGGGCCGGCCCGTGACGGACGGGCAGAGCCTGCAGCGGCTCATGCTCGGTTCGGCCATCGGGAGCCGGCTTCCCGTGACCGTGCTGCGCCGGGGCGCCTTCGTCGACGTGATCGCCGTGCCCACCGAGTTGACGAGCCACCGGGGGTAGGCGGGACCGCGGGCGCGACCTCCGGGTGGCCAGCCCGGGCGGGGCCGGGCCGGCGGAACCGTCGCCCGGATCCGCCGGCCCGCCGCTGTCCGCGGTGTCAGCGGGAGTTGAGGTGGGCGAGCAGGTCCTGCCGGGTGATCACACCCTCCGGCTTGCCGTCCACCAGCACCAGTGCGGCGTCGGACTTCTCCAGCAGCCTGACCGCCTCGCTCACCGGCTGACCGCCGCCGATCATCGGCAGCGGTGGACGCATGTGCCGCTCGATGGTGTCGTGCAGGTTGGCCTGACCGGTGAAGAGGGCGTCCAACAGGTCCCGCTCGGCGATCGAGCCGGCCACCTCACCGGTCATCACCGGCGGCTCCGCCTTGAGGACGGGCAGCTGGGAGACGCCGTACTCGCGCATGTAGTCGATCGCGTCCCGAACCGTCTCGGTCGGGTGGACGTGGACGAGCTCGGGAATCCCGCCGGGCTTGCCGGCCAGCACGTCCGCCACGGTCGCCTCGGTGGCGCTGGTCGACAGGAAGCCGTACCGGGCCATCCAGTCATCGTTGAAGATCTTCGACAGGTAGCCCCGCCCGCCGTCGGGCAGCAGCACCACGACGACGTCGTCCGGGCCGGCCCGGCGGGCCACCTCCAGGGCGGCGGCCACCGCCATCCCGCAGGACCCGCCGACCAGCAGCCCCTCCTCCCGGGCGAGTCGTCGGGTCATCTCGAAGGACGCCTTGTCCGACACCTTGATGATCTCGTCGCAGATCGTCCGGTCGTACGTCTCCGGCCAGAAGTCCTCGCCGACCCCCTCGACCAGGTACGGTCGGCCGGTTCCCCCGGAGTAGACCGAGCCCTCCGGATCGGCGCCGATGATCCGCACCGTACCGCCGGAGACCTCCTTGAGGTAGCGACCGGTCCCGGAGATGGTCCCCCCGGTGCCGACCCCGGCGACGAAGTGTGTGATCTTGCCACCGGTCTGGTCCCAGATCTCCGGCCCGGTGGTCTCGTAGTGCGAGCGCGGGTTGGCCGGATTGGCGTACTGGTTCGGCTTCCACGCGCCGGGGATCTCCCGGGCCAGCCGGTCCGAGACGCTGTAGTAGGAACGGGGATCCTCGGGGGCCACCGCGGTGGGGCACACCACCACCTCGGCGCCGTAGGCCCGCAGCACGTTCTGCTTGTCCTCGCTGACCTTGTCCGGACAGACGAAGACGCACCGGTAACCCTTGAGCTGCGCCACCAGCGCCAGTCCGACCCCGGTGTTGCCGCTGGTCGGCTCGACGATCGTGCCACCGGGCCGAAGCAGACCGGCCGCCTCGGCCTCCTCGACCATCCGGAGCGCGATCCGGTCCTTGACCGAGCCGCCCGGGTTGAAGTACTCGACCTTGGCCAGGACGGTGGCCGAGATGCCCTCGGTCACCCGACGGAGCCGGACCAGGGGCGTGTCGCCGATCAGCTCGATGACGTTGTCGTAGTAGCGCACCTCGTCGTGCCCTTCTCGGTGCCCGCCGGCCGGCCGGCACGCGGTCGAGCACGGTCGGTGCGACAGGGCGTGCGCGATCGGAGCGGCGGATGGCGGATGTCAGAGCAAGCCTACGTGCCCGCCGCGCGGTACGGGAGCGGCGATCCTCCGCCGGGCCCGACGGGCCGCCACCCCGGCGTGCCCCGCCGCCGCGGGGCACGCGGGCACGCGCCGCCGGCCGGGTGGACCGCCGCGGGCTCAGCCGACCACCGTCCCGGGCACGACGCGGGCGCGTCGGGCCTCCCAGGCGAGGAACCGCTCGGTCTCGGCCAGTACCGCCCCGGCGAGCCAGGTCACCACGATCGCGTCGTCGGCGATCCCGAACAGCATCATCACCAGTTCGGGCATGGCGTCGATCGGGGAGACGACGTAGGCGACGGCCGCCAGCATCAGTGCCAGCCGCAGGCCGCCGTCGTACTCGCCTCGCAGGGTGGCCCGGATCATCCGGGGCAGGGCGCCGAGCCGGCGGCCCAGGGACGGGCCCCTGCGTGCGCCGACCGTCAACGCCTGCAACAGTGCCCGGAACGCGGCGGTGCGGGTGAGTGTCCTGGCCATCTCGTCGCCCCCTCTCGTCGCCTGCCTCCAGCATGCACGCGGCGGACAACAGGGCGCCCGACACGACGCCCGGGACCGCCCCCGCGGCGGGCGCGTGTGCCGGGACGAGCCGAAACGCCGACAACGCCGGACCTGGTCAGCCGAGATAATCTCGAAGGTCACGGAGTATGCGTGACAGGCGGAGGGCCGGATGAGTCCAGCCGGATCATCGCAGCAGACACGATCGTCGTGGCGGATCGCCCGCCAGGTGGTGAAGGCGACGGCCGTCGGGGTGGGCGTGACCGCGGTCGGCACCGCGGCGACGACAGGGCTGCTCGTTGCGCAGGCGCGGCAGGCGCGGCGCGTGATCCCGCTCGCCGAGGCGCCGCCGCCACGCGGGGATGGGGTCTACGGTGCCAAGTTCCCCGGCCCACCGATCACGATGGTGATGCTCGGCGACTCCTCCGCCGCCGGGTACGGCGTACAGCGGCCCCGGGAGACACCCGGGGCTCTGCTTGCCACCGGTGTGTCCCGTCGGCTGCGCCGGCCGGTCCGGCTGTACCGGCTCGCGGTGGTGGGCTGTCTGTCGGCCGGGCTGCATCCGCAGGTCGACGCCGCCCTGGAGCACGACCCCGACGTGGCGGTGATCGTGATCGGCGGCAACGACGTGACGAAACGCACGCCCATCCCGGTGGCGGTCCGGCACCTCGCGGAGGCGGTACGCCGACTGCGTGCCGCCGGCACCGAGGTGGTGGTGGGAACCTGCCCGGATCTCGGCGCGATCCAGCCGATCAAGCCGCCGCTGCGGTGGCTGGCCCGACGGTGGAGCCGGCAGCTCGCCGCCGCGCAGACCCTCGCGGTGGTGGAGGCGGGAGGCTGGACGGTCTCCCTGGGCGACCTGCTCGGTCCCCGCTTCGCCGCCGAGCCCACCCGGCTGTTCTCCTGGGACCACTTCCACCCCTCCGCCGAGGGCTACGCGGTCGCCGCCGCCGCGATGCTGCCGACGGTACTGGCGGCGCTCGGCGCCGGACCGGCGCCGCAGGCCGCGTCGGCCCGGGACCGGGGCGTACGCTCGCTGCCGGAGGCGGCGCACGAGGCCGCCCGACACGCCGGCACGGAGGTGCGCGGGGTACGGGTCGGCGGTCGCGACCACGGTCCGCGCGGGCGCTGGGCGCAGCTGCGCCGTCGGGGTGGCTGGTTCGGGCGCCCCCGGCCCTCGGTGGAGGCGACGGCCGATGCGGCGGAGGGGACGACACCAGGGGACGCGACGCCACGGCTGCAGACCGCCGCGGCCGGGAACGCGACACCGCGCACCGGGGCCGCGGAGCTGTCGGCGCGACAGGACAGCACGACGGCGTCCCGGTAGCGGAGGCGACAGAGGAGCCGGCATGACGGAGCGGGGAAGCACCAGGGTGGCGCCGTCCGGGCTGTCGATGGGCACACGGGTGGCCCGCGCCGCCGTGGTCACGCTGTTCGCCGCCACGGCCGGCGGGCTCGCGTTGCTGGCCGGGGAGGCGTTCCTGGCCCGCAACCGGCGGTACGCGCAGCCCGAGCTCGGCATGGCCCTGCGGTCCACGGTCGGCCGCGCCGGGGCACCGCCGCTGCGGCTGGTCATGCTCGGCGACTCCGCGGCGCTCGGCGTGGGCGTGGACCGGGTGGAGGACACGGTCGGCGGGCAACTCGCCCGGCTCCTCGCCGAGGGGACCGGCCCGGCCCGCAGCGAGCGGCAGGTGTGGCTGTCCAGCGTCGGCGTCTCCGGTTCGCGCTCCACGGACCTGGCCACCCAGGTGGCCCGGGCCCTGCTCGGCGAACGACCGGACGTGGCGGTGATCCTGGTCGGTGCCAACGACGTGGCCTCGCTGCGGCGGCCGAACGAGGCGGCGGCCCACCTCGGCATGGCGGTCCGACGGCTGCGTGCGGCCCGGGTCCGGGTCGTCGTCGGCACCTGTCCCGATCTCGGCGCGGTCCGGGCCTTCGCCCCACCGTTGCGTCAGCTCGCCGGATGGTTCGGCCGGCGCGTCGCCCAGGCCCAGGCCGTCGCGGTGGCCGCGGCCGGTGGCACCGTGGTGGACCTCGCCGCGGAGACCGGTACGGTGTTCCGCGCCGATCCGGGAACCCTCTGCCACGACGGTTACCACCCGTCCGCCGACGGATACCGGCTCTGGGCGCACGCCCTGCTCCCGGCGGTCGCCCAGGCCGCCGCCGGCACCCGACAGGGGTAGCTCCCGCGGATTCCGCACCGGACCGACCGGTGCGGAATCGCACGGGCTGGCGGTGCGCTCAGGTGGCGATGCCGACGGCCTGCCGAACAGAGTCGGGGTCGTCGATGGCCCGGAGCAGGTAGTGGGCGACGTCCGCGCGCGGTACGGCGGTGCCACGGCGCAGGTTCTGCCCGTACGCCGTGCGGTAGACCCCGGTCAGCGGCCGGTCGGTGAGCCGGGGCGGCCGGACGACGGTCCAGTCCAGTTCGCTGTCGCGAAGCATGTCCTCCATCAGCGCGAGGTCGGCGTAGTGCCGACGCAGGGCGAGTTTGAGGGCCGGCGTGATCAGGTTCCGCGTGATGAACCCCTCCCCGGGGTCGCGCCGGGGCGGGTGGGGCCGGCCCGGTGACGGCACCGTGGACACCGCCGAGGCGCTGACGGCGAGGATCCGGCGTGTCCCGGTGGCCCGCATCGCGGCGATGATCGCCCTGGTACCCCGGGAGACCACCCCGACGTCGGCGGCCGACCGGGGACCGAGGCCGGAGATGACCGCGTCTGCCTTGTCAACCGCGTCAGCGAGCACCTGCGGATCGGCGGCGGTCAGGTCCGCGGCCACCACGCGGACGGACCGGTCGGCGGCGGACAGCTTCGCCGGATCACGGACCACCGCCGTGACGTCGTGCTTGGCGGCGACGGCCTGGCTCAGCACGTGCCGGCCGATGCCGCCGCTCGCCGCGAAGATGGTGATTCGCATCGCACCTCCGATTGGTGATGCTCACTGACACGCCAGCCTAGGAGACACGTACCCCGGTCAGGCCGCGCCGGCCCGCCGCCGGCGTCACGCCTCCGGTGCCGCCCGTACGGCCACCGCCGCGGAAACACGGTTAACGTTGGTTCATGTCGTCCCTCTCCCCTCGCGACGCTGTCATCGTCGCCACCGCCCGCTCCCCGATCGGCCGTGCGCACAAGGGTTCCCTCCGGGAGGTGCGTCCCGACGACCTCGCCGCCACCATCGTCCGGGCGGCCCTGGACAAGGTGCCCCAGCTCGATCCGGCCGAGATCGACGACCTGTACCTCGGCTGCGGTATGCCCGGCGGCGAGCAGGGCTTCAACATGGCCCGGGTGGTCGCGATCCTGCTGGGTCTGGACACCGTTCCCGGCGCGACCATCACCCGGTACTGCGCCTCGTCGCTGCAGACCACCCGGATGGCGTTCCACGCGATCCGGGCCGGCGAGGGAGACGTCTTCGTCTCCGCCGGCGTGGAGTGCGTCTCCCGGTCCGTCCGTGGCACCTCCGACAGGCTGCCGGAGGAGGCTCAGGAACTGGTGGGCGGCGGTTGGCAGAACCCGCGGTTCGACGCGGCCCGCGCCCGCTCCGCCGCCCGGGCCGCCGGTGGCGCACCGACCTGGCACGATCCCCGACTGGACGGTGAACTGCCGGACATCTACCTGGCGATGGGCCAGACCGCGGAGAACCTCGCCCAGGTGTACGACATCAGCCGGGCCGAGATGGACGAGTTCGGCGTACGCAGCCAGAACCTCGCCGAGAAGGCGATCGCCGACGGGTTCTGGGCCCGCGAGATCACCCCGGTCACCCTCCCCTCCGGCGAGGTCGTCACCGCCGACGACAGCCCGCGCCCCGGGGTGACCCTGGCCGGGGTGTCCGGACTCCAGCCCGCGTTCCGGCCGGACGGGCGGATCACCGCCGGAAACTGCTGTCCCCTGAACGACGGCGCGGCGGCGGTGATCGTGATGAGCGCCGAGCGGGCCCGTGACCTCGGCATCACCCCGCTCGCCCGGATCGTCTCCACCGGTGTCACCGCCCTGTCGCCCGAGATCATGGGACTGGGCCCGGTGGAGGCCTCCCGGCAGGCGCTGCGGCGTGCCGGGATGACCATCGACGACGTCGACCTGGTGGAGATCAACGAGGCGTTCGCCGCGCAGGTGATCCCGTCGTACCGGCAGCTGGGCGTCCCGCTGGACAAGCTCAACGTGATGGGCGGCGCGATCGCGGTCGGGCACCCCTTCGGCATGACCGGGGCCCGGATCACCGGCACCCTGATCAACGCGTTGCAGTGGCACGACCGCACCATCGGACTTGAGACCATGTGCGTCGGAGGCGGCCAGGGTATGGCGATGATCATCGAACGGCTGAGCTGAGCGCCGAGGTCACAACGCCCGCCGGGTCGCCGCTATCGCCTCGGCGGCCTCGGCCAGCACGGCCGGCGCCGGATCGGCGGCGAGCAGGTCGGCCGCGACCACCCGGAGCTGGTCGGGCAGGGCCAGGTCGCTGTCGAGCCGGGGCACGGCCCGGCGTGGCCGGCCCTCGGCGTCCGCACCCAGGTCGGCGAGGCGCTGGACGAGCCGGTGCACGACATCGGCCCGGCTGTCGTCGCCGGGGCGGGCCGGGGTCGCCCACCGCGGCGCCGTCCAGTGGCCGACCTGGTTGACCAGCAGGTCGACCAGGCGCCGCACCGTGTCGGCCGACCGGTCGGCGGGTTCGGGCGGGCGGGCGGCCGCGGTGGCCGGCAAACCCGGTGCGGCGGCCGGCCGGTCGGATTCGGCGGGCATCATCGCGCCGAGTCTACGGTGCCCGGCCTGCCCGGCCGCGCGGATTCGATCCGGGAGCGACGGCCGGACGACGCAGTGCCGATCATGACGTGACCGGGGTCCACGGCGCCGATTCCGGCGACGACCTCACGACCGACATGGCGCCCCCGGTAGAGACACCGATGCCCGCCCCGTGGGCAGGGCGGGCATCAACACGATCCCGACGGCGGCTCACTCGTCGCCCTGGAAGTAGCTGAGCAGCCGAAGAACCTCGATGTAGAGCCAGACCAGGCTGACCAGGATGCCGAACGCCGCGCTCCACGCGTAGCGCTGCGGCAGGCCCATCCGCACGCCCTCCTCGACCTCGTGGAAGCTGAGGACGAAGCTGAGCGACGCGATCACGATGCAGACCAGGCTGAACCCGATCGCCACCGGACCACCGCTGCGGAGACCGGTGTCGATGTCGGTGGTCAGCGTGATCACGAGGTTGATCAGCATGACCGCGAAGACGCCGACCATCGCCGCGAGCATGCCGCGGACGAACTTCGGCGTGGCCCGGATCACCCGGAACCTGTACAGCGCGGTCATCAGGAAGAAGATCCCGAAGCTCGCGATGACGGCCTGCAGGACGATGCCCCGGTAGCCGGCGATCTCCTGGAAGTACTTGCTGACCATGCCGACGAAGACGCCCTCGACGACGGCGTACGCCACCACGAGCGCCGGATTCGCCACCCGCATGAACGAGATCACCAGGCCGAGCACCAGCCCGACCACGGCGGCGCCGATCCAGGCCGCCCCGACGAGCGCGTCGGGCACCAGCGCCCAGGCGGCGGCCGCGGTGAGCCCGGTGACGGCGAGCAGAATGACGGTCTTGACGACGACGTCGTCAATGGACATGGGTGTGACGGTGGGCGGCGCGGCGGGATAGCCCACCGCCGTCGGGTACGGCTGCCCGTATGCGCCGGCCGGGGCGTACCCGGCGGCCCGTTCCCGCTCGGCCGCCTGGCCGAGTCGGGCCAACACCGGGTTGGACGTCTTCACTGTGTCAAGCCTCCTGAGGGTCGGTACACGGTGACCGTGCCATATCAAGGGTAGTGGCCAACGGCAACGACGGGGAGATCCACGCCTGTCGGCCGGCACCGGACGGACGTGCCCGGGGCGGGGGTCGAACCCGCACGCCTTGCGGCAGCCGCTTTTAAGGCGGCCGTGTCTGCCGTTCCACCACCCGGGCAGGAGCGCAACCGAAGTCGAAACTCCGGTGCCTGCCACGGTAGCGAATCGACGCCCCGCCCGGCGCGCCCCGCCGCCACATCGGCACTAGGGTCTTCGTCGTGACCCGCACAGTCCGCGCGGCGCATGACGCCGACCCCGGCCCGGCCACCGAGACCGAACCGATCCGCCCGCGCCCCAGGCGCTGGGCCCGCGCACTGCGCCGACACCGCGCCGACGCCGGGACATGCCTGCTCTTCGTGCTGTTCGCCGCCTGGCTCACCCACGGCATGTGGCCGGATCCCGACGCCCGGGTGCTCTCGCTGAACCCCGAGGACCAAGCCCTCTACGAGTGGTTCCTGGCCGTCGACGCCCGCGTGCTGCACGGCGACTTCAGCCTGCTGAGTGACCGGCTCAACGCCCCCGAGGGGGTGAACCTGATGGCCAACACCACGGTCATCGCACTCGGCATGCTCTGCGCGCCGGTCACCCTCGCCTTCGGTGCCCCCGTCACCTTCGCGCTGCTGGCCGCCGGCAACCTGGCCGGCACCGCCGCCGCCTGGTACCTGCTGTTCACCCGGACGCTGCGCGTCCGACGGCTCGCCGCCGCGCTGGGTGCCGGGCTGTGCGGCTTCGGTCCGGGCATGCTCTCCCAGACCAACAGCCACCTGCACATGACCGCGCAGTGGCTCATCCCGGTGCTGGTCTGGCTGGTGGTTCGGCTGGTCCGCGCCGCCGACCCGCTGGGCCGGCCCGACCGTCCCGGCGTCGACCTGCGGGGCGTGGTCACCTCGGGGATCGGGCTGGCCGCCGCCGTCTCGGTGCAGGTCTTCATCGGCGAGGAGGTGCTCTTCCTGACCGCCGTCGCCATGGTCGTCTTCAGCCTGGCCTACGCCGCCGCGAACCGGTCGCTGGCCCGCCGGGTGCTGCCCGCGTTCCTCGGCGGGATGGGGATCGCCGTCGGTCTGGCCGTGGCGGTGCTGGCGTACCCGCTCTGGTTCCAGTTCTCCGGGCCGCAGAGTGTGCCCAACGGGATGTTCAGCCCGTACTACTTCTCGGCCGACCTGGCGAGCTGGCCGGCGATCTCCCCGCTGTCGGTCGCCGGCTCCGCCGAGGCTGCCCGGCTGACCACCGGGCCCGCCGAGTACAACACCTTCCTCGGCTGGCCGCTCCTGGTGGCCGCCGGCGCCGCCACCGCCTGGCTGATCCGGCGCCCGCTCGTCATCGCCTGCGCCGTCACCGGGGTCGTCATGGCGGCGCTGTCGCTCGGCCCGACCATCGTCGTCGACCGGCGGGTCACCGGGATCAGCGGGCCCTACGCGCTGCTGCTCGGGATACCGGTGGTGGACGCGGCACTTCCGATGCGGTTCGCCCTGGCCCTGCTGCCGCTGATCGCGACCGTGCTGGCGCTCGCGGTCGACCACGCGCTCGCCGACGCGCGGCGACGGGTCCGGATCCTGGTGCCGACGGCGGCGGTCGCCGCCCTGCTGCCGATCTTCCCCACCCCGTTGCCGACGGCCGAGCGGGCACCACTGCCGCGGTTCGTCACCGCCGGGCACTGGCGGGACTGCGTCGAGCCCGGCGGGGTGCTGGTCCCGGTCCCGCTGCCCACCCCCAAGGAACCCTGGCCGATGCGCTGGGCGGCCGCCGCCGACGCGGCGTTCGCCCTGCCGGAGGGTTTCTTCATCGGCCCGTACGCCGCCGGGGGCAGGGCCTCCATGGGCACGTACAAGCGGCCGACCTCGCAGCTGCTCACCGAGGTGGCGAAGACGGGTGTCGTGCCGGCGGTCGGTGAGGCCGAGCGACAGCAGGCGACGCGGGACGTCGAGTTCTGGGGCGCCTCCTGCGTCGCGCTGGCCGACGACGCCCCGCACGCGGCGAGCCTCCGGACGACCCTGGAGGCACTCTTCGGCCCCGCCACCCGGATCGCCGACGCCTGGACCTGGCGGGTCGGCTAGCCCCCCGGCGGCCGGCCCGCCCCCGCCGAGGGCACCGTGGCCCGCCGACCCGGGCGGCTAGCGCTTCCCCGCCCCGGCGGGAGCGGCCGAGCTCGCCTCGACGAACTCCTCCCGCGGGTCGTGCAACTGGCCGAGCGCCACCACCTCGCGGCGCAGGAGGAAGGCGAGGGTCCAGTCGACCACCACCCGGACCTTGCGGTTCAGCGAGGGAATCCGGCTCATGTGGTACGTCCGGTGCATGAACCAGGCCGGGAAACCGGTGAGCTTGATGCCGTACACCTGGGCGACCCCCTTGTAGAGGCCGAGGCTGGCCACGCTGCCGGCGTGCCGGTGCCGGTACTCCACCGGGCCACGGCCCCGGATCACCGCCCGGATGTTGTCGGCCAGCCGGATCGCCTGCCGCACCGCGTGCTGGGCGCTGGGCGAGCAGTAGTTGCCGGGCGGCTTGGTCAGGTCCGGCACCGCGGCGCAGTCCCCGGCGCTCCACGCCCCCTCGACGACCACGCCGTCGTCGGCCACCTGCAGGGTCGGCAGGCAGGTGATCCGGCCCCGGTCGTCCCGGGGCAGGTCGGTGTGGTCGAGCATCGGCGCGGGCTTGACCCCGGCGGTCCAGACGATCGTGTCGGCCCGGAAGGAGTCCCCGTCGGAGAGCCGGACCAGGTTGTCGACGCACGACTCGAGCCGGGTGTCGAGCCGGATGTCCAGGCCGCGCCTGAGCAGTTGGGCGACCGTGTAGGCGCCCATGTCCCGGTCCACCTCGGGCAGTATCCGCTGGGTCGCCTCCACCAGCACCCAGCGCATGTCCTCGGGCCTCAGCTCCGGGTAGTACCGGAGCGCGTCCCGAACCATGTCCTCCATCTCGGCCAGCGCCTCGATGCCGGCGTACCCGCCACCGACGAAGACGAAGGTCAGCGCGGAACGCCGGACGTCCGCGTCGGGGGTGGCGGCGGCCACGTCGAGCCGGTCCAGCACGTGGTTACGCAGGTAGATCGCCTCGCCGATGGTCTTGAAGCCGATACCGTGCTCCTTCAGACCGGGAATCGGCAGCGTTCGGGAGACCGAGCCCGGGGCGACGACCACGTGGTCGTACCGGATCTCCCGGGCCGGACCGACGATCGGCTGGACGGTCGCGGTCCGGCGGGCGTGCTCGATCCGGGTGACCGCTCCCGCGATCACCCGGCAGCGGCGCAGCTCCCGGCGCAACGGCACCACGGTGTGCCGGGGTGAGATGTTGCCGGCCGCCGCCTCGGGCAGGAACGGCTGGTACGTCATGTGCGGCTGCGGGTCGACGACGACGACCTCGGCCTCGCGCGAGTGGAGCTTCTTCGACAGGCGCAGGGCCGCGTACAGCCCGACGTGACCGGCACCCACCACCAGGATCCGCTGCGGACTCACGACACCATCTTTCCCCGACCGGCCGGGGCCTGTTGGCAGATGTGGTCTTCTGTGACGGGAAACGCGAGGTGAGACGCGCGACCGCGGACCGGGGTCGCGGCCGCCCCCGCCTCACCGGCGGCGGAGCAACCAGCCGAGCAACGCGACGACGAGGACCGCCACGGCGAGCCCGCCGAGCAACGCGACGACGAGGCTCCGGTCGCCCCACCGGCCCGCCACGGCCAGCAGCGGCACCGCGAGCACCGCCGCGGCGAGCACCACCCCCAGCGCCCGGACGACCCACCGGGCCACCGCCTCGGACGCCACCACCGCGTGGTACGGCAGCAGGGCGGCCAGCGCGGCCAGACTGTGGGTCAGGTAGAGACAGGCGGCCAGCCCGAACAGTCGCCACAGCTCGATCCGCTGGCCGTACCAGCCGGTGGCGACCAGCCAGCCGGCCACGGCCACCAGGATCACCACGGTCGGCCACGACCGGCGCGGCGCCACCGCGGGGACCAGCGCGACGATCGCCAGCAGGCCGGCGGCCCGGGCGTCGAGGGCCCGGACCGGGTACGCCAGGACCAGCGACAGGAGTGCACAGCCGAAGACACCCGCGCGTACCAGCAGCGGGGTGGCGGTGACCCGGCCGATCGCCCCGGAGATCTCCCTGACCCGCCTCACCGCCACGCACCTCCGTCCCGCACCGCCGTCTCCTGCCCGGTCACCGCCGTCACCGCAGCCCCGGCCGGGGCGCCGAGGCGAGCCGGGCCACGTCCCGCAGCACCAGGTCGAGACTGCCGGCGCCGGCCCAGGGCACCACCGGCACCCCGTGCTCGCGAAGCTGGCCGATGGTGGTGTCCCGCTCCAGCCGCCACAGCCGGTACGCCACCTCGGTCCACTGCCCGCGACCCGGTGGGGTCACCGAGGCGGGCAGCGTGTCGACCGCCACCACGAACCGGCCGGCGCGGGCCAGCCGGGCCAGCATCGCCGCCGAGCGGGGATCGACCAGCGGGGTGAGGACCACGACGAGGGCGTTGGAGGAGAGCAGGTGCGGCCCGAGGACCTGGTCGTAGGGTTCGACGGGCGCGTACGCCACGGTGACGTCGAGCAGCCACTCCAGCACGGTCAGGTACTGGCGGCGGCCGGACGCCGGCCGGAGCCGACGGGCGGACGGCCCGTACTCGAGCAACGACACCCGGTCGCCGCGGTGCAGGTAGTGCTCGGCGATCGCCGCGGCGGCCCGGACACAGGTGTCCAGCACCGAGGCACTGCCCCGGACCCCGCCGGAACGCCCCGCCTCGACCAGGACGTCGAGCAGCAGCACCACCTCCGCGTCGCGGTCCGACAGCGTCGCGGCGACGTGCAGCTGGCGGGCACGCAGCGACACCCGCCAGTCGATCCGGCGCAGCCGGTCCCCGGGACCGAAGATCCGGACCCCGGACAGCTCGCCGCCCTCGCCCGGGCGCCGGGACCGGTGGCCGCCGACCAGGCCGGCCGCCCGGGGCATCGCCTCGTCGGCGTCGAACGGCTCGGTGGCCGGATAGACGGGGACGAGCCGGGGTTCGGCGACCACCATCGGGCTCACCAGCAGCCCGTCACAGGCGGCGGCCCGGACCACGGCCGGCCCGATCGGGTGCCGCCCCCAGCGCAGGGTCTCCCCGGTCAGACCAAGGTCGGTGAGGGTGCCGGCGGGAACGCTGAACCCGTACGGCCGGTCGGTGGCCCGGCGTCCGCCGGCCGGTGCGGTGTCCGTCGGACGGTCCCCGGGCTCCCGCCGCCGCGGGGCGTCGTCGCCGCCCAGCGTGTCGACGTCGACGGCGACGTCGACACGCTCGACGCGCAGCCACGGCGAGACCGCGGTACGGGTCAGCACCAGGTCGTACGCCACCTCGTCCGGGTTGGCGACCCGGATCGCGGCGGCCAGCGTGCCTCCCTCCACCAGGTTGGCGTCGTCGGCGCCGACGGCGATCTCGGGAGCCCGGCGGGGCCGGCGCCGCAGCGCCCACGCGGTGCCGAGCGCGAACGGCGCGGCCAGGACGACGAGGTCGACCCGACCGAGCACCACCCCCGCGATCAGGAGCAGGCCGGTCAGCAGGACCGCCCGACCGAGCGCCCGGGTCGGAGTCCACTCCGTCGGCGTCCCCGCGTCCTCCTCGACGGGGGCGGCCGGCGGCTGCGCGGGCACCGCCGGGCCCGGAACCGGACGGCCCTCCACGTCCGGCGCGACGGGACCC
>CALGAM010000092.1 GCA_937951935.1 uncultured Micromonospora sp. | reverse complement strand
GCGCCGGCGGGACGCGCCGGCGCGGTACGGCTCGGCGTCGCCTCGCCGGACGTGCTCGGCGTCGCCGAGGGGGTGGTGGGAGACGGTGAGGTCGGTTGGGGGGTGGTCGGCGGGACCGGGACCAGCGGCGCCGGCGGCACCGGGGCCATGGCCCGCGCCGGTGGCGAGGCGGGCGGCTCGGTCTCGTCGTCCCCGAGCATCCAGGGCACGGCGGCCCCGCCCGCGGCGACGAGGACGAGCACCGCCGCCACCGGCAGCCACCGGGGTTGGCCGCCGGGCGCCGGCGGCGTGGACGGGCGGGACGCCTCGACGGCGAGGTGGGCGGGCCGGGCACGCGACCGGCCGGGGGGCCTGCCCGCCTTCCGTGCCGCGCGGAGGGTGGACGGGAAGGAACGGATCGCGGTGAGAAGGCCGGCGCCGCGGCGCGGTGCCGCGGCATCCGTGGCCGGGACCGACTCCGCGGCATCCGCGGGTGTCGACGTCACGGCCGCCGCGGGTGTCGGTGTCGGCGTCGCGGCCGCGGATGCCGCGGGTGTGGACCGCCTGGCGGCCCGCGCGGTGGTGACGGACGACGTGCCGGACCGGGCGGAGGACGCGGAGGACCTGGCCGGTGCCGGTACGGTGTCGGCCGGGCTGGCGCCCACGGCCCCCGGCGGGGCACTCGGCACCGGATCGGTCGTCGGTACCGCGGTGCGCGACGCGGCGGTGCCGGGCCGGGCCGACGTCGCCGCCCGCGCCGCCGATTTCCTGGCCCGCCGTGGCGCGGCGACGGTCGCGGCGCGGACGGCCGGCGACGCCGCCTCAGGTCGTCCGGCGGTACCGGTATCCGGGCCTCTCGTGGTGGGCTGCTCGGACCCGGCGGTGGGTGCCGGGGACGCCTCGGTGTCCGGCCCCGCGTCGACACCGGTCTCGGGTGTCGTCGGCTCCGCAGGGGGCGGAGTCAGTCGGGCGCCGCACGCCGGGTTGAGACAGTACGCGCTGCCGCTGTCGTCCTCGGTGCCGCACGCGTCACAGATCACCGCCACGGCGTCCCCCTCTGGTCACGACCGAAGCTGCGTCCCGATCGTACCCACCGCCGACCGCCCGATCCGTATGCCGGAAACGGCCCGGCCTGGACCGCCACCGCCTCCGGCGACCGCCGCCGTTTCCGGCGCGCGGAGACGAACGGGCGGGGCCCACGCCGCCACGGTCCCGGTCAGAGCCGGCAGGCGTGGATGTCGGTGACGAGGATGGCGCGCGCGCCGACGTCGTAGAGCTCGTCCATGATCCGGTGCAGGTCACGCCGCAGCACCATCGCCTGTACCGCGACCCAGCCCTCCCGGTGCAGCGGGGAGATGGTCGGCGACTCGATACCCGGGGTCAGCGCGGTCGCCTTCTCCAGCAGGTCCGCCCGTACGTCGTAGGCGAGCATCACGTAGCGCCGGGCGACCAGCACCCCCTGCAACCGCCGGACGAGCTGGTCGACCTGGGCGTGGTGCGGGGCACCGGTACGCCGGATCAACAGCGCGGAGGAGCGCAGGATCGGCTCGCCGATGATCGCCAGCCCGGCCTGCCGCAGCGTCGCCCCGGTGGAGACGACGTCGGCGACCACGTCGGCGACGCCGAGCCGGACCGCGTTCTCCACCGCGCCGTCGAGCCGGATGACGGTCGCGGAGATGCCGCGCTCGGCCAGGTACCGCTCCACGACCCCGGGGTACGCGGTGGCGATCCGCCGGCCGGCGATCTCGTCCACCGTCGCCACCGTGTCGGGCCGGGCGGCGAACCGGAAGGTCGCCGCCCCGAAGTCGAGGTCGAGCACCTCCTCGGCAGGGCTGGCCGAGTCGACCAGCAGATCCCGGCCGGTGATGCCGAGGTCGAGGTCGCCGGAGCCGACGTAGGTGGCGATGTCCCGGGGACGCAGGTAGAAGAACTCGACGTCGTTGGCCTCGTCCCGGCAGATCAGGTCACGGTCGTCGTCGCGCTGGCGGTACCCCGCCTCGCGCAGCATCTGGGCGGCGGGCCCGGAGAGGGTGCCCTTGTTGGGGACGGCAATGCGCAGCATGCTGGGTGCTCCTCGCGGTCGGTGGCAGGGCTGTGGCCGGACGGCTCGGCCGTGGTCGGCGGATCGACCTGACACGCGTGCCCGAACGGGACGCGGCGGGGGCACTCACAGATGTCGGTAGACGTCCTTGAGCTCCAGGCCGGTGGCCAGCATCAGCACCTGCGCCTGGTAGAGCAGCTGGGAGATCTCCTCGGCGGCCCGTTCCGGCCCCTCGTGCTCGGCGGCCATCCACGCCTCGGCCGCCTCCTCGACGACCTTCTTGCCGATCGCGTGCACGCCACGCTGCAGTGCGGCCACCGTCGCCGAGCCGGGGGTGCCGGCCGCCGCCTTCGCCTGCAGCTCGGCGAACAGCTCCTCGAACGTCTTCACGACACGGAATTGTCGCAAGCCGGCGGGCCGGGGCCGGCCGGCGGGTCCGGGTGCCGCCCACCAGGTGGACCGCGGGCCGGGCCGGCGGGGAGGACGTTCCCCGGGGTGTCGCCCGGCCGCGCCGCGGCGCCGGCCGAGGTCAGCGGACCGTCACCAGGTGGTCGTCGAGGTGCTGTTCGCTGCCGTCGGCAGGCGACGTCGCGTACGCCGAAATGGTGTACCGCCCGGGCGGCAGGGTGACGCTCAGCCGCCGCTCCCCCTGGGCCGGCCCGGCGGTCGACAACGTGACCGTCTGCTCGCGTACGGTACGGCCGTCGCGCTGGATCCGCAGCCGGGCGGTCGCCTCGGGCAGGATTCCCGCCACGTGGACCTCGAAGGTGCCGTCGACGGTGTCGCCGTGCTGCGGCGAGACGAGCCACACCGGGGCGAGCACCTCCGCCGCCGGTGCCCGCCGCAGCACCCCGGAGACGTCGACCCGGTCCCAGAGCCGCCCGACCGGGGCGCCGGCGAGCCGGAGCCGGACCCCGGTGACGCCCGGGACGGCGGTGACGGTCCAGACCAGCTGCTGGACGGCGAGGCGTGCCTCGTCCTCGGTGACGTCGCGGCGGGCGACCCCGGCGAGGTCGATGGTGGCGACGTCCCGGTCGACGCGCACCCCGCGCAGCTCGGTCCCGGTCGGCCAGGGGCTGCGGTAGTCCGGGTCCATCCCCGAGGGACCGTCGAGCATGTTCCGCACCGCCGCGGTGATCCGGTCCCGGGTTGACCCGTCGTGCAGCCAGAGCCGGTGGAACTCGCGGTAGAGCCGGGGCCGGTCGGCCGGGCCGCCGAGGTAGTAGACGGCGAGGGCGGCACGGCGCTCCGGCGGGCCGCCCTCGCCGTCGGGCCCGGGGGCCGCGTCCGAGGGGCCCGCGGCGGGCGACGTCGGTGGCACGGGGGCGGCGGACGGGTCCGCCGACGCCGGGGGGGCCCACCCGTGGGCGGGGACACTCACCCCCGGTGCCGGCGCCGGGGCGCCGTCGGCCAGCCCGACGGCCGCCACGGCCACCGCCAGCACGACGGCGGTCACCAGCCCGGCCGCCAGCGGTGACCAGCCGTACCACCAGCGCCCGGCCGACGGCCGGGCCCGGCCGCGTGCAGCGGCGGTGCCCCGGGCGTGGATGCGCCGCCGGATCTCCGACAGCGCGTCCGGCCGGGGTTCGATCCGCTCGGCGTACGCCGCGAGCGCCCGGCGCAGCGTCTCCTCGTGCGTCGTCGGCCCGGCGGGGGCCGGATTCCGCTCGTGTCTCATCACTGCGCCTCCAGACTCTGCTTCAGCGCGGCCAGGCCGCGGAAGGTGTGACTCTTCACCGCACCCCGGCTGACCCCCATGGCCTCGGCGGTCTCCGCCTCGGAGAGCTCCGCGTAGTACCGCAGCACGACCGCCTCCCGCTGCCGGGGCGGCAGGGCGCGCAGCGCGGTGACCACCGCGTCGTGCCGCAGCTGGTCGAGGGCGTTCGTCTCCGCACTCGGTACGTCGGTGCGTGGTCGGGACGTCGCGAGGTGTGTCTCGACGACCCGGCGGTGCCGCAGCGCCGACCGGCACCGGTTGACCACGCTGGTCCGCAGGTAGCCGAGCGCCTTGTCCGTGTCGCGCAGCCTCGCCCAGCGGCCGTGCAGTGCCACGTAACCGTCCTGCACGATGTCCTCGGCGGCGCCCTGGTCGTGCAGCAGCAGGGTGGCGAGCCGCACCAGCGACCGGTAGTGGGCGGCGAAGAGACGGGTGACCGCCTCGTCCGCCCCCCACTGCCGCGGTCCTGGGTCCGTCATGGCGCTCCCGCCGATCGGGTCGGGGACCAGGTGTGTCGTCACGTGGTGGTGACGCGCGATCCCCGGACTCGGTTTACCGGTCGCCTCCCGGCGATCCAGGTCGCGACGGCGCCCGCCGCCAGGTGGGCCGCCCGGCCCCGGCCGCCGTGGTCTCCGGTGTACCGCTGCCGAACGGTCGAGCACCACTCAACCGGCTGATACCCGACTAATCCCTAGTGCTCGGAGGATCGTCGCAGGCGAGCGTAAATCCCTATCCGCACGACGGGAATCTATGGTCCGCGTCGGGCCCGTGCCTATGCTGTCCGCCATGATGAGCCGATCTACGTCCGCCGCGCTCGCGACCGTCGCCGTCCTCGTCGCGAGCCTGGCCGGCTGCGCGCCCGTCGAGCAGCCCGCCCCGCCGCCGGCGCGCAACGACGCCTGCGTCAAGGACAAGCTGAAAACGAAGACGCCCGGCAAGCTGACCGTCGCCACCGACGAGCCCGCCTACGAGCCGTGGTTCAGCGAGAACCTGCCGGCCAACGGCAAGGGCTTCGAGTCGGCCGTGGCGTACGAGGTGGCGAAACAGCTCGGGTTCGCCCGAATCGACGTGCAGTGGATCCGGGTGAGGTTCGAGAACGCCATCGCGCCGGGGCCGAAGGAGTTCGACTTCGACATCAACCAGTTCTCGATCACCGAGGAGCGCCAGAAGGTCGTCGACTTCTCCGCGCCCTACTACCTGGTGCGGCAGGCGGTGATCGCCCGCAAGGACTCGCCGATCGCCGGGAAGACCAGACTCGCCGACCTCAAGGGCGCCAAGCTCGGCGCGCAGGTGGGCACCACGAGCTACCAGGCCATCACCGACATCATCCAGCCCACGACGAAACCCCTGGTCTACAACACCAACGACGACGCCAAGAAGGCGTTGCAGAACGGCCAGCTCGACGGGCTGGTGGTGGACCTGCCCACCGCCTTCTACATCACCTCCAGCGAGATCAAGGACGCGGTCGTCGTCGGCCAGCTTCCCCAGGTGGGCCTGCCGGAGGCGTTCGGCCTCGTCCTGGACAAGGACTCTCCGCTGACCGGCTGCGTCAGCATGGCCGTCAACGCCCTGCGGGACAACGGCACCCTGGCCGAACTGGAGAAGACCTGGCTCGCCGAGGTGGCCGGCGCCACCGAACTCACGTGAGAACGGTCCACCAGCCGTCGCCGATCGCGCTCGAGCGGGCCGCCTACCGCAGACGGCAGACGGTCCGCTCGGTGCTGATCGCCGCCGCCTCGACCGGTGTCCTCGGCACCCTGCTGGTGGTCGCGGTGACCGGTGCGCCGGGATGGCAGCGCGTCCGACAGTCCTTCCTCGACGCCGGCGTCGCCCGCGCGGCGTTGCCCGAGGTCGCCGCCGGGCTCTGGCTCAACCTCCGGCTGCTGGTCTTCTGCGCCCTGGGGGCGCTGGCCGTCGGCCTGGTGGTGGCGACGCTGCGGACCCTGCGCGGCCCCGTGTTCTTCCCGGTCCGGGCCCTGGCCACCGGCTACACGTACACGTTCCGGGGCCTCCCGCTGATCATCGTCCTGTACGTGTTCACCCTCGGGGTGCCGGGACTGCGCCTGCGCGGCACGCCTCCGGTGCTGGTGCTCGGCGCGATCGCCCTGATCCTCGTCTACGGCGGCTACATCGCCGAGGTCTTCCGGGCCGGTATCGAGTCGGTCCACCCCAGCCAGCTGGCCGCCGCCCGTTCCCTGGGGCTGACCTACCGGCAGACCATGCGTTTCGTCGTCCTGCCCCAGGCGGTGCGCCGGGTCGCCCCGCCGCTGCTCAACGACATCGTGGCGTTGCAGAAGGACGTCGGCCTGGTCTCGCTGGCCGGTCCGATCGACGCGGTACGCGCGGCGCAGATCGCGACCGCCGAAACCTTCAACTACACGCCGTACATCGTCGCCGGAGTGCTCTTCGTGCTGCTCGCCATCCCACTGGTCGCCGTCACCGACTGGGTGACGCTCCGCGCCGCCCGCCGGCAGGCCGCCCGATGACCCCGCCCGTGCTGAGCTGCCGCGGCCTGCGCAAGGTCTACGGTGGGCAGGTCGTCCTCGACGGGCTCGACCTCGACGTGGCCGAACACGAGGTGGTGGCGCTGATCGGCGCCTCCGGCTCCGGCAAGTCGACGCTGCTGCGCTGCGTCAACCTGCTGGAGGAGCTCGACGACGGCACGATCCACCTGGACGGCGACCACATCACCGACCCTCGGGTCGACCCCGACCGGGTACGTCGCCGCATGGGCATCGTCTTCCAGGCCTACAACCTCTTCCCCCACCTGCGGGTGCTGGACAACATCACCCTCGCCCCGGTGCGGGTGCACGGGCGGTCGCGCGCCGAGGCCGAGGCGCAGGCCCGGGAACTGCTGGCCCGGGTCGGGCTGGCGGACAAGGCCGAGGCCTATCCGGACCGGCTCTCCGGCGGGCAGCAGCAGCGGGTGGCGATCATCCGGGCGCTGGTCAACTCGCCCCGGCTGCTCCTGCTCGACGAGGTGACCTCGGCGCTGGACCCGGAGCTGGTCGGCGAGGTGCTCACCATGATCCGGGATCTGAAGGCCGAGGGCATGACCATGGTGCTCGCCACCCACGAGATGGGCTTCGCCCGCGAGGTCGCCGACCGGGTCTGCTTCCTGGACGGCGGACGGGTCCTGGAACAGGGACCGCCGGAGCAGGTGCTGGGCGAGCCGACCCAGCCGCGGACCCGGCAGTTCCTGCACCGCATCATCGCCGCCGGCCGGCTCTGAGCCGGCCGGTCCGGCGCCGTCATCCCGCCCGCTCGACGACGAACACGAAGCAGCCCCAGGCGACGTTACGGCTGTGCAGTTGGACGACCGCCGGGTCGGTGAACATGTCGGCGATCACCGCCTCCGGATCGCCGCCGTCGTGCACCCGGGCGCTCCGCAGCCAGCCCCTGCCGTCGTACGCCCGGAGCACCTGCTGCCGGCCGCGGAAGGCCTGAGGGTAGCCGTCGCCGCTCGGGCCGGGCACGGCTCGGCGTGCGTGTAGACCGCCCCGGTCTCCCGGTACGGGCTGGCCGGCATCGACGGCCGGTCAGGGTCGGGCGTCGATGTTGCGGATCGCCACCGCGGCCTCCAGAGCCGCGATCGTGGCGGCCCAACCCTTGTCCTCGGTGGAGCCGGGCAGCCCGGCCCGCTCTCGGGCCTGCTGCAGGTCGTTCACCGTCAGGACGCCGTGCCCCACCGGGGTCGAGGTGTCCAGCGCCACCCGGGTCAGACCGTCGGTCACCGACCGACAGACGTAGTCGAAGTGCGCCGTCGCACCCCGCACCACCACCCCGAGCGCCACCACCGCGTCACAGCGGCGGGCCAGCGCCTGGGCCACCACCGGCAACTCCACCGAGCCGGCCACCCGGGCCACGACGACGTCGTCCACCCCGCACGCCTTCGCCGCGGTCACCGCCCGGTCGAGCATGTGGTCGGTGAGCTCGCCGTGCCACCGCGCCGCCACCACGCCGACCGTGAGCCCCGACGCGTCCACCGGGGACGCGTCCGGTTCTCCGAAACCCGCCATCGTCAGCTCACCCTCTCCGTCACGTCGGGGAATTCGGCGAGCTCGGCCGGGCCGGTGCCGCGCCCCGCCAACCCGCCCGCCGGCCGGGTCAGTTGCTCGACCTGGCGCGCCAGCTCCTCCGGTGTCAGCGCCCCGGACAGCCCGCCGCCGCGCGTACCGTCCGGGTTCTCCGCCGCGACCGGGTCGTCCAACCCGTCCAGCAGGTGCCCCATCCGGTCCCGCTTGGTACGCAGGTAGCGGACGTTCTCCGGGGTGACCTGGACCGGCATCGGCTCGCGTCCGGTCACGGTCAGCCCGTAGCTCTCCAGACCCACCCGCTTCGCCGGGTTGTTGGTGAGCAGCCGCACGGACCGTACGCCGAGGTCGCGCAGGATCTGCGCGCCGACGCCGTAGTCACGGGCGTCGGCGGGGAGCCCGAGGTCGAGGTTCGCGTCCACGGTGTCCCGCCCCAGGTCCTGCAACTGGTACGCCCGCAGCTTGTGCAGCAGCCCGATGCCCCGGCCCTCGTGTCCACGCAGGTAGAGCACGACTCCCCGTCCCGCGGCGGCGACCCGGGCCAGCGCGGCGTCGAGCTGGGGCCCGCAGTCGCAGCGCAGTGAGCCGAAGACGTCTCCGGTCAGGCACTCGGAGTGCACCCGGACCAGGACGTCCCGGCCGTCACCGAGGTCGCCGTAGACCATGGCGACGTGTTCGGTCGAGTCGTACGCGACGCGGTAGCCGACGGCGCGGAACACCCCGTACCGGTTCGGCAGCCGCGCCTCCGCGACCCGCTCGACCTGTCGCTCGGTGCGGCGCCGGTAGGCGACGAGGTCCGCGATGGTGATCAGGGTCAGCCCGTGGTCGGCGGCGAACCTCTCCAGGTCGGGCCGGCGCATCATGGTGCCGTCGTCGTTGACCAGCTCGCAGAGCACCCCGACCGGGCGGAGCCCGGCGAGCCGGGCCAGGTCGACGGCGGCCTCGGTGTGCCCGGCCCGGCGCAGCACCCCGCCCGGCTTCGCGCGTAGCGGCACGACGTGACCCGGTCGGGCCAGGTCGGACGGTACGGTGGCCGGATCGGCGAGCAGCCGGATCGTCCGGGTCCGGTCCGCGGCCGAGATGCCGGTGCTCACTCCCTCGCGGGCGTCGACCGTCACCGTGTACGCCGTCTGCCGCCGGTCCTGGTTGGTGTGGTACATCGGCGGGAGTTCGAGGCGGTCCGCCTCCTCCTCGGTGATCGGGACGCAGATGAAGCCCGAGGTGTGCCGGACCATGAAGGCGACGAGTTCCGGGGTGGCCCGTTCGGCGGCGAAGATCAGGTCGCCCTCGTTCTCCCGGTCGGCGTCGTCGACGACGATCACCGGCCGACCCGCCGCGATGTCGGCCAACGCCTGCGCGATGCCGCCGTCTGGCGTCGTCATGCCACCACCTCCAACCCGTCGGTCGGCAGCCGCCCGCCGGCGGCGAGCAGTCGCTCCACGTACTTGGCGAGCACGTCGACCTCCAGGTTCACCGGCTCGCCGACTCCCTTGCGGCCCAGCGTGGTCGTGGCCAGCGTGGTGGGGATCAGCCCGACGGTGAACGTCCCCGCCCCGAGCCCGGCGACGGTCAGCGAGACGCCGTCGACCGTGATCGACCCCTTCTCCACGACGTACCGGGCGAGCTCGGCCGGGAGGGTGAAGGTCACCAGCTCCCACCGCTCGGCCGGTTCCCGGCGCACGATCTCGGCGACCCCGTCGACGTGTCCCTGCACCAGGTGGCCACCGATCCGGCTGCCCAGCGTCGCGGCCCGCTCCAGGTTGACCGCGTCGCCGGGGCGCAGCGCGCCGAGCGCGGTCCGCCGGAGGGTCTCCCCCATCACGTCGGCGGTGAAGACGTCGCCGTCGACCTCGACCACGGTCAGGCAGACCCCGTTGACCGAGATGGATTCACCGTGCCGGGCGTCCGAGGTGACCAGCGGGCCGCGGACCGCGATCCGGGTCGAGTCGGCGCCCGTCTCGACCCGCCGCACCAGCTCGCCCAGCTCCTCAACGATTCCGGTGAACATGCCCTCAGCCCTCCGTCTTCCGGGGAAACGCGGTGATCCGCAGGTCGGGACCGACCGGCGTGATGTCGGTGAACTCCAGGTCGACAACCTCGGAGATGGTCCGGATGCCGGCGTCGGCCAGAGCCGCCGGACCGGCGCCGAGCAGCTTCGGCGCCAGGTAGCCGACGACCTTGTCGATCAGGCCGGCGGCGAGGAACGCACCGGCCAGGGTCGGTCCGCCCTCCAGCAGCGCCGCGCGCACCCCGCGCTCGTAGAGCGCGGCCAGCAGCGCGCCGAGGTCGACGCGGCCGTCGGGACCGGCACCGACCTCGGCTGCGGTCGCCACCCAGGTGGGGGCGGCGGCGTCGCGGACCCGGGCGTCGGGTGGGGTGCGGCCGGCGCTGTCCACCACGACCCGCAGCGGCTGCCGGATCGCGAGGGTGCCGTCGCGCAGGTTCCGGACCGTCAGTCGGGGATCGTCGGCCAGGACCGTCCCGACCCCGGCGATCACCGCGTCGACGGTGGCCCGCAGCGCGTGGACGTCGATCCGCGCCGCCTCGGAGGTGATCCACATGCTGGTCCCGTCGGCCGCGGCGGCACGTCCGTCCAGGGTCGCCGCGAACTTCCAGATCAGGTACGGCCGCCCGCGCCGTACCGCGGTCAGCCAGGCCAGGTTGCCGGCTTCCGCCTCGGCCGCCCTGACCCCGATCTCGACCTCGACACCGGCGGCGCGCAGCGTCTCGGCGCCGCCGGCGGCGACCGGGTTGGGATCGGTCACGGCGATCACGACGCGGCGCACACCCGCCCGGATCAGCGCCTCGGTGCAGGGGCCGGTCCGGCCGGTGTGGTTGCAGGGCTCCAGGGTGACCACGGCGGTGCCGCCCCGGGCACGTTCGCCGGCCTGGGCCAGCGCGACGATCTCGGCGTGTGGACCGCCGGCGTACGCGTGGAAGCCCTCCCCGGCGATCTCGCCGCGCGAATCCAGCAGGACACAGCCGACCAGGGGATTCGGGCTCGTCGTGCCCAGACCGCGGGCCGCCAGCGCGATCGCGCGGCGCATCGCCTCGTCGGTGGAGACACTTCCCATGCCGATCGTTCTCCCTCTCGCGGGCAATCCGTCGCCAGGCGCGAGCGGGAACGAGGGCACGAGCGTGCGGAGGCGGAGTGACGGGGACGGCGGCCACCGGATCCCGGCGGCCCCGGGGGACGGCCTGGCGATGCCGGCCGGCCCGGACCCCGTCCGTCCCGCGCGCTGAACTCCCATCCGGACTGTCTGAGCCGGGCACCGCCCGTGCTCAACCGTCGGCCCTGGGTTCTCACCAGGTCCACCGGCGGCCTGAGGGCCGACCGGGTCGCGGGCTTACCGGAGGCTGTCGCCCCGGATCACCGCCGGTTCGGAATTACACCGAGTCCCGCCAGCGCGTGGTGGGTACGGTTGAGTGTGACACGGATCGGGGGTGCGGTGGTCGGAGGGCGACGGACCTCACACCGGGACGGCGTCCCCGGGGGTGTCAGACACACCGCACATCGGGCATCTCCGGCATCGGCGGCGACGCTCGGTGCCGGGCACACCGCGCGCCCGCCTGGACAGACCCGCGGCCGACTGACTCCGACCGACTCCGGCCGCCTCAGGACGTGCCGCCGGGCGCCTCAGGACGTGCCGCCGGGCGCCTCAGGACGTGCCGGCGGTCCATCGCCACGAACGACCCGGGCTGGCTCTTGGCCACCGCCTTCATCCGCGACGCCGCCGCGATCACCTCCAGCGGGTCGGTGAACCGCCGCTCCGGCACCGACAGCGAGACCCCGATGGACAGGGTGACCAGGTGGGCCTTCTTGATGTTGCCCCGGCGGTCCTTCAGCTCGACGTAGCCGCGCTTGGCGTCCTCCGGGTCGTACAGCTCGTCGGCGGCCTTCTCGAAGTCGATCACCGCCCGTTCGGTGATCGGCCGGACCTGCTCGGGGGCGCACACGATCACGAAGTCGTCGCCGCCGACGTGTCCGAGGAAGGCCGGGGGCAGCCCGACCGAGACGACCGCCCGGTGCAGGCTGCGGGCCAGGGCGGTGATGAACTCGTCCCCCCGGACGAAGCCGTAGCGGTCGTTGACGCTCTTGAACCGGTCGATGTCGATGTACCCGACCGCGTAGTCGACACCGCTGCGGACCCGGTCGTTGATCTCCCGGCGGATCCGCGTGTTGCCGGGCAGGCCGGTCAGCGGCGAGACCTCGCGGAACTCTTTGTTGCGGCGCAGCGTCGAGCTGATCCGGGCGACGAGTTCGGAGGTGTCGAACGGTTTGACCAGGTAGTCGTCGGCGCCGGCGGTGAGCCCGTGGACCTTGTCCACGGTCAGCCCCTTGGCGGTCAGCATGAT
>CALGAM010000091.1 GCA_937951935.1 uncultured Micromonospora sp. | reverse complement strand
ATCATCACCCAGTGGGACATGGGCGCCTGCGAGACCATCGGCCTGCTCAAGATGGACTTCCTGGGCCTGCGCAACCTGACGGTGATGGACGACTGTCTGCAGGCGATCCGGGAGAACCGGGGCGAGAACGTCGTCCTGGAGGAGCTGCCGCTGGACGACAAGCCCACCTACGAGCTGCTCGCCCGGGGTGACACCCTGGGGGTGTTCCAGCTCGACGGCGGGCCGATGCGGGCGCTGCTGCGCTCGATGGCGCCGGACAACTTCGAGGACATCTCCGCGGTGCTCGCGCTCTACCGGCCGGGCCCGATGGGTGCCAACGCGCACAACGAGTACGCCGACCGGAAGAACAACCGCAAGCCGGTGGTGCCGATCCACCCCGAGCTGGCCGAGCCGCTCGCCGACATCCTCGGGGACACCTACGGGCTGATCGTCTACCAGGAGCAGGTGATGGCGATCGCCCAGAAGCTCGCCGGGTACAGCCTCGGGCAGGCCGACCTGCTGCGCCGGGCGATGGGCAAGAAGAAGAAGGAGATCCTCGACAAGGAGTTCGTGCCGTTCTCGCAGGGCATGCGCGAGAGGGGCTACTCCGACGACGCGATCAAGACGCTGTGGGACATCCTCGTCCCCTTCTCCGACTACGCCTTCAACAAGGCGCACACGGCCGGCTACGGGCTGGTGTCGTACTGGACGGCCTACCTGAAGGCCAACTACCCCGCCGAGTACATGAGCGCGCTGCTGACCTCGGTGGGCGACGACAAGGACAAGTCGGCGGTCTACCTGGCCGAGTGCCGGCGGATGGGCATCAAGGTGCTGCCACCGGACGTCAACGAGTCCAACGCGCGGTTCGCCGCCGTCGGCGCGGACATCCGGTTCGGTCTGGGGGCCATCCGTAACGTCGGCGCCAACGTGGTGGAGGCGATCCGGCGGGCCCGCAAGGAGAAGGGCAAGTTCACCGACTTCTACGACTTCCTGCGCAAGGTCGACGCGGTGGTCTGCAACAAGCGCACCATCGAGTCGCTGATCAAGGCCGGCGCGTTCGACTCGCTCGGGCACAGCCGCAAGGGGCTGCTCGCGATACACGCCGACGCGATCGACGCCTTCATGGCCCAGAAGCGCAACGAGGCGGTTGGCCAGTACGACCTGTTCGGCGACGCCTTCGCCAGCGGTGGCGACGCCGGCGGCGCGATGGTGGCGACCCCGCCGATCCCGGAGGAGGAGTGGGACAAGCGGGACCTGCTCACCTTCGAACGGGAGATGCTCGGCCTGTACGTGTCCGACCATCCGCTGCTCGGCGTCGAGCACGTCCTCGCCGCCGCCGCGGACATGTCGATCGCCACCCTCCTGGAGGACGGCGCCGTCACCGACGGACAGGTGGTCACGCTGGCCGGGATCCTCTCCGGGGTACAGCGCCGGATCACCAAGCAGGGCCGGGCCTGGGCCTCGGCCACCCTGGAGGACCTCGGCGGCGCGGTCGAGGTGTTGTTCTTCCCGAACACGTACGAGCTGGTCGGCCAGTACATCGCCGAGGACGCGATCGTGGTGGTCAAGGGCCGGGTGGACCGGCGTGACGACCAGCCCCGGCTGATGGCGATGGACCTGACGATGCCGGAGATCACCGATCCCGACGAGGTCAAGCCCGTCGTTCTCGCCCTTCCGCCGTCCCGCTGCACGCCACCGCTGGTGGAGCGGCTCCGTGAGGTGCTGACCAGCCACCCCGGTAACGCGGAGGTACACGTCAAGCTCGTCAACGGATCCCGGGCCACCCTGCTGCGGCTCAACCCGATGCGGGTCGCTCCCACCACCGCCCTGATGGCCGACCTGAAGGCCCTGCTGGGCCCGAGCGCCGTCGCCAGCTGACGGTGTGGCCCGGTCGGCGCGGCGGGCGGTGGGGCGCACCCCGCGGAGGTGGGGCGGGCCGACCCGCCGGTGGGCGGGCAGGTCGGGTGGCGCACCGGGGACCGGGCCGGGCGCCGCTTTCCGCACCGGGCCGCCGCGGGTGGCCCAAGCCTGAGAGGATCATCGGGTGAGTCCGGCAACCTCCCGTCCCAACGGGACGTCCGACGACGGCGGTCCCGCCGTACCGCCGTCCGAACCACCGTCCGGCCCGGGTGAGCCGCCGCTCCACCCGGCCGACACCCCGTCCGGGGTGGTCCCGGCCGGTCCGCCCCCGGGCACGGCGGCGGGACCGCCGGCTGCCGTCCCGCCGTACCCGGTCGCGGTGCCGACCGGCTGGCCGGCGGCGGACCGGCCGCGGCGGTCGTGGCGGCGGTCCCTCGGCGTCCACCTCGGGGCGCTGCTGGTGCTGGTCCTGCTGGGCCTGCCGTTCGGGCTGGTGTGGGCGGCGGTGGCACCCGGGGTGCCGGTGCTGCGGACCGAGGACGGGGCGATCCTCGCCCAGCCACAGCCGGAGGAGTTCATCGCCGCCGACGGCTGGTTCAGCCTGCTCGGGCTCGTCCTGGGCGTCGGCGCCGCGATCGCGGCCTGGGCGCTGCTCCGCCAGCACCGCGGGCCGGTCGGCATGCTCGTGGTGGTGGTCGGGATGCTCGGCGCCGCCACGCTCGCCTGGCAGGTCGGACGGCGGATCGGGCTGTCCGGGTACGAGCGGCTGCTGCAGGATGCCCCGGCCGGGACGAGCTTCACCAAACCGCCGGACCTGCACGGCGGACAGTACACGGAGGTGCTGGGCTTCGTTCCCGCCATCCAGGACCTGCTGGTGCCGGCTTTCGGTGCGGCGGTGGTCTACACCCTGCTGGCCGGCTGGTCGCGCTACCCGGACCTGCGGCCCGAGCCCGAGCCGGCGGGATTCGCGCCGGCGCCGGTCAGTTGGGACTCAACGGCACCGCCAGCTCCGCCAGCGGCACCGGCACCGCCCGGACCCGACGGAGCAGAGCCGCCTCGCGGTTGAGCAGCCGCAGCTCCGCGCGAAGCCGGCCGGCGGTGTCCGGGGTGGCCAGCAGCCGCTGACGGTCGGCCAGGGTCAGTGCGGCGGTGGCCGCCACCAGGTGGGACAGCACGGTCGGGTCGTCCGGCAGCTGCTCGGCGATCTCCTCCGGCTCGTTGCGGACCAGGGCCAGGTACTGCCGGAAGACCGCGAGGACCCGGGGGGCGAGCAGGTCGGCGGCCTGTTCCTGCCCGACCGGCTCGGGCAGCCACTCCACCTCGGCGGTGAGGTACGGCGTCGTCCCCTGCTCGACGTCGTGGATCCGGAACCGGCGCCGGCCCACCGTGACCACGTCGAGCCGGCCGTCCGGCAGTTCGGTCACCCGGCGCAGTTCGGCCGTGCATCCGACGTCGTGCAGGGCGACCGCCGGTGGGGCGTCGGCTCGGGGCTTGCGCGGCCCGTCCCCACCCGGGGCGTCGTCGCCGGAACGGCCCCCGGCCGGGCCGGCGACGACCGGCGGCGTGCCGCCGCTGCGGATGGCGACGACACCGAACTCCCGGGGCGTCCCCTCGGGCAGCGCGACCAGGTGCCGGATCAGTTCGAGATAGCGCTGCTCGAATATGTGCAGCGGTAGTACCAGGCCGGGGAAGAGCACCGTCTCGAGCGGGAACACCGGTAGCCGTACGCCCACCGGTCGAGCCTAACCGGTTCGGGCCGCCACCGACCGATCCGGCGATTCGTCCGGATGCGGCCCCGGCCTGCCCGCGGGTGGCTGCGGACCGCCCGGGTCACGGCATGCCGACCCTGTCGACGTGGTCCGTCCGGGCCGCGTCCGCCCCGCCGCGTGGCCCGGCCGCCGCGGGCCGCCGGGGGAGTGGGCCGGGTCACCGTCCCGCCCGCTGGACGGTCCGTCCTGCCGGCCGGGACGGCGAATAGACTGCCAAGGGTGCTGAACCGGATCGACCTGCGCGGCGGCTGGCGGGATCCCCGCGCTCTGCTGCCCCGTGCCCAGCTTGACGTCTCCACCGCCGTGGAGAAGATCCGCCCGATCGTCGAGGCGGTCCGCGAGCATGGGTTCGCCGCGATCCGGGACGCGACGCACCGCTTCGACGGGGTCCTGCTGGACCGGCTGCGGGTGCCGGTGGAGGAGATCACCCGGGCGGAGTCGACCCTGGAGCCGGAGGTGCGGGCCGCGCTGGCCGAGTCCATCGCGCGGGCGCGCCGGGTGCACGCCGACCAGCGGCGCGCGGACGTGACCACCCAGGTCGTCCCGGGTGGCACCGTGACCGAGCGGTGGGTCCCGGTCGACCGGGTCGGCCTGTACGTGCCCGGCGGCCTGGCCATGTACCCGTCGACCGTGGTGATGAACGTGGTGCCGGCCCAGACCGCCGGTGTCGGGTCGCTGGCGGTGGTGAGCCCGCCGCAGCCGGACAACGGTGGCCTGCCCGACGCCCGGGTGCTGGCCGCCTGCGCGCTGCTCGGGGTCGACGAGGTCTACGCGGTCGGCGGGGCGCAGGCGATCGCCATGCTCGCCTACGGCGCGGCGGCCGACGCCGACGGCACCGTCCGCTGCGAGCCGGTCGACATGATCACCGGGCCGGGTAACGTCTGGGTGACCGCCGCGAAGCGGCTGCTGCGGGGTGTCGTCGGGATCGACGCCGAGGCCGGCCCGACCGAGATCGCCGTCCTCGCCGACGACACCGCCGACCCGGTGCACGTCGCCGCCGACCTGATCAGTCAGGCCGAACACGACCCGCTCGCGGCGAGCGTGCTGGTCACGCCGTCGGTGGAGCTGGCCGACGCGGTCGACCGGGAGCTGCGGCGCCAGGTGCCGGAGACCAAGCACGCCGACCGGATCACCACCGCGCTGTCCGGGCCGCAGAGCGGCACGGTGCTGGTGGACGACCTGGAGGCGGGGCTGCGGGTGGTCGACCTGTACGCCGCCGAGCACCTGGAGATCCAGACCCGGGACGCCCGGGCCTGGGCCATGCGGGTGCGCAACGCCGGGGCGGTCTTCGTCGGGCCGTACGCGCCGGTGTCGCTGGGGGACTACTGCGCCGGCTCCAACCACGTCCTCCCCACCGGCGGCTGCGCCCGGCACTCATCCGGTCTGTCGGTGCAGTCGTTCCTGCGGGGCATCCACATCGTCGAGTACGACGAGGCGGCGCTGCGGGAGGCCGCCACGCACGTGGTGACGCTGGCCGGGGTGGAGGACCTCCCCGCGCACGGCCAGGCGGTCCTGGCCCGCCTCGGACGCCCGGACGCCACGGCGGCCGGAGACGGGGGAGCGTCGGCGTGACCGGTCTCGACGACCTGCCGATCCGGGACGACCTGCGGGGCCGCACGCCGTACGGTGCCCCGCAGCTCGACGTCCCGGTGCGGCTCAACACCAACGAGAACTCCTACCCGGTCCCGGAGTCGGTGGTGGAGGCGATCGGCAAGGCGGTCGCCGCCGAGCTGCGCGACCTCAACCGGTACCCGGACCGGGACGCGGTGGCGCTGCGTGCCGACCTGGCCGACTACCTCGGTCACGGGCTCGGGGTCGCCAACGTCTGGGCGGCGAACGGCTCGAACGAGATCCAGCAGCAGCTCCTGCAGGTCTTCGGCGGCCCGGGCCGCAGCGCCCTCGGCTTCACCCCGGCGTACTCGATGCACCCGCTGCTCGCCCTCGCCACCGGCACCGCCTGGCGGGACGGCCACCGTGACGCCGACTTCGGTCTGACCGTCGAGCACGCCGTGGCACAGGTCCGCGCGCACCGCCCCGACCTGGTCTTCCTCTGCTCGCCGAACAACCCGACCGGGACGGCGCTGGATCCGGCGGTCCTCGACGCGGTGCTGGCCGAGGCTCCCGGCATGGTGGTGGTGGACGAGGCGTACGCCGAGTTCGCCCGCCCCGGCACCCCCACCGCCCTGACCCGGCTGGCCGGCCATCCCCGGCTCGTGGTGACCCGGACCATGAGCAAGGCGTTCGGCTTCGCCGGTGGCCGCCTCGGCTACCTCGCCGCCGACCCGGCCGTGGTGGAGGCGGTGCAGCTGGTCCGGCTGCCGTACCACCTCTCGTCGCTCACCCAGGCCGCGGCCCGGGCGGCGCTGGCTCACCGCGACACCCTGCTCGGCACCGTCTCGGCGATCAAGGAGCAGCGGGACCGGATCGTGGCGGGTGTGCGGGCCCGGGGCCTGCGGGCGGCCGACAGCGACGCGAACTTCGTGCTCTTCGAGGTCGGTGGCGACCAGCGGGCCGTCTGGCGGGCGTTGCTGGACCACGGCGTGCTGGTCCGCGACGTCGGCCTGCCCGGCTGGCTGCGGGTCACCGCCGGCACGCCGGCCGAGACCGACGCCTTCCTCGCCGCCCTGGACGCCTGGATGGCGACCCGTCCCGGGTGACGCCGGGCCGGCCCGTCCTGGCATGCTGAACCTGCGCCCTCGCGAACGAAAGGCCCTACCGTGAGCAGAACCGCCCGGGTCGAGCGGACCACGGCCGAGACCAAGGTCCTCGTCGAACTCGACCTCGACGGCTCCGGCACCGCCGAGATCGCCACCGGAATCGGGTTCTACGACCACATGCTGCACCAGATCGCCCGGCACGGCGGCTTCGACCTGACCGTGCAGACCGTCGGTGACCTGGACGTCGACGCCCACCACACCATCGAGGACACCGCGCTGGCCCTCGGCGCCGCCTTCGACCAGGCGCTCGGGGACAAGGCCGGCATCCGGCGGTACGGTTCGGCCGTCATCCCCATGGACGAGGTGCTGGTGCAGGCCGCCGTCGACCTGTCCGGCCGGCCGTACGTGGTGCACGACGAGCCGCCGCTGGCCCCGTACATCGGGCCGGTCTACCCGACCAGCATGACCCGGCACGTCTGGGAGTCCTTCGGCCAGGCCGCCCGGCTGACCCTGCACGTCTCGGTGCTGCGGGCGGCCCGTCCCGGCGGCCACCCCGACGCGCACCACGTGGTGGAGGCGCAGTTCAAGGCGGTCTCCCGGGCACTGCGCGAGGCCGTGGCGATCGACGCGCGCGCCGGCGGCGCGGTTCCCAGCACCAAGGGTCTGCTCTGATGGGCACGGTGCTCCCGATCGCCCTGTTCGCCCTCGGCGGGGTGCTGATCGGCGGGGCCTGGTCGCTGTACCGCCAGGGCGCGCCCCGCGGGGCCCTGTGGCTCGTCGCCGTGCTCGCCGTGCTCGCCACCACCGGCGGGGTGCTCTGGCTGTTCCCCGGGGAGGGCTGACGACCGTGCCGACGGTGGTGGTACTCGACTACGGCTCGGGTAACCTGCGCTCCGCCCAGCGGGCCGTCGCCCGCGCCGGTGCCGAGGTGACGGTCACCGGTGACCTCGCCGCCGCCGAGGCGGCGGACGGCCTGGTGGTGCCCGGGGTCGGTGCCTTCGCCGCCTGCATGGCCGGGATCGAGGCGCTGGGTGCCGGACCGGTCATCGCCGAGCGGGTCGCGGCCGGCCGCCCGGTGCTCGGCATCTGCGTCGGCATGCAGGTCCTCTTCGAGTACGGCGAGGAGCACGGCGTGGTCACCAAGGGGCTCGGGCTGCTGCCGGGAGGGGTGACCCGGCTGGCCGCCCGGCGGGTGCCGCACATGGGCTGGAACACCGTCGACCCACCGTCCGGCTCGACGCTGTTCGCCGGGCTGGCGCCGGGTACGCGGTTCTACTTCGTCCACTCCTACGCCGCCCAGGACCTGGCCGCGCTGTCGAGGGCCGGCGCGTTGGTGACCGCGGCGGAGCACGAGTCGCGGTTCGTGGCGGCGGTGGAGCGGGGGGCGCTGTCGGCGACCCAGTTCCACCCGGAGAAGTCCGCCGACTCCGGTCGGGTGTTGCTGACCAACTGGCTGGCGACGCTGTGAGCGGGGGGCGACGATGAGCCGGGAACGGGCGCGGCGCCGGGCGCTCCGGCAGGCCGAGGCCGAGCGGGCCCGGGCGGCGCGCGCCCGCGCGGTCGCCCGACGCCAGCGGCGCCGGGCCCTGCTGCGCCGCCTCACGCCCCGGCTTCCGGACCGGCGCACGGGGCGGCTCCTCCCTCGACGCAGCCGGGGCGAGCGGGCCGGGGTGGCGGTGGTCGCCCTCACCGCGCTGAGCGCCATCTGGCTGCTCGTCGACGACCTGGCACTGCGGCTCGGTCTGATCATCCTGGCGCTGTTGGCGTTGCCGGCGCTCGTGGTGATCGCCCTGGGCCGGCGTACCTGACCACTCCTGCCCGATCACGAGGAGACCAACGTGAGCCTCACCCTGCTTCCCGCCGTCGACGTCGCGAACGGCCAGGCGGTCCGCCTGGTCCAGGGCGCCGCGGGCAGCGAGACGAGTTACGGCGACCCGTTGGAGGCGGCACTGGCCTGGCAACGCGACGGCGCCACCTGGATCCACCTGGTCGACCTCGACGCCGCGTTCGGTCGGGGGTCGAACGCGGAACTGCTCGCCGAGGTGGTCGGGCGGCTCGACGTCCACGTCGAACTCTCCGGTGGGATCCGCGACGACGCCTCGCTGGCCGCGGCGCTGGCGACCGGTGCGGCCCGGGTCAACATCGGCACCGCCGCGCTGGAGAATCCCCAGTGGTGCGACCGGGTGGTCGCCGAGTACGGCGACCGGGTGGCGATCGGGCTCGACGTGCGCGGCCGGACCCTGTCGGCCCGGGGCTGGACCCGCGACGGCGGCGACCTGTTCGAGGTGCTGGAGCGGCTGGACAAGGCGGGCGCGGCGCGGTACGTCGTGACCGACATCACCAAGGACGGCACGATGCGCGGCCCCAATCTCGACCTGCTCCGCGAGGTCTGTGCCCGGACCTCCGCCCCGGTGATCGCCTCCGGCGGTGTCTCGACCCTCGACGACCTCCGGGCGCTCGCCGCACTGGAACCCATCGGGGTGGAGGGTGTGATCACCGGCAAGGCCCTGTACGCCGGCGCGTTCACCGTCGCCGAGGCGCTCGCCGTGCTGGCCGAGTCGGACCACCGGGCCGGATAGGCTCTGCCCATGACGGTGGCGGTACGGGTCATCCCCTGTCTGGACGTGGACGCCGGCCGGGTGGTCAAGGGGGTCAACTTCGTCGACCTGCGGGATGCCGGCGACCCGGTGGAGCTGGCGGCGGCGTACGACGAGGCCGGTGCCGACGAGCTGACCTTCCTCGACGTCACCGCCTCCTCCGACGACCGGGGCACGATGCTGGACGTGGTCCGTCGCACGGCCGAGTCGGTCTTCATCCCGCTCACCGTCGGCGGCGGGGTGCGGCAGGTCGCCGACGTCGACCGGCTGCTGCGGGCCGGTGCCGACAAGGTCGGGGTCAACACGGCCGCGATCGCCCGGCCGGAGCTGATCACCGAGATCGCCGAGCGGTTCGGCCGGCAGGTACTGGTGCTCTCCCTGGACGTGCGCCGGGCCCCGGCCGGGGTCGTCACGGACAGCGGCTTCGAGGTGACCACGCACGGCGGCCGGCGTGGTACCGGGATCGACGCCATCGCCTGGGCCGCCCGGGTGGCCGAGCTCGGCGCGGGGGAGATCCTGCTGAACTCGATGGACGCCGACGGCACCAGGGCCGGCTTCGACCTGGAGCTGATCGAGGCGGTGCGCAGGGTGGTCGACGTGCCGGTGATCGCCAGCGGCGGGGCCGGGGCGGTGGCCCACTTTCCGCCGGCGGTCTCCGCCGGGGCCGACGCGGTGCTCGCGGCCAGTGTCTTCCACTTCGGCGAGCTGAGCGTCGGCGAGGTCAAGGAGGCACTCCGGGCGGCCGGCCACCCGGTCCGCTGAGCTTGCGGCCGGCCACCCGGTGTGCCGGACGCCGGGTTACCCGGCGTTCTCCGGGGAGCGGCGAGGCGTCGGCAGCGTGAACCGGGCGGTGTACTCCTGCACCGCCGCGGCGTGCTCCGCCTCGTCCAGGACCCAGTCGTGGTTGCCCGGGGCCTGTCGCCGGGTCAGTACTCCGTGCATGGTCTCCACCACGGTGCCGACCCCACCGTGCGGCCGGGTCCGCCAGAGGCGTTCACCGGCCGGGGTGATCCGGAACCAGCCGTCCGAGACGGTGACCAGACCAGCGCCGACCAGGCGCCGCACCGCGGTCTCGATCTCGTGCCGGGCCGGGATGGTCCGGTTCAGATGTTCCGCGGTGGACAGCACGTCGGCGAGGCGGACCCCCTCGGGCCGACGGGTCGAGGTCGACCGACGGTGTCGGTTGGCACCGCTGGCGATGATCAGTGAGACGAAAATCCAGGCGTCGGACCACCGCCATCCCTCATCCCCCATGGGTGAGATGATGCCGCGCCGATCCCGCCGGCGGAAAGGTCGTCACACGTTCATTCCTCGTCGCCTCACGGCTCGACTGTCTACTGGAGACAGTTGGTGTCGGCCTGGTCGCGGTGGGCTCGTCGGTCCCGCCGTTCCTCGGCCGGTCCGGGCGTCCCGTCCGGCGGCCGCACGGTGAACATCGGGATGAACCAGTGCACCAGCGGACCGATGCCGAGCGCGTACGCCACGGTGCCGACCCCGACGGTGCCGCCGAGTATCCAGCCGGCCGCCAGCACGGTCAGCTCGATGACGGTCCGTACCCTCCGGATGGAGTGCCGGGGGTGGCGGGCCACGAAACCGGTCATCAGCCCGTCCCGCGGCCCGGGACCGAACCGGGCGCCGATGTACAGGCCGGTCGCCACGCCGTTGAGCACGATTCCGGCGGCGAGGAAGCCGATCCGGGCCGGCAGCGTGGCGACGGTCGGCAGCAGGGCCAGCGCGAGGTCGACGGCCACGCCGATGACGACGACGTTGCTGACCGTACCGAGCCCCGGGCGTTGCCGCAGGGGGATCCACAGCAGGAGGACCAGGGCGCCGACCGCGATGGTGACGGCGCCGATGGAGAAGCCGGTCCGCCGGGACAGCCCCTGGTGGAAGACATCCCAGGGGTCCAGACCGAGCTCCGCCTCGATCATGAGCGCCATGCTGACGCCGTAGAGCACCAGTCCGGCGTACAGCTGCAGGAGCCGGCGCGCCAGCCGCCGGCCGCCGGACGGGCGGCCCGCGTGGCGCCGGGGACTGGCCTCCCCTGTCGGCGTCGATGCAGCCGGATGGTTGCCAATCGTTGACATGCATGCCACTCTGAGGGCCAATTGCAGGGAGCCAAAGATCCAATCCGGGAGGTGTGGCTATGAGTGGCCTGATCCGTGGTCCTCATCTGGCTCGGATGCTCGGCCAGTGGCATGCACTGCCCGGGCGGCGCCGCAGTCCCGACTACCTCGCGCTGGCCGGGGCCGTCCGTGGTCTCCTCGCCGACGGCCGGCTGCCGCTCGGTGTCCGGCTGCCGGCGGAACGGGAGCTGGCCGAGGCGCTCGGGGTCAGCCGGACCACGGTGACCGCCGCGTACCGCGCGCTGCGGGAGACCGGACACCTGACCAGCCGGCGCGGTGCCGGAAGCTGGTCCACCCTGCCGAACGGCCACCGGGTGGGCAGCAACGGCATGCTGGCCCCGCTGGACGACCTCGACGTCATCGACCTCGGGTGCGCCGCGCTCGCGGCCCCGCCCGAACTGGCCGACGCCGCCAGGGCCGCCGCCGACGACCTGCCACGCTACCTCAAGGGCGACGGATACCACCCGACCGGCATCATCGAACTGCGGGCCGCGGTCGCCGCGCGCTTCACCGCGCGCGGGCTGCCGACCAGCCCCGAGCAGATCCTGGTGACCAACGGCGTGCAGCACGCCCTCGACCTGGTGTTGCGACTGGCGCTGCCGGCCGGGGCGGGGGTGCTGGTGGAGTCGCCGACCTACCCGAACGCGCTGGCCGCCCTCGCCGCCCGGCGGGCCCGGATCGCCACGCACGGCCTGGACGCCGAGGGCACCGGCTGGGACCCCGACCTGCTGCTCGGCGGGCTACGACAGATCCGGCCCCGGCTGGCGTACCTGATCCCCGAGTTCCAGAACCCCACCGGCCACCTGATGCCGGCCGAGCTCCGCGAGCGGGTGGTGGCGACCGCCCACACCACGGGAACGGACCTGGTCGTCGACGAGTCCTTCGTGGAGCTTCCGCTGGCCGGGGTCGAGGTGCCGCCCCCGACCGCGCTCTTCGACCGGCACTCCCGGGTGTTCACGATCGGCGGGATGAGCAAGCCGTACTGGGGCGGGCTGCGCATCGGCTGGATCCGCGCCTCCGCGCCGCAGGTGCAGCGGCTGGCCGCGGCCCGGGTCGGGGTCGACATGGCCGGGCCGGTGCTGGACCAGCTCGTGGCGGTACGGCTCCTCGACCACGCCGACACGATCGTCCCGGCCCGTCGCGCCCAGCTCGCCGAGCAGCGGGACGCCCTGCTGGCCGTGCTCCGTGACGAGCTGCCGACCTGGCGCGTCCGGCCGCCGCAGGGTGGGGTGGCGCTCTGGGCGGAACTGGACGGGCCGATCTCCAGCGCCCTGGCCCGGGCCGCCGAACAGGCCGGGGTGCGGATCGCCCCGGGCCCCCGGTTCGGTCTGGACGGCACCCTGGAGCGGTTCCTCCGGATTCCGTTCACGCTCCCCGCCGCCGAGCTGACCGAGGCGGTACGTCGGCTCGCGGCGGTCCGCTACGACCTCGACCGGGCGGCCGGGCCGCTCTGGCGGGAGCCCGTCGTCATCGCCTGAGGACGCGCCCGCGGCCGGGTGCGGCGGGGTGGAGGCAGCCGCACCCGGCGTCGCGGCGCGGTCAGAGTTGGGCCAGGCTTCCCTCGTACATCTTGTCGATCTCCGCGGCGAAGTTGGCCTCCACGACGTTTCGCTTGATCTTCATCGAGGGGGTCAGCTCGCCGTTCTCGATGGTCAGCTCCCGGGGCAGGACGGTCACCTTCTTGATCGTCTCCCACCGGTTGAGCTTGGCGTTGAGCTGCTCGACGTACCCCTCGACCAGGGCGCGCACCTCGGGGGAGGCGACGATCTCGGCGTACGACCGGCCGGCCAGCGGCCCACCGGCGGCCCAGGCGGTGATGCCGTCGGGGTCCAGGCTGACCAGCATCGTGCAGTAGTTGCGGGCCTGGCCGATCACCACCGCCTGCGCGGTGTACGGGCACAGCGCCTTGAACATCCCCTCGATCGCCGAGGGGGCGATGTACTTGCCGCCGGACGTCTTGACCAGGTCCTTCTTCCGGTCGGTGATGGTGAGGTACCCGTCGGCGTCGAGTTCGCCGATGTCGCCGGTCCGGAAGAAGCCGTCCGGGGTGAACGCGGCCGCGGTCTCCTCGGGCAGGTTGTGGTAGCCGCGCATCACGGGCACCCCCCGGAGGAGGATCTCGCCGTCGGAGTCGATCCTGCACTCCAGGTCGCCGAGGGGCTGGCCGACGGTGCCGATCTTCAGGCGTCCCGGCCGGTTGACGAAGTTGCCGGCACTGGCCTCGGTGAGACCGTACCCCTCGGAGATCGGCAGGCCGGCGGCGGCGAAGAACGCGGCGATCTCCTTGCTCAGGGGCGCGGAGCCGGAGACCAGGATGCGGATCCGGCCACCCAGCCGGGCCTGGAGCTTGCTGAAGACCAACTTCCGGGCGATCGCGTAGCTGATCCGCAGCCCGACGGGTAGCGGTTGGCCCGCCTGTTCCAGGTCCACCCGGCGCCTGCCGGTGCGCACCGCCCAGGCGAAGATCTTCGCCTTCACGGCGCTGCTCTGGGCGTTGGTGACGGCGGCGTTGTAGACCTTCTCGAAGATCCGGGGCGCACCGCACATCAGGGTCGGGCGGACCACGCCGAGCAGGTCGACGAGCCTGTCCAGCCGACCGTCCACATAGGTGGGAACTCCGACGTGCACCACCCCGCAGAGCAGCGTCTTGCCGAACGAGTGCGACAGCGGAAGCCAGAGGTACTGCAGGTCGGTGGGCTGAAGGAGATCCACTTCCGCCTGGGCGACCGCCTCCCAGCACCATCCGGCGTGCAGCAGCTCGACACCCTTGGGCTGGCCCGTGGTGCCCGAGGTGTAGATCAGGGTGGCCAGGCGGTCCGGCGTGATCTCCCCGACGATCCTGTCGACGAGGTCGGGCTCGCGCTCCAACGCGAGCGTGCCCTGCACCTCGAGATCGGCGAGGGTGAGCTGCGGGGGAGTGGCCGCAGGATCGGGCTGGCCGTCGATGAGCACGACGTGGGTCACCGCGGGCAGGTCTGCCCCGGCGAGCTTGGCGGCCTGTGCGGGGTTCTCGGCGATCACGACCTTGGAGCCGGAGTCGGCGACGATGAAGGTGGTGCCCTCCGGGTCGGTCGTCGGGTAGACGGTGGTGGTCGCGCCGCCGGCACACATGATTCCCAGGTCGGCGATCACCCACTCGATCCGGGTGTTGGAGATGATCGCCACCCGGTCCTCGTGGTCGATGCCCAGCCCGCGCAGCCCGGCGGCGATCGCCTTCGCGCGCTGGGCGACCTGGCTCCAGGTGAGCCAGACCGGACCGGAGTCGTCCGGGGCGGGGTGGCCGAACGCGTCACGGTCGGGGGTGGCCGCGACACGTTGCAGGAACATGTCGGGGATGGACCGGTAGGGGACGTCGAGAGACATGACGGGGGCAGCCTCCGGATATCGTCGCGTGACGGGGGTCACGTTAAGTCGCGGTTACCGAAGGGTATTGGCTGTTTCTTCCGCTCGGCTAGTGCCGGTTCACGAACGACGCCGCACCATACCTCTGAGTGTATGGATGACTACGGAAAGTTGAGATTGGGTGGGAGTGGCGAGCCTGGATTCGTCCGGTACGTCACTAAGCTATCGGGACGCCCGCCGCGTGGCGGTTCGAGGCGTGGCGCGAGGCGGGCAGGACAGGCGCTGACCAGGACGAGAAAGGACCCCCACATGGACGAACCCGGTCGCGGCGAGGCGCCCGGACACGTCATCCACCTCCGGGTCACCGTACCCACGCTGGACGCCGCCACCGAACTGGCCGCGCTGTTGACCGAGTCGCTGGCGTTCCTGCCGGAACTCGACGCCGGCGAGGTCACCGTCTCCGCCGAGGACGCGCAGCACGAACGCCACCGGGTCTTCTGCGACCGGCTGCTCGCCGGCGGCGGCCGGTGTGGGGAACGCGAGGGACACGCCGGGCCCTGCACGGCGGGCGCCCGCCACGGCAGCGCGGGACGGCGGCGCGGCGTCACCGCGGCCTCGCCCGTCCCGGTGCGGCCCCGGTCCGACGCGCCACTGTGGGCACGGCTGTAGCCCGCGGCCGACCGCTCACACCCGTCTGCCGGCCCGGGGCGACATCCCGGTCCCCGGCGAGGTCGACGTCCGGGGTGGCTCCGGCCCCCGCGGGATGGCCTCGGCGCTCAGCGGGGTGGCTCCTGGGCGAGGACCGAGGGCACCCGGTCCGGGGCGAGTAGCCGCAGCAGGCCGTAGCCGATACCGGCCAGTCCGGTGAGCAGGCCGGGCAGCCCGATGTCGCGGTGTAGCCCGCAGTGCCAACCCGTCCGGTCGGCCGCGTCCAGTGTCGTCGCGGCCTGGCGCCGGACGCGCTCCCGCAGGAGCGGGTCGCCGGTTCGGTCGGCGGCCAGTTGCAGGAAGTCCAGACTGCCCAGGTCGCCGTGGCAGAGCGAGTGGCCGTTGCCGAAGCCCTCCCGGAGGGTGTCGGCGATCGCCACGGACAGCTCCTCCGACGGCTCGACCCGGGACCCCACCACGCCGGGCGAGGCGACGGCCCACAGCCGCGACATCCCCACCCCCGGCGAACCGTGGCACCAGGCGACCGGGCGGCGGGCGCGCTCCGGGCCGTCGTCGTCGAACTCCACCGCGACCTCGCCAACCCGCGCGTGGTCGCGGATGTCGCGCCAGTACCCACCACCGGGGTCGAAGAGGTCCCGCTCGTAGTCGAAGCCGCGCGCCGCGGCCATCCGGTAGGTGTCGTCCCCGAGCAGCTCGGCGGCGGCGAGGAGAGCCGCGGCGACGCCGGACGTGCCGTGGCCGAAGCCCGCCAGCGGCCGGTCGGCGAGGCCGGTGGCGACCAGCTCCGCCGGCAGCCAGCTTGCCCCCGACCCGTACCCGCGCTGGGCCGCCACCAGGTGGTCGGCGGCTGTCCTGACCAGGTCCAGCAGCCTCCCGGACGGCCCGGCGTGATGCCGCGCGACCAGGCCGAACAGTGCGCCGGCCGTGCCCTCCATCACCTCGTACTGGGTGTCGCCGGGCAGCAGCGCCCCCAGGTCCTCGGCGAGGTCGGCCGCCTCGGCGAGGAGACGGTCGTCGGCCCACAGGGCGCCGAGGTGGCTCAGGGCGTAGACCGCTCCCCCCAGCCCGCACAGGCCGACCACCCGGCCGAGCAGGCCCCGACGCACCTGGGCGACGGCGGTCCGGACGGTGTCCCGGGCCAGGCGCCGGGCGGTCCGGTCCCCGGTGAGGTCGGCGTGGCGGGCGAGAAAGAGCGCGATGCCCAGCAGCCCGTCGTGCAGGCCCGGCCCGAGCACCCCGACGGCGCAGGTGCGGTGGAAACCGAACTGCGCCCCGATCCACGCCGCGCCCCCGTCGTCCCGGACGGCGAGCGCGGCCAGCTGGTCGGCGATCCCGCTGGCGGCGTCGGCGATCCGGGCGTCCGGCGCGGGTGTCGCGGCCGGCTCCGTCGGGTACCGGTGAAACAGGAAGCGCTGCTGGCGCCGGATCCCGTTCACCGCCAGGCAGGCCCGGATCAGCCAGGTCTGCCGTGCCAGGTCCGCCGGGCCGAGCCGGGCGAGGATGTCCCGGGCGATCCGCAGGCCCGGCACCACCGTGAGGTCCGGTATCGCCACCCCACGGCTGTCCCGCACCGGACCGCCGGCCGCCCCGGTCCGGAACACCGGGACGTCCCCCTGCCACAGATCCCGGCGCTCCGCCTCGATGACCGCCGCCAGGCCCGGCCGCCGCGCGGCCTCGCTCCACAGCCGGTCGAGGTGCCGCTCCCGGTCCAGCCCGTCGACCAGCAGGCTGGGGTGGAAGGACGCGCTGAGCAGCACGGCGTACGTCATGGTGTCCCGGACCAGGACGCGGACCTCGTCCGAGGCGAAGGCGGCCAGCGGCCCGTCCGGCGCGGCGAGTTCGTCCCGGTGCTCGGCCAGCAGGTGGTAGACCTCGGTGAAGCCGCGTACGACCTGCTCCACCTGTTCCCTGGGCCGGACCAGGCCCACGTCGGCGCCGGTCGGGCTGTCCGCGTCCCGGGACGGGCCGTCCGCGGGCGCCACCTCGTCCGGGTACGCCAACTCGATGCGCATCCGGTCGGTTCCCGACGCGACCACGGTGGGCAGCCGTACCACCGCCCGGTGCGGTCGGGTCGCCTCGGGGCCGGCCATGCCGGCCCGGGTCCCGCCCCACGGGGCGGGGCGCGTCGGCAGCAGCCCGGCGTGCAACACCGAGCCGGAGGCCAGGTCGGCGGCCAGCCGTTCCGCCCCCGACTCCCCGGCCGGGCGCAGCGACGGCAGCTCGGGCTGCAGGAGCGTCTCCAGGTCCACCAACACCGGCTGGTCGCCGGCCTGAACCAGGTTCTCGGCGTGGAAGTCGCCGGCGTGCAGCAGGTACAGCAGGGCCAGCAGGGCACCCTGGCGCCGGTGGAAGCAGCGGGCCGCCTCGGGGTCGGCCGGCGGGGCCGACTCGACGTACTCCATCCAGCCGTAGGAACCCCGGTCCAGGCAGCGCAGCACCCGCAGGCGCGGGCCCGACGTGCGCGCGTTGACCCAGGCCAGCAGGTCCTGGAAGTGGCGGTCGACGGCCGACGGACGGGGTTTGTACACCACCGGCGGCCCGGACGCGAAGCGCACCATCGCCACCGTCCGCGCCCCGCGGTGGGGGTCGCCGAGCCCGGTGACGACGTCGACGACGCCGCCCGGGTCGCGGTCCGGGGAGAAGGTCCGGACCAGGTCCGGCAGGTCGGCGGCGAGCCGGGTCACCAACTCGACCGCCTGGTGTACCCAGGCCCGCCCGGTCACCGCCAGCTGGCGGGCCAGCACCGGGTACCGGATCAGCAGCCGGTACCGTTCCCGTGGATCCCGCAGTCGCCGCTGGAACGAGGCGAACCGCTCCTCGGGGGTCCGCCCCGCGAGCCGACCCGCCGCGCGGTCGGCGGCCAGCTCCAGCAGGCAGGTCCGCTGCACCATGGCGTTCAGCCGGGGGCGCAGCCCGCGCAGCAGCAGTTCGGTGAGACGTCCGGCGGGCGGCAGCCGGTCGCACGCGATGGTGTCGAGGTGGGCGTGAAGGCGCCGGCGCGCCCAGGTCACCAGTGGTTCGGCCAGGGCCACGAACGGCAGCTCCTGGTCGGGCCGCCGGTCGCCGTCGCCGCCGTCCCGACCGGGCGCGACATCCGGGGCGGGATCGGGTCCGCCTCCGGCCTCCGGCGGGCGATCCTGCTGGCGTTCGCCGTCCGGCGTGCCCGACCCCGGTACGCCGTAGGCGGCGAGCAGGTCGGCGGCCCAGTCCGGCTCGGGGCCGCCGTCCGCGGCGAGTACGGCCAGCATCCCGGCCTCGTCCAGCCCGGCCGCGGCGAGCCGACGGCGCCACAGCTCCGATCCGTCGAGCGCGCCGCCTTGCCGGCCGGCCGTACCGCCCGGCGCGGTCGACCCCGTGCCCGCGCCGGCGCGCCCGGCGGCGGCGCCGTCCGGGCTGCCCCGCCCGAACGGCGCCGCCTGACGCCAACGTTCCCACCGTTCGCGGGCCCGGTCGAGCCGGTCGCCGTCCGGCCGGGCGTCGCGGTACGCGTGGCGCTCGGCCAGCGGAGCGGCGTGTCGGAAGGCGCGGACGGCGTCGGTGGTGCCGTCGCGCACCGGGGGCGCGCCGGACGTCGGCATGACGGCGGTGGCCTAGAAGCAGCAGATGCGGACGGCGGAGAGGAAGGTGAACACCGCCTCGGTCGACTGCAGTTCCAGCGACTCCTCCAGCTCCCGCAGCTCCGCCTCCAGGTCACCCGCCGGGTGGTCCAGGGCGTGGTCCAGCTCCAGCACTGCCGTGTCACTCATCTGGGTGTCCCTCCTTGTCGGTGCCTCCGCCCCGGGCGGGGAACCCCGCCCGGGGGCAACTGATCAAATCTCAGTACGGATCTGGCGGAAGTTCAATCCATCACTGCGACCGACGCCGATGCGTCAACCGTCGCGCACCCGGGGCCGCCCCGCCCGGGGGCGACCCGGCCCCGGCCGACACCGCCCGGATCGACGCCGGGCGGCCTCCACCGCCCGGCCCGCGCCCGTCGTGCCCGCGCCCTCGCCGTCGGCGCGGCCCGTCGTGTCGTCGGTGCGGCTCGTGCTCAGTGGTAGCGGCTGGCGTTCAGCGACCAGTCGTAGCTGCCCCGGATCCAGCAGCGGCGGGCGGTGACGAACCCGATCGTCTCGGCGTCCGCGTCCACCAGCAGTTCCGCCTCCACCCGTAGGTACGTCTGGAGCGTGGTGTTGAACCACTCGGCCGCCTCGACGAGCCCGGACCGCTCCGGTCGGCCCGTCGCCCGGGCCAGGACCACGACGAGGTTGTGCCCGTCGCCGCCCTGTCGGCTCTCCTTGTCGTAGGAGAAGATGTCGTTGGACCAGCAGACCAGGTCGGTGGCGAGATTGTCCAGGACGGAGATCTGCGGGGCGGTCCGACGCGCCGCCTCGCCCGTGGTGCCGTGCGCCAGGTCGGTCAGCGTGAGGCTCGGCCGGACACCCCCGGTGTGCCGCCGCATCTGCAGATACTCGGCCAGCTGCGGAACCCGCGCCCGTTCCCGGTTGGCCGCCTCCCAGAGCAGGGCGAGCAGGTAGTCGCGCATCTGGTTGGCGAACCGGAGCAGCAGGTGTGGGCGGTCCTGCGCGCGTAACCGCCGGCACAGGTCGTGCAGGGCGGCCGCGGTGGGTCCGGAGCCGACGGCCGACTCCGACGACGCCGGCGCACCCAGCAGGTCCAGGACGTCCAGCAGCCGCCCGACGACCGGGGCGAGCCGGGCCGGGTCGTGCCCCAGGCCGTCGTCGTCGCAACTGTCGTCGAAGGCGAACAGCCAGGTGATGAGGTCGGCGAGGAGGCGCAGGTGCTCCGGCCGGGCGTCCGGGCAGGCGCGTCCGGCCAACTCGGCCGCGTTGGCCCGGGTCAGCCGGCGCAGGCCGTCGTCGGTGGACACCAGGCCGAAGTCGGCGGCCCAGCGCAGGGACTGGTCACGGATCTCCCCGACGTGGTCGTTGACCCGGGCCGGAAAGGGTGGGTTGGTCAGCGTCGTCTCGGCGAAGGTACGCATCCTGCTCCTGTCGGGTGCACCGGTGTCCGGGTCAGATTCCGAGCCTCATGGTCTGCAGCCGCTCGGTGAGCGCGGTGGGGCCCCGCAGCCGTACCCGGGCGACGCGCTGCCGGCCGAACAGGAACATCACCAGCTCGGCCGGTGGACCGACCAGCCGGACCTGTGGCCCGCCCGTACCGACCGCGACCTCGCCGTGGTGCGGTGCCTGCACCAGGAGCGCGGCCGGGAACCGGCGCAGCGACCTCCGGGCCAGGCCGGGGACCCGTTTCCAGAGCGCCGCCTGCTGGGCCTCCGGAAGCTGCCGCGGGTGCCAGCCGGTCTCGGCCCGGCGGACGTCCTCGTGGTGGATGAAGAACTCGGCGAGGTTGGCCAGCTCGTCGACCAGCGGCAGGCTCAGCGGTCCCCATCGCGGCCGCCTCCGGACCAGCTCGACCAGCGCCGGGTACGGCCGGGCCGCCGCCGCCCGCCGTACCCGTTCGGTGTGTCCGGCCAGCGGCCGGAGCAGGAGTCCCGGCACGGTGTCCGGCCGGCGCTCGCGCACCACCAGGTGGGCGGCGAGGTCACGGGTGGTCCAGCCGGGGATTGTGGTCGGTGCGTCCGGACCACGGGCGGTGAGAAGATCGGCCAGGGCGTGACGCTCCGAGTCCGCATACCGAGACATGTGTCGATCCTAGGCGTAGTCCCGCGTCGTGTGTGGTGAGCACGTGACGGCGGACACACGTCCCGCCGGGCCGTGCCGGTGGACCTGTCGGTTCGCCGTCGCGGCGCCGGATCGGTAAGGATGATCGGAGCTACGGACACTTACGGCGGGGGATGACGGTGGCGGGCAGGACGAGCCGCGACGTGCTGATCAGAGGAATCCGGATCCTCGGCTACGCCATCCGGGACGAGCCGTGGGTCTTCACCGTCGCGGTCGCCGGCAGCGTCCTCTACAGCCTGCTCATCGTCGCCAGCGCGTACGTCGTCGGCGCCGTCGTCGGCACCGTGGTGGTGCCGGCGTTCGAACGGGGCGAGGCCGAGCTCGGCACGGTGCTGCTCGGCGCCGGCGCGCTGCTGGCGGTGAGCCTCGGTCGGGTACTGGGCATGGTCGGCCGGCGGATCGGCGCCGGCTACATGCAGTACCGCCTCCAGGCGCGCTACCGTCGCCGCGTCACCCGCCGGTACCTGGAACTGCCGCTCGCCTGGCACCACCGGCACGCCACCGGTGCCCTGCTCTCCCACGCCAACTCCGACGTCGAGGCGGCCTGGTTCCCCATCGCGCCGCTGCCGTTCGCCGTCGGCACGCTGGTGATGCTGGCCGCCGCGCTGGTGTCGCTCGTCGTCACCGACTGGGTTCTCGCCCTGGTCGGGATCGCGGTCTTCCCCGCGCTGTTCACCCTGAACGTCGTCTACTCCCGGCGGATGGCCCCCCGCCAGGCCCGCGCCCAGCAGATGCGGGCGCAGGTCAGCGCCATCGCCCACGAGAGCTTCGACGGCGCGCTGGTGGTCAAGACCATGGGGCAGGAGGCCCGGGAGACCGCCCGGTTCGCCGCCCAGGCGGGCGAGTTGCGCGACGCACTCATCGCCGTCGGCCGGCTGCGCGGGCTCTTCGACCCGATGCTGGAGACCCTGCCCGGTCTCGGCACCCTGGCCGTGCTCGTCGTCGGCGCGGTCCGGCTGGGTCAGGGCGCGGTCGGCATCACCGAGCTGGTCGGTGTCGCGTTCCTCTTCACCGTGCTGGCCTTCCCGGTACGGGCGATCGGGTGGGTCCTCGCCGAGCTGCCGCGCAGCGTCGCCGGCTGGGACCGGTTGCAGACCGTGCTCACCGCCAGCGGCGAGATGCCGTACGGGGAGGTGACGCTGGACGCGGACCCGGGACGCCCCGCCACCCTGGTCTTCGACCGCGTCAGCTTCAGCTACCCGGCGGGCACCCAGCCGGCCCCGGCCACGGCGTCGGGTGATCCGGCTCCGCCGACCGCCGAACCCGCCGCACCCGTTCCCGCGCCGGCCCCGCCGGAGGCGGTCGCGACCGGTGCCCCGGAGCCCGTCGGCACGCCCGTGCTGCACGAGGTGTCGTTCACCGTCCCCGCCGGCCGCACGGTCGCGCTGGTCGGCCCCACCGGTTCCGGCAAGTCGACGATCGCCTCCCTCGCGGTCCGGCTGGTCGACCCCGACGCCGGGACGGTGACCCTGGACGGGGTCGACCTGCGGTCGCTGACCGCCGACTCCCTCGCCACCGCCACCGCGCTGGTACCGCAGGTGCCGTTCGTCTTCGACGACACCATCCGGGAGAACGTCACCCTCGGTCGGCCCGGCATCACCGACGACGACGTCTGGGCCGCGCTGCGGCTCGCCGAGGCCGACGGCTTCGTCGCGGCGCTGCCCGACGGGCTGGACACCGTGGTGGGGGAGCGGGGCGCGGCGCTGTCGGGCGGCCAGCGCCAGCGGCTCACCCTGGCCCGCGCGCTCGCCGGCCGGCCCCGGCTGCTCGTGCTCGACGACGCGACCAGCGCGGTCGACCCGAGGGTGGAGGCGGCGATCCTCGCCGGGCTCCGCGGCGGCCGGGCCTCCCACGACGCACCCGTCGCGGCCACCGGCGACGGGCGGGCGCCGGCCGCGTCGACACCGCACGGCCCGGCGGCGCCCACCTCGATCCTGGTCGTGGCGTACCGGCGGGCGACCATCGCGCTGGCCGACGAGGTGGTCTACGTCGAGCACGGCCGGGTGGTCGGGCGGGGCACCCACCACACCCTGCTGGAGACCACGCCCGGGTACGCCGCCCTGGTCACCGCGTACGAGCGGGCCGAGGCGGAACGGCAGCGGGAACGGGACGCCGAGCGCAGCGAGGTGGGGGCGTGAGGTGGACGGACCGGCCGCGGCGGCGGCAGCGCGTACGGCGTCGACGGGCGCGGCGAGGGGGGCGAGCATGACCACGACGGCATCCCGCGCGACGGCCGCGGCCAGCCCACGGGAGAGCACCTGGCGGACGGTACGCCGGGGCCTGGCACTCTCCCCGGAGCTGCGGACCGGGCTCGCCGGCACCCTCGGGCTGGCCGTGGTGTCGATGGCGGGTCGAGCCGCGGTACCGGTCGCGATCCAGCAGGGTGTCGACCGCGGGCTGCGGGCACCCGGCGGCCCGAACCTGGACGTGGTGGCGGCGGTGGTGGCGACCACGGCGGCCGTCCTGGTGGTGACCACGCTCTGCGGCTACCTGATGATGCGCCGGCTGTTCACGGTCAGCGAGACCGCTCTGGCCAACGTGCGGGTCCGGGCCTTCCGACACGTGCACAACCTCTCCACGCTGCACCAGCAGGCGGAGCGGCGCGGGTCGCTGGTCTCCCGGGTGACCAGCGACGTCGACCAGATCACCCAGTTCCTGCAGTGGGGCGGCGTGATCCTGCTGATCAGCCTCGGCCAGGTGGTGGTCACCACCGTCGTCATGCTGGTCTACTCCTGGCAGCTCACCCTGGTGGTCTTCGCGGCCTTCGCGCCGGCCGTCGTGGTGATCCGGCTGTTCCAGAGGCGCCTCGCGGCCGCGTACGGCCTGGTCCGGCAGCGGCTGGGCGCCATGCTCGCCGCGATCTCCGAGAGCGTGGTCGGCGCGCCGGTGATCCGGGCGTACGGCGTGGCCGGCCGGACCGCCGCACGGCTGGACCGGACCATCGACGAGCAGCGCCGTGCCCAGCAGAGGGCGATCCGGATCAGCGTCACCAGCTTCTCGACCGGTGAGATCGCCGCCGGTCTGGCGTTGGCCGGGGTCGTGCTGCTCGGGGTCCGGCTGGGTGTCGGCGGGGCGATCGGCATCGGCGAGCTGACCGCCTTCCTCTTCCTGGTGACGCTGTTCATCCAGCCGGTGCAGATCGCCACCGAGGTGCTCAACGAGGCGCAGAACGCGGTCGCGGGCTGGCGGCGGGTCCTCGACGTCCTGGACGTGGTGCCGGACGTGGCGGACCCGGGCGAACAGGGGGTCGACCTGCCGCCGGGGCCGATCGACGTCCGCTTCGTCGACGTCTGCTACCGCTACCCCGACGGCCCGCCGGTGCTCGTCGACGTCTCCGTGGAGATCCCGGCCAAGAGCCGGGTGGCGGTGGTCGGCGAGACCGGCAGCGGCAAGACCACGTTCGCCAAGCTGCTCACCCGGCTGATGGATCCCACCGCCGGCCAGGTGCTGCTCTCCGGCGTACCACTGGACCGGGTGCGGTTCGCCTCGTTGCGCTCCCGGGTCGTGATGGTGCCGCAGGACGGCTTCCTCTTCGACACGACCGTGGCGGAGAACATCCGGTTCGCCCGTCCGGAGCTGACCGACGAGGAGCTGGAGCACGCGTTGGACGAGCTCGGCCTCGGTGACTGGGTGGCCGGCCTGCCGGCCGGACTGGCGACCCCGGTGGGGGAGCGCGGCGAGGCGCTCAGCGTCGGGGAGCGGCAGCTGGTGGCGCTGGCCCGGGCGTACGTCGCCGATCCGGACCTGCTGGTGTTGGACGAGGCGACCAGCGCGGTCGACCCGGCCACCGAGGTACGGCTGCAGCGCACCCTCGACGCGGTGACCCGGGGCCGGACCACGGTGACGATCGCGCACCGGCTCTCCACCGCCCAGGCGGCCGACGAGGTGATCGTGGTCGACAGGGGGCGTATCGTGCAGCGCGGCCCGCACGAGGAACTGGTCCGCGACGCCGACTCGGTCTACGGCCTGCTCTACGCCTCCTGGCTGGAGCAGACCCGGTGAGCGCGGCCCGGCCGGCGAGGGGGACGCGACCGGTCCTTCAGGTAAGCCCACCCCTGCCGGGGTGAGGCCAGGACCGCTTCGGGCCGGAGTGGATCCGGCCGGGGCACGGGGTTGTTCCGGCCACCCGGGGCGTCGACCGTGATCAGCGGCTGGTCACGGTCGGCGGGCGGGCGTGCCGGGCGCCGGCGTTCCGATCTCTCGGTCGCCGTGGCGGAGCACCTCACCGCTGGGGCAACGGGTTTCCGGCCGTCTGGTCGGTGGCCCCGGGGCCGTGTCCGGCCCCGGGGTGGTCGGCTCCGACGATGTCACCGGTCAGGTACCGCTGGATGGTGGGACCGATCAGCGCGACCACGAGCTCCGGCGGTGCCGAGGCGAGCGGCTCCAGCCGCAGGATGTAGCGGATCATCCCCACACCGACCAGCTGGGACGCGACCAGCGACGTCCGCAGCGGCGCCTGCGCCGGGTCGAGGTCGAGCAGGTTGGCCGCCCGGCGGAGGATCTGGGTGACCACGAACTCGCGCATCAGCCGCGCGCCCCACTCGTTGTTCACCGCCGAGCGCAGCAGCGCGACCCCGGCGGTGCCGGCGGGCGAGTCCCAGATCCTCAGGAAGAGTGCGAGCAACCGTTCCCCGGCGTGCTCGACGCCGTCGGCGGTGATCTGCGGCAGCAGTTCCCGTGGGTCGAACGGGATGTCGACGGTGGCCCGGAAGAGCTGCTCCTTGGTGCCGAAGTAGTGGTGGACCAGCGCCGGGTCGACGCCGGCGCGGGCGGCGATGGCACGGATCGAGGCACCGTCGAACCCGTGTTCGGCGAAGGTGTCCCGGGCGGCGGCGAGGATCGCCTCCCGGGTGCCGGGATTGCCGGGTCGCCGTCCGCTTCGTCGTGCCATCGCCGTCCTCGTGCTCAGGTTTCCTCCGCTCCGGTGCTCACCCGGTGCGGCGTCGCAGCGTGGCCGCGCCGAGGACCAGGGCGACGACGATCGTCCCTCCGACCACGGCCAGGTCACGCCACATCGTCCCGGTCGGCTCGGCGTGCCGGCCGACCTCCTGCAGGGCCTCGACCGCGTACGACAGCGGCAGCACGTCGCTGACCGCGCCCAGCCAACCGGCCATCTGGTCCCGGCGGACGAACAGGCCACAGAGCAGGATCTGCGGCGCCACCACGACCGGCATGAACTGTACGGCCTGGAACTCGGTTCGCGCGAAGGCGCTGCAGAGCAGGCCGAGCGCGACGCCCAGGACGGCGTCGACCACCGAGATCAACACCACCAGGCCGGGGCTGCCGGCGGTGTCCAGGTCGAACAGCCAGTAGGCGACGCCGGCGGCCAGGCCTGCCTGGACCGTGGCGGCCAACCCGAACGCCAGGCCGTACCCGAAGAGCAGGTCCAGCTTGCCGAGCGGGGTGGTGAGCAGCCGTTCGAGCGTACCGGTGGTGCGTTCCCGCAGCATCGCGATGCTGGTGACCAGGAACATCACGATGAACGGGAAGACGCCGAGCATGACCAGGGCGATCCGGTCGAAGGCCGAGGGTTGCCCCGGTGCGGTGGGCTGGTCGGCGTACATGTGGTACAGCAGCGTGAGCAGCGCCGTCGGAACCACCGCCAGCAGGGCGATCGTCCGCCGGTCGTGCCGGAGCTGCCGGAGGATGCGGCCGGTGGTGGCGGCGAGGATGGTCGGGTTCACCGGGCACCCCCCTCGGCCGACACCGGCGTCGTCGCCCGCGCCCTGACGAGGTTGAGGAACGCCGCCTCGACGTCGTCGGTGCCGGCGGCGGCCCGGATCCCCGCGAGCGTGTCGTCGGCGATCAGCCGGCCCTCGCGGATCAGCAGCAGCCGGTCACACCGGGCCGCCTCGTCCATCACGTGGCTGGAGACGACCAGGGTGCAGCCGTCGGCGGCCATCGCGCGGAACATCTCCCACAGCTCGTTGCGCAGCACCGGGTCCTGCCCGACCGTGGGCTCGTCGAGGATCAGCAGTTCCGGCCGGCCGATGAGGGCGCAGGCCAGCGAGGCCCGGCTGCGTTGGCCGCCGGAGAGCGTGCCGACCAGTTGCCCGGCCGCGTCGGCGAGCCCGACGGCGCCGAGGACCCGGTCCGCCTCGGCCGCGCCGAGGCCGTGGAGCCGGGCGAAGTAGCGGGCGTTCTCCCGCACCGTCAGGTCGGCGTAGACGCTGGGCGCCTGGGTCAGGTAGCCGACCCGGCGCCGCAGCCGGGGCGACCCCGCCGGCTCGCCCAGCACGGTCACCGAGCCGCCGGCCACCACCTGGACGCCGACCACGGCCCGCAACAGGGTCGTCTTGCCGCTGCCGCTCGGGCCGAGCAGGCCGGTGATGCTGCCACGGGGGATGGTGCAGCTGATTCCGTGCAGGACCGGTCGCCGACCCCGGGTGACGACGAGGTCGCGGACCTCGACCGCGGTCTCCATGGATCCTCCCGGGGGAAACTCATCGTGCGTTGAAATCAACGCTAGATGAATTCTTGCCCCGGAGCAATCCGGGCCGTCGTCCGGGATCCGTGGCGTGCCGGTCCCCGGCCGAGCCGCCGGAGAATCGGCACCGGCGTCGTCCCACGCGCGCCTTCCGTGCCCCGGCGTCCGTTTCGCCTTGACTTCGAGTGCACTCAAACTGCAAGGCTGGGACCGTGACAGATCCTGCTGACGGGGTGACGCTGACGATCAGCGAGGCCGCGGCGGCGGTCGGGCTCACCGCGTACACCCTCCGCTGGTACGAGCAGGAGGGCCTGGTCGCGCCGGTGGGCCGCGACTCCGCGGGGCGGCGGCGCTACACCCGGGACGACCTGAACCGGCTGGTTCTGCTCAACCGGCTGCGCCGGACCGGGATGCCGGTGCGCGACATGCGGCGGTACACCGAGCAGCTTCGGCTCGGCGACCAGACCGTGCGCGCCCGCCGGGAACTGCTGGAGGCGCACCGGGCCAGGGTCCTGGGAAAGATCGCTCAGCTGAAGGAGGACCTGAGCGTGCTCAACGACAAGATCGAGATGTACGACCGGCTTGAGCGGGAGCTGGCGGCGCGGTCGACGGAGGAGGTGCCGGCATGAAGACGCGGAAGCTGGGCGCGAACGGGCCGGAGATCTCCGCCATCGGCCTGGGCTGCATGGGCATGAGCATGGCGTACGGCACCCGGGACGACGCCGAGTCGACCCGCACCCTGCACCGGGCGCTGGACCTGGGCGTCAACCACCTGGACACCTCCGACTTCTACGGGTGGGGACACAACGAGGAGCTGCTCGGTCCGGTGGTGCGCCAGCGTCGGGACGAGGTGTTCCTGGCCACGAAGTTCGGCATCCGGTCCGCCGGCGACGGCACCACCGACGTCTACGCGGACAGCAGCGCGGACTGGGCCCGTCGGGCCTGCGACGCCTCGCTGGCCCGGCTCGGCATCGACACCATCGACCTCTACTACCTGCACCGGCGCAATCCCGAGGTTCCCATCGAGGAGACGGTCGGGGCGATGGCCGAGCTGGTCGCCGCCGGCAAGGTGCGGTACATCGGGCTCTCCGAGGTCAGCCCGGCCACCCTGCGGGCGGCGCACGCGGTGCACCCGATCGCGGCGGTGCAGATGGAGTACTCGCTGTTCACCCGGTTCGTCGAGGACGAGATGCTGCCCACCTGCCGGGAGCTGGGCGTGGCGCTGGTCGCGTACTCGCCGGTCGGTCGAGGGCTGCTCACCGGCACGACCGACTGGGCCAAACAGCTCGGTCAGAACGACTTCCGCGCCTTTGCGCCCCGGTTCAGCCCGCAGAACCTCCCGAACAACCTCGCGCTGGCCGACCGCGTCCGCGAGGTCGCCGCCGAGATCGGCGTCACCCCGGCGCAGGCCGCACTGGCCTGGCTGCTTGCCCAGGGTGACGACATCCTGCCCATCCCCGGCACCAAGCGGGTCCGCTATCTGGAGGAGAACGTGGCCGCCGCCGACATCGAGCTCACTCCCGAGCAGGTGGCCCGGATCACCGAGGCGATCCCGCCGGAGAAGGTCGTCGGTGAACGGTACCCCGAGTACGCAATGCGACTTATAGGACACTGAGCTGTGAAACGCCCAGCCGGCGCGCGAACGGACGTTGCGCCATGATCAGAGCTGGGGCACGATGGCGCCGTGGGTCACGGTCCGTCACTGCAGCGCGGGTTTCTCGACGACTGGACGGACCGGCTGCGCCGGCTGCCCGGTCCGCCCGTCGTCGGGATCCTGCTGCGGGGCAGCCACGCCCGCGGCGCGGCGACGCCGTACAGCGACGTGGACATCGACGTGCTGGTCAGCGGGGGACCGTACGTCGCGCACCCGGCCTTCTTCGCCGAGACCGGTGACCGGCTGACCCACCTGTCGGTCGCGGTACGTGACGTCCGGTCCTGGCTCGACCGGCTCGACCAGCCCGCCGAATGGTCGTTCGGCCTGCCGGTCGTCGCGCCGGTGCGGTTACTGTGGGCAAGCGAAGAATGGCGGTCGTCGATCGAGCTGACCGAGATCCGGCAACGCCCGGGCCAGCCGGCGCTGGAGGAGCTCGTCGCGAGCCTCGGCAAGGTGAGCGCGGCCTGTGCGGCCGACGACGAGTTCGGCGCGCGGTTCGCCGCCGCCGAGCTGGCCCGGCGCTGCCCGTCGGTGGTCCGGCTCGCCAACCCGGCGGTCACCGTCGCCAGCCGTCGCGCCGCGCTCACCGCCGCGCTCGACCTGCCGGTCGCGCCCGCCGGCTACCGCGCCGACATGGTGACCTGTCTCGGGCTGCGGACCGAGAGCCTGCCGCGGCTGCACGCCGCCGCCGGCCGGCTCGTCGCCGGTGCGGTCGAGCTGGCGCGCCCGTACGCGGACGCACTCGCCCCGGTGATCGGCCAGGAGCTGGCCGACGCGCTCCGGGACGGCCGGCTGCGCCGCTACGTCGACCAGCTCGCCCGGCCACCGTGGTCCGCCGCCCCGAACCGGTCGCCGGTCGCGGCGCCGACCCCCGCCCCGGCCGGGACCGGGTGGACGGTACCGGCACCCCGTACGGAACAATCGGGAACCGTGCCCGTACCCGAGTCTTCCCCGGCGGCCCCGGCGGCCGCCCCCGAGCCGGCGTCGCACGGCCCCGCGCGACCCTCGGCCCTCGACCCCGCGATCGCGGCCCGACTGCGCCGCAACCCGGACGGTCTGGTCACCGCGGTGGTCCGCGACCACGACTCGGGCGAGGTGCTGATGGTCGCGTGGATGGACGACGAGGCGCTGCACCGCACCCTCACCACCGGCCGGGCCACCTACTGGTCGCGCAGCCGACGGGAGTACTGGGTCAAGGGCGAGACCTCCGGCCACCACCAGTACGTGCGCTCCGTCGCCCTGGACTGTGACGGCGACGCCGTGCTGGTCAGCGTCGACCAGGTGGGGGCGGCCTGCCACACCGGCAGCCGGACGTGCTTCTCCGACGAACTACCGGTCACCGCCGTCGGGGCGCCGCGCGCCGGCGCGGCGACCGAGCCGGGGGCGGTGACCCGATGACCACCGGTGCGGTGAGCCCGGACGAGGCGACCTTCTGCGAACTGGCCCGGACCCGCCGGGTGGTGCCGGTGATCCGGCGCCTGCTCGCCGACGGGGAGACGCCGGTCGGCGTCTACCGCAAACTGGCCGGCGGCCCCGGCACGTTCCTGCTGGAGTCGGCCGAGCAGGGTGCGCAGGCGGGAGGGGTCTCCTGGTCGCGGTACTCCTTCGTCGGGGTGCGCAGCGGCGCCACGCTCGTGGAGCGGGACGGCCGGGCGCACTGGCTCGGCACCCCGCCGGAGGGTGTCCCGACCGACGGCGACCCGATGGCGGTGCTGCGGGCGACGGTGGCGGCACTCACCAGCCCCGTGGGCCCGGACCACGACCAGCTACCCCCGCTGACCGGTGGCATGGTCGGCTACCTCAGCTACGACGTGGTGCGGCGCATCGAACGGCTGCCGGAGCTGACCGAGAACGACCTGTGCCTGCCCGAGCTGGGCATGATGCTCGCCACCGACCTGGTGGTGCTGGACCACTTCGACGGCACGGCGATCCTGGTCGCGAACGCCGTCCTGCCGCCGCCCGGCGCCGAGTCGGCCGACCCGGCGGCCGCGCCGCGGCGGGACGCCCAGGTGCGCGCCGCCTACCACCAGGCGGTCGGCCGGCTGGACGCGATGACCACGGCCCTCTCCCGGCCGATCCCGCCGATGATCTCCACCATCGACCGGCCGGCGGTGCCCGACGTCGTCAGCCGGACCCCGGAGGGGGCGTACCAGAAGGCGGTCGAGACGGCCAAGGAGGCGATCCGGGCCGGAGAGTGCTTCCAGATCGTCCTGGCCCAGCGTTTCGAACGGCAGACCGACGCCGACCCGCTGGACGTCTACCGGGTGCTGCGCGCCACCAACCCGAGCCCGTACATGTACCTGCTGCGCTTCGACGACTTCGACATCGTCGGCTCCTCCCCGGAGGCGCACCTCAAGGTCACGATCGGCGCCGACGGGCAGCGGCGGGCGATGCTGCACCCGATCGCGGGCACCCGCCCCCGCGGCACGGGCCCGGCCGAGGACGCCCGGCTCGCCGCCGAGCTGATCAGCGACCCGAAGGAGCGCTCCGAGCACGTCATGCTCGTCGACCTCGGCCGCAACGATCTCGGCCGGGTCTGCCGGCCGGGGACGGTCGAGGTGCCGGAGTTCGCCGCGATCGAGCGCTACAGCCACGTCATGCACATCGTCTCCACCGTGGTCGGGACGCTGCGCGACGACCGCACCGCCTTCGACGCGCTCACCGCCACCTTCCCGGCCGGTACGCTGTCCGGCGCCCCGAAGGTACGGGCGATGGAGATCATCGAGGAGCTGGAGCCGACCCGGCGCGGCCTGTACGGCGGGACGGTCGGCTACTTCGGCTTCGCCGGGAACCTGGACATGGCGATCGCCATCCGGACCGCGCTGCTGCGCGGCGGGCGGGCGTACGTGCAGGCCGGGGCCGGAATCGTCGCCGACTCCGACCCGGCGGCCGAGGACCAGGAGACCCGCAACAAGGCCGCCGCCGTGCTGGCCGCGATCGCGGCGGCCGAGACGCTGCGGCCGGCCCGGTGAGCGCGCCGGAGGGGCCGGTGACCCCGACCGCCACCCGGGGCGGCGGTGGCACGGCCCGAGCCCGCCGGCGCGCGTTCGGGTACACCGTGCTGCTCTGCCTGCTCGGCACCGGACTGGCGGCCTTCGCCGCGACCCGGACCTGGGCGGTCGAGCTGACCATCCGGCCGGCTCCGCTACCCGCCACCCGGGTGACGCGCACCGGCGGTGACCTGCTGCCCTGGCTGCCGGCGCTGGCCCTGGTCGGGCTGGCCGCCGCCGGTGCGGTGCTCGCCACCCGGGGCGTGGTGCGCCGGCTCGTCGGCGTGCTGCTGACCCTGCTCGGTCTCGGGGTGGCGGCCGGTGCGGCGTACGGCGGGTTCGTGACCGCCCGGGGTGAGGTGTCGGTCGGCTGGCCGGTGCTGTGCGCGCTCGGTGGTGTGGGGGCCGCCGTGGCCGGGGCCGTCACCGCCGTGCGGGGCGCGACGTGGCCGGTGATGGGAGCCCGCTACGAACGGGGCGGGTCGACCGCGGCCGGCGTGCCGGCCCGGGGCGGCGTCGGGGACACGGCGGCGGTCTGGGACGCCCTCGACCGGGGCGAGGATCCCACGGTCGACTGACCCGCCGCCCGCGGGGCCGGGGTGGGCCGTGTGCGGTGCCGCTCAGCCGACCGGCTGCCGCCGGACGGCGCGGCCGTCGTCGGGCACCGGCCGCGCGGCGCGTCCCCCGGCCGGCTGCCGTACGGCCGTGCGGCGTCCCCCCGACGACGTCCGCGTGCCCTCGCCGGCCCGGGGCCGTACGGCGGCGCGGCCGTGGCGCCCGTCCGGTGGGACCGTGGTGGGACGCGGCCGGGCCGGCGGGGCGGCGACGAGCGCGGCCACCTGGGCCCGGATCTCGGCGCGCCGGTGTGCGCGGTCGCGGTCGGCGCAGATCGCCTCCCAGGCGTTGCCCCGCGCGGTCCGCATCCGGGCGTCGCCGACGACGGCCCGCCCCACACCGTGCACCACGGAGACGGCGACGGAGAGTACGGCCCGCGGAATGCTGCTCAGGTCGATGGTCGAGCCAGGCTTCGCAGTGCTCATGTCTTCCCCGCACGAAGGATCGGTCCGGCTGGCCCGCGGCTTCCGCGACCAGTGTGCCCGAGTCGATGGTGCCGGGAGGGTGTTTCCACCCTGTCACCCCCGGGTCAACGGTCCCGTCCCCGCCGACCGGGTCCGCCGCATCCATGCTCCCTCCGGCCGCGTCGCGCCGGGCCCACCGGCTTCATGGCGGAGTGTGATATTGCGCTCACCGGGGTCGGGCATTATGCCCCAGCCCATTTCGTGAACCACGCCATACCCCCGACAGTGTCCGCCCCGTGGCGACGCCTAGCATCGGCCCATGACACCCGGGGAGGGGGAGTCCGTTGGTGACTGCTGAGCATCCGCACGCGGGGAGGGACGACTCCGGTCCGGCCGCGCCCGCCAACGTCCTCGACGAGATCCTCGCGGGCGTCCGGGAGGACGTCGAACGTCGACAACAACAGGTTCCGCTGGAGCGAATCAAGCAGCTCGCGGCGGCCGCCCCACCGCCCCTGGACGCGTACGCGGCGCTACGCAAGCCGGGCGTCGGGGTGATCGCCGAGGTCAAGCGCTCGTCACCGTCGAAGGGACAGCTCGCCGAGATCGCCGACCCGGCGAAGCTGGCCAGCGACTACGCGGCCGGCGGGGCCCGCTGCATCAGCGTCCTGACCGAGGGCCGCTGGTTCGGCGGATCGCTGGAGGACCTGGCGGCGGTGCGGGCCGCGGTGAACGTCCCGATCCTCCGCAAGGACTTCGTCATCTCCAGCTACCAGGTCCACGAGGCACGGGCGTACGGCGCCGACCTCGTCCTGCTGATCGTCGCCGCGCTGGAACAGAAGGTCCTGGTCGGGCTCCTCGAACGCATCGAGTCGCTGGGCATGACCGCGCTCGTCGAGGTGCACGACGAGGAGGAGGCCGACCGGGCCCTGGAGGCCGGCGCCCAGGTCATCGGTGTCAACGCCCGGAACCTGCGCACGCTGGAGGTCGACCGGTCGGTCTTCGAGCGGATCGCCCCCGGGCTGCCGAACAACGTCGTCAAGGTCGCCGAGTCCGGCGTACGCGGCCCGCACGACCTGATCCGGTACGCCTCGGCCGGCGCCGACGCCGTACTGGTCGGTGAGGGGCTGGTGACCCAGAAGAGCCCACGGGAGGCGGTGGCCGAGCTGGTCAACGCCGGCAACCACCCCGCGACCCCCCGACCGGTGCGATGACCCCGAGGAGACCGGCATGACCGCGCCCTCGCTGACCCCAGGTGCCACCGCCCTGCCCGACGCCGCCGGGCACTTCGGCCGGTACGGCGGCCGCTTCGTTCCCGAGGCGCTGGTCGCCGCGCTCGACGAGCTCGACGAGGCGTACCGGGCGGCGCTGGCCGACCCGACCTTCCAGGCCGAGTTCGACCGGATGCTGCGCGAGTACGCCGGCACCCCGTCGCCGCTCTACCGGGCCGAGCGGCTCTCCGCCCAGGTCGGCGCCCGGATCCTGCTCAAGCGGGAGGACCTCAACCACACCGGGGCGCACAAGGTCCGCAACGTGCTCGGGCAGGCGCTGCTCACCAAGCGGATGGGCAAGCCCCGGGTGATCGCCGAGACCGGCGCGGGC
>CALGAM010000090.1 GCA_937951935.1 uncultured Micromonospora sp. | reverse complement strand
GGTGCGCCGCCAGGGACTCGAACCCCGAACCCGCGGATTAAGAGTCCGCTGCTCTGCCAGTTGAGCTAGCGGCGCTCGCCTGACAACGGGGAGAACCTTAGCACGGGCCCGGCTCGGGTCTCCAATCAGATACCCCTGATGGCCCAGACGGCCGAACTAATAGGGCAATCAGGAACCAAAGACCCATTCGTTCGGCATCCGGACCGAGGAAGGTCGCTGCGATACGGCACGATGGTCCCGGGATCGAAAGAACCGAGGTGGGGATGGTCAGGAAGACACGGGCCTGGGCGACGGCCGTCGCCCTGGCGGTGGTCGCGCCGCTGGCGTTGGCGGCGTGCGGCGGCGACGAGAGCGGACAGCCACGCTTCGTGAGCGGCACGACCGGTGACCCGGGCGCTGGTCCGAGCGCACCGGCGGAGCCGTTGGAGCTCACGGTCACGCCGGCCGACGGTGCCAAGAAGCAGCCGGTCAGCGTCGAGATCGGCACCAGCGTCAAGGGTGGGAGGGTCACCAACGTCACGCTGACCGCCGAGGGTGGTGACAGGGTGGAGGGGACGATGCGCGAGGACGGCTCGTCCTGGGTTCCGGCCACCCCGCTGAAGTACGGGAAGACGTACACCGCCGAGGTGACCGCGACGGCCCCGTCCGGGCAGACCGAGACGCGGAGGACCACGTTCACGACGATGGCGAAACCGAAGTCGGTGATCGGGTCCGGCCTCTACCTCTTCGACGGCAAGACGTACGGCGTCGCCATGCCGGTGGTGGTCGAGTTCTCGCCGGGCATCCCCAAGAAGGACCGGGCCAAGGTACAGCGGCGGATGTTCGTCCAGACCGACCCGCCCCAGCCCGGCACGTGGTACTGGGTCGCCAACGGCACCCAGGCCTACTACCGGGCCCCCGAGTACTGGAAGCCCGGCACCACGCTCACCGTGCGGATCGGCCTGGAGGGGATCCCGCTGAGCAACGGCCGGTACGGCAACGTCGACCGGAAAGCCACCGCCAAGATCGGTCGACGGTTCGAGATGAAGGTCGACAACGCGACCAAGAAGATGAGCGTCTACGAGGACGGCAAGCTGATCCGAACCATGCCGGTGAGCCTCGGCAAGAAGAGCACCCCGTCCTCCAGCGGCACCATGGTGATCATGGAGAAGAAGGAGTCGACGGTCTTCGACACCCGGGACGATCCGGACCCGGCGAACCGGTACGTCACCAACATCGACTACGCCCAGCGGCTCACCTGGGGTGGCGAGTACATCCACGCCGCCCCGTGGTCGGTCGGCGACCAGGGGCGCCGCAACGTGTCGCACGGCTGCGTGAACGTCTCGACGCCGAACGCCCGCTGGCTGTTCGAACGCACGCTGACCGGCGACCCGGTGACCATCACCGGCACCGAACGGAAACTGGCCGACGGCAACGGCTGGACCGCGTGGAACCTTTCCTGGGAGGAGTTCGTCAAGGGCAGCGCGCTGCCGGTACCGGACGATCTCGGCGCGTAGCGGACTACCATCGGTCGCCAGCGCCCGCATCGACAGCCGCCGACGCACCGGGGCAGAGGCGTCACTGTCCGTGTTCTGGCACACGCCGGGAAACGGAATCCGGTCGGCCGGCGTCATTGGGACGAGGACGGGCCCTGGGCACCACCACCTCAGGGACGGTCGTGGCAACAGCACTGTGAGGGAATCATGCGAGTACGCCGAACTCAGGTGACACGTCGTACCGTCGGCCCGGCGTCGACGGGGTCGCGGCGTCGGCTCTCGCCGGTCCGGGCGGTGGCCTCGGTCCTACTCGCCGGGGCTCTCGCGGTCACCGCGACCGCCTGCACCGGCGACGGCGGCGGCCAGGGTGGCGGACCGACCTGGCAGGGCGGCGGCAGCGCGGAGGACCAGCAGCCGAAGGCGTCGGTCAGCATCACCACGCCGGCCGCGGACGCCAGGGACGTACCCGCGTCGACGGAGATCGCCTTCACGAGCAAGAACGCCACCAAGACCACGGTCGAGGTGAAGGACGCCAGCGGCAACACCGTCAAGGGTCGGCTCACCGACGACGGGACGTGGCTGCCGGACCGCCAACTCGCCTACGGCACGACGTACACGGCGACCGTGACCGCGACCGGCGACGACGGCAGGCCGGCGACGGCGACCAGCACCTTCACCACCATGGCCAAGCCCAGCAAGCAGGTCCGGGTGAGCAGCTTCCTGGGCGACGGCCAGGTCGTCGGGGTCGGCATGCCCCTGATCGTCAGGTTCAGCCGGGGCATCCCGAAGGACTACCGGGACGACGTACAGCGCCGGATGACGGTGACCAGCACGCCGGCCCAGGAGGGGATCTGGCACTGGGTCAGCCCGACGGAGGTCCGGTACCGGCCGAAGACGTACTGGAAGGCCAACACCAGGATCTCCTACAAGATCCAGACCGGTGGCCTGCCGATGGGTGACGGCTACTACGGCCGCAACGACCTGACGGTCGACATCAAGACCGGCCCCGCGCTGCTGATGACCGTCGACAACAAGACCAAGACGATGACGGTCACCCGGGACGGCAAGGTGATCAAGACCATCCCGGTCAGCCTCGGCAAGAAGAGCACCCCGTCCTCCAGCGGCACGATGGTGATCATCGAGAAGAAGGCGAAGACCGTCTTCGACACCAGGGACGAACCGGACCCGGCGAACCGCTACGTCGTCGACATCGAGTACGCCCAGCGGCTCACCTGGGGCGGCGAGTACATCCACGCCGCCCCGTGGTCGGTCGGCGACCAGGGGCGCCGCAACGTGTCGCACGGCTGCGTCAACATGTCCACCGAGAACGCCAGGTGGCTGTTCAACCAGACCCGTGTCGGCGACCCGGTCGTCGTCAAGGGCACCGAGCGCAAGCTCCAGCACGGTAACGGCTGGACCGACTGGAACCTGAGCTGGGACGAGTACGTCAAGGGCAGCGCGCTCCCGTACGAGCCGGCGCAGGCGTAGCGGACCGAGCCGGGCGGGTCGGGGGTCGCTCCCCGACCCGCCCGGGTGCGTTCTGCGCCGGACTACCGCCGGGTGGACGGGCCGCTGACGGCGCCCCGCACCCCGCACCGCATCAGCCGGCTGTCACCACCATCCGTCGCCGTGGCGCGCCGGTGCCCGTCGGTGGCAGGCGCCGTCCGGGTATCGATCGGCGGGTACCGCGCCAGACGGAACAGGGTCTCCCGGCCCCCGAGACGATCAGGGCCCCCTCTGACGAGGGGGCCCTGACACGAGGATCAACAGATCCACAACCAGGGTGACTGATGGGATTTGAACCCACGACACCCGGGACCACAACCCGGTGCTCTGCCAACTGAGCTACAGCCACCATGTTCAGTTGAACCTGTGAAACCGCCACACCCGGCAGTGCCGTCCGGCTGCGGCGCTGACCAATGATAGCGACACTCCACCCCCCGACGTCGACCGGGTTGGCCCGAGCCGGTTCCCCCGGGCGCCGCCGGGGGTGGACCCGCCCCGGCTACAGCTGGGCGGCGATCTCCTTGGCGGTTTCGACGTCCGGGCCGGGCAGCGGCACGAAGATGGTGCGCCGGTAGTACTCCAGTTCCCGGATGCTCTCCCGGATGTCGGCGAGCGCCCGGTGGGCCAGTCCCTTGGCCGGCTGCCCGAAGTAGACCCGGGGGTACCAGCGACGGCACAGCTCCTTGATCGATGAGACGTCGATCATGCGGTAGTGCAGGTGTGCGTCGAGCCTGGGCATGTCCCGGCTGATGAAACCCCGGTCGGTGGCGATGGAGTTGCCACACAGCGGCGTGGTCCGCGGCTCCTTGACGTAGGTCGTGACGTACTCCAACACCATGTCCTCGGCCTCGCGCAGGCTGACCGTCGACCGGCGCACCTCCTCGGTCAGCCCCGACTTCTCGTGCATCGCCCGGACGACCTCCGGCATGCCCTGCAACACCTCCTCGTCGGCGTGGATCACCACGTCCACGCCGTCGCCGAGGACGTTGAGGTCCCGGTCCGTCACCAGGGCGGCGACCTCGATCAAGGCGTCCTTGCGGAGGTCCAGCCCGGTCATCTCACAGTCGACCCAGACGAGAAGATCAGCCACGTCGCCCAGACTACGCGCCGACCGACGGCCCGCGCCTCAGCGCTGCGGACAGAACGGCCCGCTAGGGTTTTCCCGTGCCTGCCGAGCCTTCCGCCCCGCCCGTCGTCGACGAGGACGATCCCGGCGGCCGGACCGCGCGCCAGATCGTTGGCGTGGCACTGATCATCGCCCTGCTGCCGGTCCTGTACCTCTTCGACGCCCCGCACAACTTCTTCGATCTCAAGATCTACATGAGCGCGATGCGCTGGTGGGCGGAGGGCAACCCGCTGTACGACTACGTGCAGGCCGACAGGGTCCAGGGTGAGTTGTACTTCACCTATCCACCGTTCGCCGCGCTGCTGCTCCGCCCGTTCGCGGAGCTGCGTCTCGGGCTCACCGTCACGATCTTCACGGCGCTCAGCCTGCTCGCGCTGCTGATCACCACCTGGTGGCTGGTCAAGCCGCTCGCCGAGCGGCACAACCTGCCGCGGTGGTTCGCGCTGGGCTTCGCGGTCCCGCTCGTCCTGGCCACGGAGAGTACCCGGGAAACCCTGGCGTTCGGGCAGATCAACATGCTGCTCGTCACCCTGATCCTGGCCGACCTGCTCTTCGCCGTACCGAAGGGGTCACGCTGGGCCGGCGTCGGTGTCGGACTGGCGACGGCGCTGAAGCTCTATCCGGGCATCTTCATCGTCTACCTGCTGGTCGCCCGGCGGTGGCGGGCCGCGGTGGTCGCCGGCGCGGCCGCGGCCGGGGCGACCCTGCTCGCGGCGGCGATCGCGCCACGTGACTCGTGGCGGTTCTGGACACACGAACTGTGGCTGACCGACCGGGTCGGCCGCACCGACTACACCGGCAACCAGTCGCTGCTCGGCCTGCTCAGCCGCTTCACCACACCCGGAAAGCCGAACCAGTTCCTCTGGCTGCTCCTGGCCCTGGCCGTCGCCGGGTACGGGCTCTGGCGGGCCGCCCGGGTGCTCCGAGCCGGAGACGACCTGGCCGGGATGGCCCTGACCGGGCTGGTCGGTGTCCTGGTGAGCCCGATCACCTGGACACACCATGCGTACTGGTTCATTCCCGCCCTTCTGGTGCTGATCGACGTGACCCTCCGCCCGCCCGTCCCGCCGACCACCGCCGCCGGGCGGCGCCGAAGAATCGGCCTGCTCGTTCTCACCGTCCTCCTCGCCGTCGGCATCGTGTACGGGGTGGTCTCCTTCTACGACTGGGGGAAGGGGTTCGCCCGGACCGACACCCCCGGCGAGTTCCTGCTCCGGAACGTCTACGTGCTCTTCGCGTTGATCCTCCTCGTCGTGCTGCCCGCCCGACCCGGCCTGAAAAAGGACACACAGGGGGACAGCCCGGCCCAAACGTGAGCCGTATACCGGTTAGTCATAGAACTTGCGCCAAATGGACAGATATATCTAGTCTGGGCTCAGGCAGCTAATCTGGTGACAACATCTGAAACGTCCCTTCGGTACACCGATCCCCCGGTGAGAGCGGCCCCCCGTGTCGGCAGCGCGGGGGGCCGCTCGTCGTGCCGGCCCGTCCGGGTCCACCGGCTCCTGCCCTGCCCGGCGCTGGCGCCGGGCACGGAGGGTCACGACGGAGGGCCGGCCGGAACCGCCGACGCAGTCGACCCGGCCGGAACCGTCGACGGAGTCGACCCAGCCGGCACCCTCGACGGAGTCGACCCGACCGGCACCGTCGACGCAGTCGACCCGGCCGACGGATCCGCGACCGGCAGCCCGGACGCGGACACCGACCGGACCGCGGACGCCGGCGCGACCGGGGCCGCCGGCACCGGTGCGGGCCGGGGCGGGGTCGGCGCCGGCGGGGTCGGTGCGGGCAACGGCGGGGTCGGCGACGGCGGCGGCACGGGCACGGGCGGCGGCACGGGCACGGGCGGCGGCGCGGGCATCGGGGCCGGCGCGCGGCCGGAGCCGGTCGCCACGGCACGGTGGCCGGCCGGTGACCCGCGCGGGTTCCCCGGGGAGACGGTGCGCGCCGGCGACGCCACGCTCGGCGATCGCGCGGACTGCTGCTCCCGGGCCGGCGGCGCGCCGAGGTCGTTCAGCGCGGTGATGCCCAGGCGGGCGGCGAGCTCCGGAACCTGGTCCGGTTCGACGACGAAGACGACCTCACGTGGCCGGATCGGCCGAGCCAGCAGCACGGTGCCAAGCACCACCAGCAGGCCGCCCGTGGCCACCAGGCCCCAGGTGGCCGGTCCGAGCCAGCCGGGACGGATCTCGGCCCGCAGGTCGGCGGCGATTCCGGGCCGGGCGTCGGGGCGCATCACGACGAGGCTCAGTCGGTGTCCGCGTACGTCGTCGGCGGTCAGGTCGAGCACGCCGACGCCGTACCGGACCCAGAGGCTCTGTTCGCCCGGCGGGCCCACCCGGGCGGTGGCCGGGAGCCGGTCGGCGGCAGGGTCCTGCGACCCGTCCGGTTCGGGGGCCCGTCCCGGGGCCGAGGCGCGCGCGGAGCGGGCGCTCCCCTCGACCGGGGTCACGCGGACCGGCAGGACACCCCGGGTGACGCTCACCCGGTCGACGCGCGCGTACGACGTCTCGGAGAGGTAGGTCGCCACCTCGGCGGCGGGAGCCAGCCCGACGAACGCGGGGTTCCCGTCGGTACGCGCGATGATCCGCATCCCGCTCCGGCCGGCCAGGACGACGGGTGCCTCCCGGCGCAGCAGGGCGTTCAGGTCCGGTACGACGACCGCGTGCCCCCGGGTCTCGACGCGCTCCAACGGTCCGCCGTACCCGCCGTTCGGGCCGCGCTGCTGCGCCACGATCCACAGTGCACCTCCGGCGAGAAGCACCGGCAGCCCGATGGCGAGCAGGAGCATGCCGGCGGCGAGCCGTACGAACCGCATCCGTGTCTCTCCCTCGTGGGTCCTTGCACACCCACCGACCCCGCAGGTCGGAGTACCGCACGACCATACCGAGCGAAATACCGTGAACACGGATTATTGCCCGAAAACACCACCGACCTGTCGAACCGCCACCACGGCCGCCGGCTGCGTGCCGGACCGGCCCTGCCGGGTGACGCCGCGAGCGGTCCGGGAGACACCGGCGCCCGGCCTCGGTGTGCCGCCGCCCGACGGCGGCGGACCCGGGTGGGATGACCGCCACGCGTTCCGCACCCCCGGACGCCGCTGGCCCGCCGGCAGGTGCCGGCGGGCCAGCGGGCGGCCCGGGACGAGGCCGCGCAAGGAGTGGGCGGGCAGCCGCGGGATCAGGCCGCGGGTGGGGTGGTCGTCGACCGGCTGCGCACGAGGGCCAACGCCCCCAGGACCAGACCGGCCAGCCCGGCGACGAGCCCCGCGATACCGAGGCCCCGGGCGGTCGAGTCGCCGTCGTCGTCCGCCGCGCTCGCGCCCGGCTCGGCGGCGGTCGCCGTCGGGGTGGCCGACGGCGCGTTCGACGCCGCCGGGAGCAGCTTCAGGACCGGCGCCGGGTCGTTCTCCGGCTCGGTGCCGTCGGCGGCCGGCGCCTCGATCCAGCGGGCGACGTTGCCGTCCGAGTAGTGCTGCAGAACCCGGAAGACCATCCGGTCCACCTCGGGCAACGGTCCCATCGAGACCGGGAACTCCTGGAACTCCCCGGGCTTGATGCCGGCGTCCGCCGAGGCGGTCCATGTGATCTTGGACACGACCTCCGACACCTGGCTGCCGTGCACCTCCACGGGCGGGTTGACCGGACGCCGCTCGATCGCCACCGTCCACCCCGGCACCGGCATCGTGGAGACCGACGCCACCGGTGCGTCGTCCGGCAGTGTCACCTCCAGCCTGACGGTCGAGGCGGTGTCGCTCTCGGTCGGCACCCGGAACGCCAACCGGGCATAGCCGCCCTGGGTCGCCTCCCGCGGGTTCACGGTGACGTGCGCGGATGCCGGGGCGACCAGCCCGAACACGCTGGCTGCGGCGGCGCCGAGAACGAGGGCGGCGCGAAGCGCGGCCCGACGGTGACGGATCATGAGCTCCCTCTCTAGGTGATCGGCACGGTGCTGGTCACCGTGGCCTGGTCGATGTCCGATGTCCGGAGGGTGAAGCGCAGCTGCCAACTTCCCGGTCTCGGCAGGCTGATCTCGCCCGTGACGTGGTTGTCGGTCAGTGGCAGCAGCGGGATCTCGATCGGCTCGATCCCCTGGTCGGGCAGGGCGGCCGTGGCCCGCCACTCGACCACCGGCATCGGCTTGTTGTCCAGGGTGTACGCGTACAGATGGATCGAGTTGCTCCCGACCCTGGCCGGGTCCACCTCGACCTGCAGCGAGTACAGGGAACTGGTCAGCGTCGCGCTGTAGTAGCCGGCGGTGCCACCGTCGGCGTACTCCTCGGCGCTGCGGGCCGGCGGCGTCTGCACCAGGATCGCGGAGAACGCCAGCACCACCGCCGTGATGGCGAGCTCCGCCCAGACGGCGCGGCGGGTCCGCACCGTGCCGAGGGTCGACCCGGGATCGCCGTGCTTCGGGGTGTCCTCCTCCGCCACGGGTTCGTCCGAGACGTCCTCCGCCACGGGTTCCTCCGGGAGGTCCTCCCCCACCGGCTCGTCCCGGACGTCCTCCTCCGGCTCCGCCCACCCGTCGGCGAGCAGCCGGCGCTGGACCAGCCGCCGCGAGTACGCGGCCACCGCGATGACCAGCGCGAAGAGCAGAATCTTGGCGATGAGCAGCCGGCCGTACGTGGTCGAGACGAGGGCGTTCACCGTACCGACCTCGATCAGCGCCTGCACCAGCCCGGCGAGCAGCAGTGCGGAGACGGCGAGGGTGGCCCACCGGGACCAGACCGGCAGGATGGCGTCGAGCTCCCGCTCGGTCGCCCGGCGCAGCAGGAAGACGCCGAGCATGACCAGGCCGCCGAGCCAGACCGCCATTCCGGCCAGGTGTACGGCGTCGACGACCACCGAGACCGCCGGCACCGGCGAGGCGGCGGGATGTCCGGCGACCGGCCAGGTGATGAGTCCGACCACGCCGAGGACGACCAGCAGGATCTGGTCGGCGCGGCCCGCCTGGCCGGTGACCACCGGCCGGACCAGGATCGCCACCGCCGCCAGGATCCCCAGCCGGACCAGCAGGGCCGCGCCGAACGTACTGCCGAGGACGTCGCCGAACGCGGCGCCGCTGACCGCGAACAGCCCGCCACCCGCGGTGTACGGAACCTGGAGCCAGAGCGCGGCGACCGTCGACAGGGCGATCAGCCCGATCCCGGTCCAGAGCAGCCGGGCCGGGCCGGTCCGATCCAGGCGGCGGGGCCACAGCAGGGTGAGCACGAGCACCGGACCGATCAGCAGAAGCAGGCCGGCGTACCCGAGGTACTTGGCGACCCGGACGGCGACCCCGACCGCCGGGTCGACCCGGTCGGCCCCGGTGTCGGTCGGCGGCGGCGACGGAGCCCCGACCGAGTAGGTGTACGCGCCGGCGACCGGATGGCTGTCCGCCGAGATCACCCGGTAGGTGACCAGGTACGTCCCGCGCGGCCCGCCCGGGTCGACCGGGATCGTGACGACGGCGCCGTTGAGGGTCGGCTCCCCCCGGTCCACCCGGCTGCCGTCCGGCCCGATCACACGGATCTTGCCCGGTACGTGGCGGACGGTCTCGCTGAACGTGAGCACCACCTCGGTCGGGGGGGCGGACAGCACGGAGTCCGCCACCGGGCTGCTGCTCACCAGCACGGCGTGCGCGTGGGCCGGGGTGGCCGGACCGAGCAGGAGGGCGAGGGCGGCCAGCAGGAGTCCGAGTCCGGTACCGATCCGGGCGCTCGCCCCGCGGCGGGTGTTCCCGGCCGCCGGGGCACTCCCGCGGCCGTTTCCGGCCGCGGGACGGGTCGGCTGCCGGAGCGCGACGGCGGAGGCACCGCCGCGACCACGCACGGCGGCGGGGACACCGTCACGGTGGTACGCGACGAGCCGAGGGCGATTCGCGACAGTCATGCCGGACATGGTTGCCGATGGAACTGCGCCGCGCGACCTTCGACCACCGGACCAGACCTCCACGCCCATCGATCCGTTCCCTGTCCGTACCGATAGTCGACGGTCCGGATGGAAAAGTTCCCGAGGTGCCGTGTCGGCCTTCGGCGCGTGGCGATCCCCACTCTCCGGCCACGGCCGCGCCGTGTGCCGGCCCGGGGAATGGCCCGGTGGCGGCGAGCGTGCCCGCGTACCGTAGGTGAGCGTGATGTCACGTGGTGCGGTGTTACACACGGCACCCGCCACGCCGGGAACCATGTCATCGATCAAGGCGACGAAATGACCGTGACGGAGCGGACCGTAGTAGGTGTGGGAGACGGGGGAACCCCGGCGCGTGGCCGCTGGTCGGTCACCCGCCCCTGGCTCAGCCTGGCGTCCCGACTGGGTCTCGCCGCGGTGTGGCTGGTCGCCGGCGGTTCCAAGATCAGTGACCTCGGCGCCTCCGGCCGGGCGGTCAACGCCTACCAGATCTTTCCCTACGACGTGGCGATGGTCATCGGCGCCGCGCTGCCGTTCGTGGAGATCGCGCTCGGCCTGATCCTGCTGCTCGGCCTCGCCACCCGGCTGGCCGCCGGGGTCTCCGCGGCCCTGCTGGTGGTCTTCGTCGCGGGGATCGTCTCGGCGTGGGCGCGCGGGCTCTCCATCGACTGCGGGTGCTTCGGCGGCGGCGGCGACCTCGCCGCCGGCCAGGATCCGAGATACGGAACCGAGATCCTGCGGGACCTCGGTTTCCTGGTGCTCGCCGGCTTCCTCCTCCTCTGGCCCCGTACGCCCTACTCGCTGGACGCGGCGATCGGGATCGGCCCGGATGACGAGGAACCGGCTCAGGAGGAGTAGCGGTCGAGATGAACGACAGAAAGAAGAGTCGACGCCGGCCCGGCAGACCAGGCGAGTCCCACCCGGGTCGCGCCGGGGAACCCCCGGCCGGACGGCCCGGCGAGTCCCGCCCCGGCCGGGCGGGAAACCGCGCGGCCCGCATGATCCGCGAGCAGCGGGCCCGGGAACGCCGTCGCCGCCGCGCCCTGTGGACGTCGGTCGGCGCGGTGTTCGTGCTGGTCATCGCCGGACTGATCGGTTGGGGTGTCACGGCCGCCCGAAACGCCGGCGACTTCACCCCGCCCGCCGGCGCGAACCCGGAGGGCACGGGCATCGTCGTCGGATCCGGTCCGGTCGACATCGACATCTACGCGGACTTCCTCTGCCCCTTCTGCAAGCAGTTCGAGCAACAGGCCGGCGAGACGATCGACCAGCTCGTCGCCGAGGGCAAGGTGCGGGTGACGTACCACCCGGTCGCGTTCCTCAACCGCTACTCCAGCACCAACTACTCGACCCGGTCGGCGGCCGCCTCCGGCTGCGCCGCGCAGAGCGGCAAGTTCCTGGAGTACGCCCGCGCGCTCTTCGACCGGCAGCCGCCGGAGGGAGGCCCCGGCCTCAGCGACGACCAACTGGTCGACATCGCCGTCGAGGTCGGGCTGGGCCGGGACAGTTTCCGCAACTGCGTGCGCGGGAATACGTTCAAGAAATGGACCGACCACGTGACCGAGGAGGCGAGCCGGGCCGGCGTCACCGGCACCCCCACCGTCATGGTCGACGGGAAGCCGGTACAGGCGAGCGCCGAGTCGGTCCGCGCGGCGGTGGCGGCGGCGGGCGGGTGAGCCGGAACCAGCCGACGCCGCGGCCATGCCGGGCCGTACCGACGGGCGGGCTCGCACGACGGACGCGGCGGAGCCGGACGGTGGGCGCGGCCCCGCGACGGGCGTACCCGCGACTGCTGCTGGCTGTCGTGACGGGCCTGCTCGGGGCGCTGGCGGCGGCCGCGCCGGCCGCCGCCCACGCCGGCGACGCCCCGGCGGGCAGCAACTACCGCAGCCGGGTCACCGGGGTCACCCCGGCCCTGCCCGGCCTGCGCGCGCGTGTGGTCGAGGGGGGCGCCCGTCTGGAACTGGAGAACCGGACCGGCCGCCCGATCCAGGTACTCGGGTACGCCGGTGAGCCGTACCTGGAGATCCGGCCCGACGGCGTCTACGAGAACACCGCCTCCCCGGCGACGTACCTCAACCGGACGCTGGAGGGCGAGACGCCGCCGCCCGGTGCCGACCCGACGGCGCCGCCGTCCTGGCGCCGGGTCGGCACGGAACCGGTGGTCCGGTGGCACGACCAGCGGGCGCGGTGGCTGGAGGACGGGCCACCGCCCCGGGTCGCCGCGGCGCCGGACCGGCCACAGCGGGTCCGGGACTGGGTGATCCCACTGCGGGACGGCACCACCCCGCTGGAACTGCGCGGCACCCTGGACTGGGTTCCCCCGCCGGATCCGCTGCTCTGGTGGAGCGCGAGCATCCTCGGTGGCCTCGTCGTCGGCGCGCTCGGCGTGCTCCCCCGGGACTCCCGGCCCGGTCGGCGGGCCACCGTGGCGCTGGCCGGGCTGGCCGCGGTCGGCGGTGGCGCCGCGCTCGGCCACGCACTGGGCCGGGGCGCCGACGCCGGCCTCGCCGGTATGCTGCTCGGTCTCGTCACGACCCAGCTCTGGCCGACGGTGACCGGGGTGGCGGCGCTCGCCGCGGCGGCGTACGCGCTGGCCCGGCGCCCGGCCACCGACTTCGTGCTGACGCTTGCCGGTACCTGCCTGGCGCTGTTCACCGGCGTGACGAACGCGGCGGTCTTCGCCCGCTCGGTGGTGCCGGTGCCCTGGCCGGCGCCGTGGGCCCGGGTGCCGGTCGCGGTGGCGCTCGCCGTCGGAGGCGGGCTGGCCGCGGCCGGGATGCTGCGGCTGCACGCCGCGAGCCGCGCCGCCACCGCCGCCCGGCGATCCCGCCCGCGGCCCCCGTCCGCCCCGTCCGGGCGGCGCCGCTGGTCGGCGGTGTTGCCGGACGGCGAGCGGAACCCCGGCCCCGCGCCGGTCGCCCGCCGCGACGGCTGACCGGCGACCGGCGGGGTCGGCCACGCGCGACTCCAGGACGGAACGGAACCCTCCGCCATGCCTGGAGAGCCGGGCCGGGGCGCCTCGGGAGGGCACGCGGAACGGACGCCTCAGGTGGGAGGCATGAGGTCGATCAGGAACACCTGATCGCGCTCGTTGGCACAGGGCTGCTGGATGATTTCGGCATCGCTGGCCGTCTCGTCGTCACGAATGCCGAGGCAGAAGTCGGTGTGGGCAGGCCGCAGCCGGTAGGTGCCGGGCACGGGTGCGTCCACCGGTTCGATGCGGAACAACTGCGAACGCTTCCCCGAGACACAGTCGTTCCAGGGTTCGAGCATGTCCTTGGCCGGACCGCTGTCGAGAACCGTCAGGCAGGCCAGCCCCTCCTCGGGGTGATCCCACTTGATGCGATAGAGGCCGCCGCCGACCGGTTCGATGAGCGTATGCGGTGGGTGTGCCTGCTCGCAGGGACGTTGCACCGCGATCGCCGGACGGTACCGGCCGGTGTGCTCGTGCCCGTCGGTCAGGCACAGGTGTGGTGTCCGGGCGGGGCGAATCCGAACGACACTTCCTCCCGAGGCGAACGCGAAACCTCGCGTCGGAGTGCCCGCCTGGCTCGATGGCCCGTCAGCCTGAAGGTCCTCGCTGCCGCCTCCGGACAACCCGACCCAACTCACCGCCGCCACCAACAGCGCCCCGACGGCCAGGGGTAGGGCGCGGCGTCGCCCCACCACCCGGGCGAGCAGGCGCCACCGGTCCTGCTCTCGGGCAGGGCCTCCGCCAGCGGCCGGTGAGGCTGTGTCCACCTGCGCATCGGTCCGACCAGAACCCGGCGTCTCCGGGTCCGGCTCGTCGGACGCCAGTCGCCTCTCGATGACGCGCTCCCAGGCCGCGCTCCACCTGCCTGCCTCATTGGGCGGTATGCCAAGAGCGAGCACGACACGATCCAGAACGTCGACCGGCATGATGGTGCGCCCCGTGAGGTAGTTCGCCAGACTGCTCTTCGGCACCCCGGTCGCAGCCTCGAGATCCCTCAACGACAATCGCGCCTTTCCGCGACGGCGAGCAACGCTGATGCGGAGTCGGTTCACGGCCGCCAACAGCTCCTGCTCGGTTCTCAGAGATTCCGGATCAGGGACCATGGCATTGTCGGACATGAATACAGATCGTGGCACGGGACGTCCACGGGCGTCCATGGACGTCCAAATCTCCCACCTCGACTCGATCCAGGGCCACCATCGATGGACAGACGGGCCTCGGCCCCTCGTTCGTCATGCCGGTCACGGCAAACCTGAACCGTCGGGAAGGCGATACGAGAGCAGCGAGCACGTGGCCGGCAGGGAACCGAAAGCCGCTCTTCGGCAGAAGGGAGTTTTCATGCCCAGGCTATTGGCCGCCGTCGCGTCGGCAGGCGCGTTCCTCCTGGCGATGCTGGCACCGATTCCCGCACACGCCGCCACCACGAACACGAATCGTGCGGCTGCCGCCGCCGTCGCGTGCGCGCGACCGGGAGGAAGTTGGGGTTACCAGACCACGACCGTGGACAGCACACCGATTCGGACCGGCCCGTACGAGGCATGTGCGAAGGTGGGACCCAACGTACCGGCGGGTACCTGGATCTGGGCCTACTGCAAGCTGACCAACGACTACGGCAACCTGTGGTACAGGGTCGAGACCTACAACGGGTCCCACAGCGGCTGGGCCTACAGCACACACTTCCCGTACAACGTCCGCAACAACGTCGCCTGGTGTTGACGCGGTCGACGCCCGGCGGGAGGCTCCGCCTCGGCCGCGGCCGGAGCGGAGCCTCCCCGTGTGCCTGAGCCCGGTCTCGGTGCCGCCGAGGGCTCGCCACCGCCCACCACCCCGGGGACGGCCGCCGCCGGGCGCCGTCTGAAGCGTGATCTGGGCACCACGGCGGGCGGGCGTCTCACCGTGGGGCGGCAGACCTACCGGACCATGCCTCCCTGGTGGGCGGCGAGCTGGCGGGCGGCCAGCGCCGGGTCGAAGCCGTACGGCAGCTCCAGCCGGTGCCGGGCGAGCAGTTCGGCGTCGGCGAGCAGCTCCGCGGTGGCCCCGTCGGCGACGATCCGGCCGGCGTCGAGGATCACCGCCCGGTCGCAGAGCTCCAGCGCGTACGGCAGGTCGTGGGTGACCATCAGCATGGTCACCGGCAGCCGGCGCAGGATCGCGGCCAGCTCACGGCGGGCGGCCGGATCCAGGTTGGAGGAGGGCTCGTCGAGGACCAGGATCTCCGGGCGCATCGCGAGCACGGTCGCCACCGCGACCCGGCGACGCTGCCCGAACGACAGGTGCTGCGGCGCGCGGTCCCGGTGCTCGGTCATCCCCACCGCGTCCAGCGCCTCGGTGACCCGGCTCTCCAGCTCCGCGCCGCGCAGGCCGAGGTTCGCCGGCCCGAACGCCACGTCCTCGGCGACCGTGGGCAGGAAGAGCTGGTCGTCGGGATCCTGGAAGACGATGCCGACACGGCGGCGGATCTCGGCCAGGGTCGCCCGGTCGCGGGTCACGGTCAGCCCGCCGACGGTGACGGTTCCGCCACCGCCGGAGAGGATCCCGTTCAGGTGCAGCACCAGGGTGGTCTTGCCGGCCCCGTTCGGACCGAGCAGCGCCACCCGGCCGCCCCGGGGCACGACCAGGTCGACCCCGCGCAACGCGACGTGGCCGTCCGGGTAGCTGTAGTGGAGGCCGCGGACGTCGAGAGAGGGGACGCCGGCGGAGACGGAGCCGTCGGCGGAGGTGACGTCGGCGGCGGGCACGCGATCCACGTACCCGATCATCCCAGCACCGCCGCGGCGGTGGCCACGCCGGTCGCGGCGAGCGGGACGGTCGCCGCGGCCAGCCAGTGCCGGAGGCCCGCCGCACCGGCCCCGCGCCGGACGTCCGGCATCCGGCCCTGGTAGCCCCGGGCGACCATGGCCAGGTACACCCGCTCGCCGCGTTCGAAGGCACGCAGGAAGAGCGCGCCGATCCCGGCGGCGAAACCCCGCAGCTGCCACAGGAAGCGTGGGTCGTCGCCCCGGGAGACCCGGGCGATCCGCATCCGTCGGGCCTCGCCGACCAGGACGTCGAGGTAACGCAGCATGAAGGTGGCGATCTGGGTCACGATCTGCGGGCAGCGCAGCCGGTCCAGGCCGAGGAGCAGGTCGCGCGGCGTCGTCGTGCCGGCCAGCACCAGCGAGGCGAGGACCCCGAGGGTTCCCTTGGCCAGGATGTTCCAACCGCCGTAGAGACCGTCGACCGAGAGCTCCAGCCCGAGCCAGTGGACGCGGTCGCCGCTGCCGAGAAACGGCAGCGCGAACGCGAAGACCACGAACGGCACCTCGATCAGCGCGCGCGTGGCCAGCCATCCCGGGCCGATCCGGGCCAACGCCGCCACCAGCGTGATCAGGATGGCGTGGCCCCCGAACGCCCAGAACGCCTCCCGGGGGGTGGCGACCACGGCGACGGTGAAGACCACCATCGCCGTGATCTTGACCTCGGGTGGCAGCCGGTGCACCGGCGACGATCGGTCCCGGTAGAGGACGTGCGCGTGCCCGGCACCCATCGCGGCCGGCCCCTCCCGCTACCGCCGGCCGTCGGCCGTCGCCGACACGTCGGCACCGCCCGGGGTGGGATCGGCGTCGTCGCCGGAGGCGGCGGATCGGGCCACGCCGCCGTCGGAACGACGGCGGAGCAGCCAGAACAGGCCACCACCCACGGTGAAGGTGAGCAGGACGCCGACCACCCCGGACAGCCCGGTGGACAGGTACTCGTTGTCCACCCCCCGGACCCCGTAGTCGGCCAGCGGCGAGTCGGCCAGCTCGTGCTCCCTGGCCTGCTGTGCCGGACAGCTTCCGCCGACGATGGTGTCGTCGGCGTCGAAGACACAGCCCTCGCGCAGCGAGGAGTCCAGCCCGTCGGGGTGCGCGGAGGCGAAGTTGCTCACCACCCCGGCGAGCAGCAGGGCCACCAACAACCCACCGAGAACGAACAGGTTCGACCGCTTCGCCACCCGTCCGCCTCCTCCGCTCACCGGGCACCTCCGGCGGCCGGCACCTGCGGCGTGTCCGGTGTGACGATCCGCCGGCCGCGCAGCGCGTAGACCAGGTCCGGTCGGACCTTCGCCACCGTCACCACGGTGGTCGCGGTGATCAGACCCTCCCCGACCCCGATCAGCAGGTGGACCCCGGCCATGGTGCCGGCCAGGCCGACGAGGCCGCTGCCGAGGTCGGTGGTGCCGCCGAGCCAGTACTGCACGACGAAGCCCATGGCGGCGGCCAGCACGCTGACCACCGAGGCGACGACGGCGGTGGCCGCCAGTCCGCTGACGGTGCGGGGCAACAGGCGCAACAGCAGCGCGACCAGCGGGTACGCGACCGCCGTGCCGATGACGGCCATGTTGGTGATGTTGAGCCCGAGCATGGCCACCCCGCCGTCACCGAAGACGAGGGCCTGGACGATCAGCACCACGGCGACGCAGAGGGTGCCCACCCAGGGGCCGACCAACATCGTGGCGAGGGCGCCACCGAGAAGGTGTCCGCTGACCGCGCCGGTGAAGATCGGAAAGTTGAGCATCTGCACCGCGAAGATGAAGGCGGCGACCAGGCCGGCCATCGGGGCCAGCCGCTCGTCCAGGTCCTGCCGGCCCCGCACCACGCAGAGCGCGAGCACCGCGAGGGCGAACGCCGCGAAGACCGCCGCCACGGGACCGTTGATGATCCCGTTCGAGATGTGCATCGCCAGGGTATCCACGCCACCTCCCGTAGGCCGAGGGGAATCCGCCCCGTCGGGGGGCCCAGCTTATGGCCGTGATGACGCTGTTGCCAGAGCTGTGCAAGAACTGTACGCCAACCGCAACCTCCCAGACACCAGGCGCTAGGGTCGAGGTCATGACCTCGCCCATCCGGCTCGCACCCGGGGACATCGCGCCCGACTTCACGCTCCCCACCGACACCGGCGGCACGCTCAGCCTCGGCGAGCTGCGCGGTCGCAAGGTGATCCTCTACGCCTACCCGGCCGCCATGACGCCGGGCTGCACCAGGCAGGCGTGCGACTTCCGCGACTCGCTCGCCTCGCTGCAGGCGGCCGGCTACGAGGTGGTGGGCATCTCGCCCGACCCGCCCGAGAAGCTGGCGAGGTTCCGGGAACGTGACGCGATCACCTTCCCGCTGGTCGCCGACACCGACCGGTCCGTGCTCCGCGCGTACGGGGCGTACGGCGAGAAGCAGTCGTACGGCCGTACCGTCACCGGCGTGATCCGGTCCACGTTCGTCATCGACGCCGACGGCCGGATCGAGCGGGCCCTCTACAACGTCAAGGCGACCGGGCACGTCGCCAAGCTCCGCCGCGACCTCGGCCTGGACTGACCACCGCCGGTCCGGGCCCGGGCGACGGCAACCCGGCGGTCTACACTCGAGATCACGCGGGAGTGGTGTAACTGGCAGCCACGCAGGATTTAGGTTCCTGTGCCTTCGGGCGTAGGGGTTCGACTCCCCTCTCCCGCACTCACCACGTCGCCGCGCGGCGGTGGTCGACCACGGTGGTCTGTTGGCACGGTCACGATGTGCCCGGCACGCCGACGGCGGTGGCGACGGGTCGAGAAGGATGACCGGCGTGGCCATCCGCTTCGTTCTCGACCCTCCGCTGACCGCCGAGCTGCGCGACCAGATCGTGACGCTGTGGACCGCGGTGACCAACGCCGGCGGCGCGGTCGGCTTCGTCGGACCCGTCACCGAGGAGGAGGTCCGCCCGCTCGCGCTGGCCACCCTCGCCGAGGTGACGGACGGCCCGGACCGGTTGCTGGTCGGATACGAGCAGGACCGACCGGTCGCGCTGCTCTTCCTCACCGACAACCGCTTCCGGCTCAAGGCGCACTGGGGTGTGGTCAAACGGGTCATGGTCCACCCCGACCGGCAGGGACACGGCTACGGCCTGGCCCTGATGCGGCACGCCGCGCAGGTCGCGAGGGAACTGGGCTGGGTGGCGCTGCACCTGACCGTCCGCGCCGGCCACGGCGTCGAGAGGTTCTACCAGCGGCTCGGCTACCGGGAGGTGGGGCGGCTCCCCGGCGCGCTGCGGGTCGCGCCGGACGACGACCGCGACGAGATCCTGATGTGGCTGGCGCTCACCGGGCAAGAGTGACGGTGGCGCCGGGCCGCCGGACGAGCCGCCGGGCACCCCACCGCCCGGGCGTCACGCCGCCGTCCCGCTCAGCCGCACCCCGTCGCCGGCCCCGTGGCGGCGGCCTGCGGGGCGGCCGCCGGGTCGGCGGGCGACGACGCGCCGTCAGGACCGACGGCAGTCCCGGACGGCAGGGCGGGACCGCCGGCCGGCCCGGTCGGCGGCGTGGCACCGGCGGCCGGCTCGCCCGGTGACGCGGGGTGGGCGGTCGCCGCCGACGGGGCGGGGGCGCTCGGCGCCGTCCCGTACAGCCGGACCTGACTGCGCTGCACCTTCCGGGGTTTGAGACGGATCCCCGTGGCCACCGCCTCGTTGCCGTGGATGTCGGTGACCCGGATGTCGTACGGCCCGGGGCCGAGGCCGCCGTCGATCACCCAGTAGTTGTCGGGCTGCCGTTTGGCTTTCCGCCAGTCACCACCGGCCTGACGTGCCGCCACCGACCTCAGCGGGTTGCCGTGGTTGCCCACCTGCACGGCGAACCACCACCGCGACGCCCCGCGCTTGATCCGGAAGGTCAGCGGACCGGTCACCGGCGGGTTGACCACGAACCGGTACCGGACCGACACGATTCCCTTCGACAGGTCGGCGATCTTCGCGAACGCCTGCTTGGACAGGTCGATCTTCCCGTCCGAGCAGCCGGCGCAGCGGTCCAGCACCATCACCCGGACCGTGCCCTTCGGGCCGGTCACGTCGAGGAAGCTGCCGCAGGCCGCCCCACCGGCGTACTGGGCGGGGCCGAGCGCGGCGTAGAGGCGGTTGGCCGGCGGGCCGGGGAAGGAGCAGTTGCCACCCGAGTTCCCGCCGTCGTAGTGCGACGCCTTTCCCTTGTAGACCTTCGAGCTGTCCGGCGGGGCGGCACGGGCGGCCATGGGCACGGCGGCGCCGGCCACCGGGGCGGCGGCCACCGGCCGGGGAGCCGCGAAGGCGGCCGGTGCCGGCGGGACGAGGGCGGCCGCACAGGCCGCGGACTCGCCGGAGACCCAGACCAGCACGACGCCGAGGACGGCGGCGAGCACCGCCGAGCCGCCGCCTGCCAGCCACGGTGTCGGCAACCGGCGCCAGCGCCCGGTCCGGCCGTCCCGGCCGTGCTCCGGCCGGTCGTCCGCCTGGTCGCCGGGGTCGGCGGGGGTACGCGGGTCGTCGATCACGCCCGGGATGGTGCCGGACGGTCCGGGATCGGCGCAACACGCACGTTCCCTCGGCCGGACCTCGGCCACACCCCGGGCCGGACCGCGGAGCCGTCACGGCGACGGCTGGTCGGGTAGCAGTTCGACCGGGTCGCCCACGCGTACGGTGTCACCGGATCCGGCGGCGCCGCGCAACGGTACGAGGTTCTGCCCGAACACGAGCTGCCGGTTGCGGTTGCGGTACCGCGCCAGCGTCCGCAACGGCTCGTGGCCGCGGGCCCCGGTCTCCTGGTCCGTGGTGGTGACCAGGCACCGGCCGCAGGGTTTGGCCACCCGGAAGAGGACCGGGCCGATGCGCAGCCGGCGGTTGAGCCAGTCGTCCTCGGCCCAGGGCGCGGCCCCGCCGATCACCAGGTTGGGCCGGAACCGGGTCATCGGCAGTGGCCCCTCCGGGCTCCCCGCCTGCAGCAGCCACTCGTTGAGCGCGTCGAGCGAGGCCTGGTTGGCCAGCAGCAGTGGATACCCGTCGGCGAAGCTGACCCGGTCGTCGGGTTCGACGCCGTGGACGTCGGGGATCGGCCGGCCGGTCGGGTCGCCCAGCCAGACCAGCCGCACCCTCCGGTCGAGGACGTGGGAGAGCCAGTCGTTGGTTGCCGGATCGGCGGCGCGGGCCGGCGCACCGGGCTGGTGGGCGAAGACCCGCACCCGGACCGGTTCGCCGTCGGTCGGCTCGGCGACCTCGTGCGGCTCGCTCCCGGCGGCGCGGAGCAGCAGCCCACCGGGACGCGGCTCGGGGCGTACCGCGACCAGCGCCGGAAGCTGGCGCTGGGTGATCCCGACGCCCTCGTCGTCGACGATCATCCAGCGTCGGTCGCCGGCCAGGCCCCACGGCTCGACCCGCGCGGCGTCGAGGTCGCGCCGGTAGCAGCCCTTGACCGGGTACGTGTGAATCGCCGCCAGTCGCATGCCGCCACCGTGCCACAGGCGACGACCCGGCGGCAGCGGGGTCCCGGGCCACCCGGCCGTCGCCCCGCCGCCACGGCCGTCCGGCGCCCGGCTACCAGGCCATGCCGATGCCGTCGCCGGGGTACCAGTGGCGGGCCGGTGTCTCCCGGTAGGCGAGGAACCGCCGCCCGGTCTTCTCGGCGTGTTCGGCCAGGACGTTGGTGACGGTGACGTTGTCGGTGAGCAGCCGGGCCCCCGGGGCGAGCTTCGGCTCCACGGCCTGGAACTCCCGACGCTCGTGCGCGGCGCTGTGGTTGCTGTCGTGCAGGAACAGGTCGACGGGACGGTCCAGGGCCTGGATCGAGGCGACGGAGTCTCCGATCACCAGATCGACCACGCTCGACCACGGCTCGGCCTTGGCCAGGTAGCCGGCCTCGGGGTTGATGTCCAGCGAGGTGACCCGGCCGGGGGCACCCTCGGCCGCGTTGCGCAGCAGGGCCGCGGCGAGGACGCAGGTCCCGAGGCCCTTGTCGACCCCGGTCTCCACCACGTGCCCGGGTCGGGTGGCCCGGACGATCGCGTACCAGCCGATCCGGCGGGCGTACCGCACGGTGCGGTCGGCCAGGCCCCGACGGTCGGCGGTCGCGGTGGTCCGCTCGATGTGCCGGCGCAGCGCGTCGTCGTGCTCGATCTCGTCGAGGTACGCCCGCACCTGCCTGACGGGGACCTCGCAGGTGACGCTGACGAACCAGGCCAGGTGCTCGCGGCTGAGCCTGGTCAGGTCGTACGTGTAGTTGTGGTGCTCCCGGGAGGTGAGCAGCCAGCGGGCCGAGTTGCCGAGGACCCGGGCGTCGTGCCGGGCCACCCGCAGGAACCGCTTGGGGAAGGCCGCAACCGGGGCGAGACGGCTGCGGGCGATGGCACGTCGCAGTTTCGTACCGTCCACGCGCAGGTTGTACCACGTCCCCGGGCTCCCGTTGCTTCTGAAATATTTCATGCATACATTCGTCTCGTGAATGACGGCACTGTCGTCGCGGCACCACCCACGGACCGCCTGCTCGACCTGTTCCAGGGCATCCGGCTGACCCCGACCCAGCGACGGATCGCGCACAGCCTGGTCCAGCACGCCGCCTCCGCGGCCTTCCTCTCCGCGGCCGAGGTCGCCGAGCTCGCCAAGGTCAGCCAGCCCTCGGTGACCCGGTTCGCGATGGCGCTCGGCTACGACGGCTACCCGGCGCTGCGTCGCCGGCTGCGGGAGATCCTCGCCGCCGGGCACCACCGGCCCGCCGCGCCGGTCGACAACGAGCTGCAGCGGGCGGTCCGGGCCGAGGCCGACAACCTGCACCGTCTCGCCGAGCAGCTCGCCAACCGGGAGGCGGTGACCGCCGCCGGAGCCCTGCTCGCCGGCAGCCGACCACTGGTCGTCCTCGGACTGCGGGCCGCCGCGCCGCTGGCCGGCTACTTCGCCTACTTCGCCGCCAAGGTCCACCCGGACGTCCGGATCCTGGACTCCGGCGGAAGCCTGCTCGCCGACCGGCTGGAACAGGCCCGCGCGGCCGGCGCGTCCGCCATGCTGGCGATCGTGCTCCCCCGCTATCCCCGGGAGGCGCTGGACGCCCTCACCGACGCCCGCGCGGCCGGGATGTCGGTCGTGGTCATCACCGACTCGGCGGTCAGCCCGGCCGCCGAGCACGCCGACATCGTGCTGCCGGCGGCGGTCGGCGCCCAGCTTGTCTTCGACCTGCACACCGCGCCGATGGCGATGGCGATGGTGCTGCTGCAGGCGCTCTGCGACGCCGCGCCCGCCGACGTCCAGCGCCGGCTCGAACAGTTCGAACAGTCCGCCGCCCGCCGACAGCTCTTCGTCGGATAGCCCGTCGCCGTCGACCGAGCCCACGCACCCACCAACGACCCGCGCCCCACCCACCACCCGACCCACACCGCACCCACCACCGGAAACGGAGGTCCCATGGCCGACCCGATCCGCGCCCCGCGCGGCAGCACCCGGACCGCGCTCGGGTGGCCGCAGGAGGCCGCGCTGCGGATGCTGATGAACAACCTCGACCCCGAGGTCGCCGAGCGCCCCGACGACCTCGTCGTCTACGGCGGCACCGGGCGGGCGGCCCGGGACTGGCCCTCGTACCACGCACTGGTCCGCACCCTGACCACGCTGCGCGACGACGAGACCATGCTGGTGCAGTCGGGACGGCCGGTCGGGGTGCTGCGCACCCACGAGTGGGCACCCCGGGTGCTGATCGCCAACTCGAACCTGGTCGGCGACTGGGCCACCTGGCCGGAGTTCCGCCGTCTCGAACAGCTCGGCCTCACCATGTACGGCCAGATGACCGCCGGGTCGTGGATCTACATCGGTACCCAGGGCATCCTCCAGGGCACGTACGAGACCTTCGCCGCCGTGGCGGCCAAGCGGTTCGGCGGCTCGCTGGCCGGCACCCTGACCCTGACCGCCGGCTGCGGCGGGATGGGCGGCGCGCAGCCGCTGGCCGTGACGATGAACGGCGGGGTCTGCCTGATCGTCGACGTCGACCCGCGACGGCTGGCCCGCCGGGTCGCCACCCGCTACCTGGACACCGTCGCCGACTCGCTGGACGAGGCGGTGACACGGGCCCTGGCGGCCAAGCGGGAGCGGAGGCCGCTCTCGGTCGGCGTGGTCGGCAACGCCGCGCTCGTGTTCCCCGAGCTGCTGGCCCGGGGCGTCGAGATCGACATCGTCACCGACCAGACCAGCGCGCACGACCCGCTGTCGTACGTGCCGGTCGGGGTCGACCCCGCCGACGCGGCCGAGCTGGCCCGCCGCAGTCCGGCCGAGTACGCCGAGCGGGCCCGCGCCTCGATGGTGCGGCACGTCGAGGCGATGGTCGGCTTCCTCGACGGCGGCGCCGAGGTCTTCGACTACGGCAACTCGATCCGGGGCGAGGCGAAGCTCGGCGGCTACGACCGGGCCTTCGACTTCCCGGGCTTCGTGCCGGCGTACATCCGGCCGCTGTTCAGCCAGGGCAAGGGCCCGTTCCGCTGGGCGGCGCTGAGCGGCGACCCGGCCGACATCGCCGCCACCGACCGCGCCGTGCTCGACCTGTTCCCGGAGAACGAGTCCCTCACCCGCTGGATCCGCCTCGCCGGCGAACGGGTCGCCTTCCAGGGCCTCCCGGCCCGGATCTGCTGGCTCGGTCACGGCGAGCGCGACCGGGCCGGGATCCGGTTCAACGAGATGGTGGCCTCCGGCGAACTGGCCGCCCCGATCGTCATCGGCCGCGACCACCTCGACGCCGGTTCGGTCGCCTCGCCGTACCGGGAGACCGAGGCGATGGCCGACGGCTCGGACGCGATCGCCGACTGGCCGCTGCTCAACGCCCTGGTCAACACGGCCAGCGGCGCGTCCTGGGTGAGCATCCACCACGGCGGCGGGGTCGGCATCGGCCGGTCCCTGCACGCCGGGCAGGTCACCGTCGCCGACGGCACCCCGCTCGCCGCGCAGAAGCTCGAACGGGTGCTCAGCAACGATCCCGCCACCGGCGTGCTCCGGCACGCCGACGCCGGGTACCCCGAGGCGGTCGAGGCCGCGGCCCGGGGCAACCTCCGCATCCCGATGGCCGAGCGGTGAGGACGGACCCCGTGGTACCGGACCCCGCCGTCGCCGAGCCCTCCGCGCCCCGCCCCCAGGTGGCCGAGTTCCGCCGGCTCTGGGCGGAGATCGCGCCGATCGGCCGCGACCCGGACACCGGCGGCTACCTCCGGTACGGCTACACCGAGCCGGTCCGCCGTCTGGAGGAGTGGTTCGCCGCCACCGCCACCGCCGACGGGGCGCACACCGTCGAGCCGGACGGCAACGGCAACCTCGTCGCCTGGTACGGCCCGAGCCCGGACGCCGGCGACGCGGTGCTGCTCGGCAGCCACTTCGACTCGGTCCCGCACGGCGGCGCATACGACGGCCCGCTGGGCATCGTCAGCGCCCTGCTGGCGGTCCGCGCCCTGCGCCGGGCGGGCCGCCGGTTCCGCCGGCCCGTCGGGGTGATCGCGTTCGCCGAGGAGGAGGGCTCCCGGTTCGGCGTGCCCTGTCTCGGGTCGCGGCTACTGACCGGTGCGCTCGACGCGCGGCAGGCGGCGGCGTTGACCGACCGGGCCGGGGTGCGCCTCGCCGAGGCCCTCGGCGGCGCCCCGGCCGGCGCCCGTCCCGACCTGCTGGCCCGCGTCGGCGTCTTCGTCGAGCTGCACATCGAGCAGGGCCGGGCCCTGGTCGACCTGGACGCACCGGTGGGGGTGGCCAGCGGGATCTGGCCACACGGCCGCTGGCGGCTGGACTTCACCGGGGAGGCCAACCACGCCGGCACGACCCGGATGGCGGACCGGCGCGACCCGATGCTGACGTACGCCTTCACCGTGCTGGCGGCGAACAAGGAGGCCCGCACGCGCGGCGCGCACGCCACGATCGGCCGCGTCGAGGTCGAGCCGAACGCCACCAACGCCGTACCGGCCCGGGTCCGGGGCTGGCTCGACGCCCGGGCCGCCGACGTCGACACCCTGGAGGCCCTGGTCGAGGCGGTCCGGGCCAAAGCCGCCGAGCGGGCCGCCCGGGACGGCACCACGCTGGCCGTCACCCGCGAGTCGCTGAGCCCGCCGGTCACGTTCGACGACGGGCTGGTCGCGGCGCTGCGGCGGCTGGCCGCCGACGGCGCGCCGGTGCTGCCGACCGCCGCCGGGCACGACGCCGGGATCCTCGCCGCACACCTGCCCACCGCGATGCTCTTCGTGCGCAACCCGACCGGGGTGTCGCACTCGCCGGCGGAGTCGGCGACCGACGAGGACTGTGTCGCCGGGATCCGGCACCTCACCGCCCTCCTCGACGAACTGGCCGGATCATGACCGACACCCAGCGGTTCCACGCCGAACACGCCTGGCTGCCGGGTCGGCCGGAGCCCGACGCCGACGTGCTGATCGAGGTGACCGACGGGCGCTTCACCCGGGTCGTCCCGGGCAGCCCCGCCCCGCCGGACGCCCGCCGACTGCCCGGGGTGACCCTGCCCGGGTTGGCCAACGTCCACTCCCACGCCTTCCACCGGGCACTGCGCGGGCGTACCCAGGGTGGGCGCGGCGACTTCTGGAGCTGGCGCGAACGGATGTACGCGGTCGCGGACCGACTCGACCCACAGCGCTACCTGGCCCTGGCCACCGCCGTGTACGCCGAGATGGCACTGGCCGGGGTCACCTGCGTCGGCGAGTTCCACTACCTGCACCACCGCCCCGACGGCGGCCGGTACGACGACCCGAACGCGATGGGCGCCGCGCTGGTCGAGGCCGCCGCCGCGGCCGGGATCCGGATCACCCTGCTGGACACGTGCTACCTGACCGCCTCCGTCGACGGGCAGCCGCTGACCGGACCGCAACGCCGGTTCGGCGACGGCGACGCCGCCGGCTGGGCCGAGCGGGTCTCCGCGTTCGCACCGGCCGGCCGGCACGTGCGGGTCGGGGCGGCGATCCACTCGGTCCGGGCGGTCCCCGCCGACCAGATCCCGACCGTGGCGGCGTGGGCGACGCGGCGCGGCGTACCCCTGCACGTGCACCTGTCGGAGCAGCCGGCGGAGAACGCGGCGTGCCGGGAGCACCACGGGAGAACCCCGACCGCGCTGCTGGCCGACGCGGGGGCGCTCGGCCCGGCCACGACGGCGGTCCACGCCACCCACCTGACCGCCGCGGACCGGACGGTGCTCGGCGACACCGGCACCGGGGTCTGCCTCTGCCCGACCACCGAGCGGGACCTGGCCGACGGCATCGGACCGGGCCGGGCCCTGGCCGACGCCGGCTGCCCGGTCAGCCTGGGCAGCGACAGCCACGCCGTGGTCGACCTCTTCGA
>CALGAM010000089.1 GCA_937951935.1 uncultured Micromonospora sp. | reverse complement strand
ACGGCATCGGTATGGTCGCCGGTGCCGTGGTGCTCGTGCTCATGTGCCTGCTCTGCGCCCGCGTGCTGTTCTGAGCCTCGGCGTCGGCGGGCCGGCTCGGTTACGGCCGTCTGCGGGCGGGTCGACCCACGGCCCTGTCCCGGGCGTGAGCGGCGGAGCAGCGCGCGTCGCCGGACCGGCACGGCCGTGGCGACGGGAGGTCTCCGACGTGCCGGACGTCGGAGCACGCCGGATCGCCACCGTCAGAGCACGCCCCGCCAGACCGCCTCGGCGCCGGAGTCGCCGGTCAGGTACACGAACCAGAGGTTGACCACCGCCAGCACGACGACGACCGTGGCGAGCGCCGGCCTCAGCCAGCGCGGGCCGGACCGAGCCCGTCGGCGGGTCAGCACCAGCAGCGCCAGGGTCGCGACCCCGAGCGCGACGCTCCACCAGACCGTCATGTTGCCGTACGTCTGGTGGTCGTCCACCTGCTGGATGATCTCGTCCGGGTAGTTCCTGGCGACCAGCACGTCCCGCAGCTCCTCGCCGGACAGTCTCGCGAGGACGGCGGCGACGGGCGCCACCACCGCCAGCAGCCCCGCCGCCCAGTCGAGCCGCTTCCGCAACCGGGGCAGTACGGCGTAACCCGTGCCCACCAGCGCGAGCAGCGGTACGAACACCACCGCGGCATGCACCAGCAGTGCATGTGCGGGAAGACCCGCCACCTCCCTGAACACCATGCCTCCTCATCGACCCTGTGGACGCCGGACCCCACGGTACGGCGAGTCGACCACCCGCTGATCTGGCACTGCGCTACACGCGACCGGAGTCCCGGCGGTTCACCCCGGCCCCACGCCCCGCCTGCCGGTCACGGCCGGCTGTGGTGACGGCCACGCTCGTTCGATGATCGCCTTGTTGGCTTTCCACCCATGTGCTGTGATGGATGAATGACAGGCGAGGAGCTGCTGAGATCGCGGGGCCTCCGGGTCACCAAGCCGCGCCTCGCCGTCCTTGAGGTGCTCGCCGCCGGTGGCCACCTGGAGGTGGAGGAGATCGCCCGGCGGGTGCGGGAACGCCTCGACTCCGTCTCCACACAGGCGGTCTACGACGTGCTCGGCGCGTTGTCCCGAGCCGGGCTCTCCCGTCGGATCGAGCCCGCCGGATCCCCCGCCCGCTACGAGGCGCGGGTCGGGGACAACCACCACCACGTCGTCTGCCGCGGCTGCGGAGCGATCGCCGACGTGGACTGCACCGTCGGCTCCGCGCCCTGCCTCGACCCGGTGACGTCCAGCGGGTTCGAGGTCGACGAGGCGGAGATCACGTTCTGGGGGCTCTGTCCCGACTGTCAGCGGCGCCGGGCCGACGAGACCTGACCCTCGGCCCGCGGCCACGCCGCCGACGGCACGGCGCCAGACCCGCTGGCGGCCACGCCCGTCCGACCCACCGCCGGCCCTCCGGCCACCGCGGCTCAGCCTGGCCGCACCGGTGCGAACCATCCCCGGTCACCCCGACCGTTCCGGCCCCGGCTCCTCCTGCACCAGCGCGCGCTCCACCGCCGACCACGGCTCCCGGGCGGGTACCTGCGCACCCGCCGGGCAGATGCGCCGGTAGTCGCACCAGCCGCACCGCGCGCCGGGCGAGGCCGGGAAGGCTTCGTCCGGGTTGGCACCGTCGGCGACCGCCCGCTCGGCGGCCATGATGTCCCGGGCGGTCTCCTCGGCCCGGGTGACCTGCCGGGCGAGAGACTCCCCGGTGTGTTCGTGGGCCGCGACCGTTGCGGTCGGCAGATGGTGCAGCTCCACCCGCCGGCAGGGTCGCCGGAACATGCGCTCGGCGGCGTACGCGTAGAGCGCCAGGGCCTGTGAGCCCCGGGCGTCGTCGGCGTCGAGCCCGGCCCGGCCCGTCTTGTAGTCCACGATCACCAGTTCCGGGCCGTTCGGGCCGGATCGCTCGTCGATGCGGTCGGCCCGGCCGCTGAACGCGAGGACCGCGGTCTTGGCCGCCACGACCCGCTCCACCCCCACCGGCTCGGCGGCGGGGTCCAGGGTCTCCACGTAGGACTCCAGCCACGCCAGCGCCCGGCGGAACACGGCCCGCTCCTGCTCCTCGTCGCGGTAACCCTCCCGGACCCAGGTCCCCCTGAGCAGTCTGGGGAGCGCGTCGGGACGGCGGCGCTGTGCCGGCAGCGTGTACCAGTTGCGCAGGGCGGTGTGCACGCTGCTGCCGAGGGAGTTGTGTGCCCACGCCGGCCCCTTCGGTGGTGCGGGCCGGTCGACGTAGGCGTACCGGTAGCGACGGGGGCAGTCCGTGTAGGAGCCGAGTTTGCTCGGCGTGCAGACAAAGAGCCGTTCGGGCATGCCGTCGAACCCCAGTTGTTCGGGCTCGTCGCGGGAACGGCGGGTCCGGCTGCCGGCAGCGGAGGGCCTTCGCACCCCCCGATCCTGCCATGCGCGCGTCGCGGGTGCGGTCCCGGCGACCCTCAGCCCTCGCCCGGCGACCCTCAGCCCTCGCCCGGATGTGCGTCCACGAAGGCCGCCACGGCGTCGGCGATGAGCTGCACCGCGATCGCGGCCAGCAGCAGACCGGCGATACGGGTGAGCACCTCGATCCCGGCCGGCCGGAGCACCGTCACCACGACCCCGGAGAAGCGGAGGATCAGCCAGACCGTCGCCATCACCAGGACGATCCCGACGCCGATCGCGAGGTGGTCCGCCACCGTGTCGGCCCGCTGGACGAACAGCATGGTGGCGACGATCGCACCGGGGCCGGCCAGCAGCGGCGTACCGAGCGGGACCAGGGCGACGTTCGTCGTGCTCTGGCTCGCCGGGTCGTCACTCTTGCCGGTCAGCAGTTCGAGCGCCACCAACAGGAGGAGCAGCCCTCCCGCGCCCTGTAGTGCCGGCAGGTCGATGTGCAGGTAGGCGAGCAGGGTCCGCCCGGCGACCGCGAAGACCACGATCACCCCGAGGGCGAGCGCCACGGCCTGCCACGCCGCGCGAGCCCGCTGCCGGGGCGTCATCGACCGGGTCAGCGCTACGAAGATCGGTACCGAGCCCGGCGGGTCGGTGATCACGAGCAACGTCACCAGAACCTCACCGAGCAGCTTCAGGTTCACCCGCTCACGGTAGCCGTGCGCGGGTGACCGTTCGCCCGCCTCAGCCGGTACCGGTGAGCGGCGCCACGCCCCGGGCCGCCGCGACGATCCGCTCGTACGTCTCGACGCCGGTCGTGTACGCACCGAGCCGGACGGTCTTGTGCGTGCCGTGGAAGTCGGAGGAGCCGGTGACGAAGAGCCCGAGCTGCCCGGCGAGGGCTCGGACCGCCGCCCGCTCCGCCGGCGAGTGGTCCTCGTGGTCGGCTTCCAGACCGGCGAGTCCCGCCGCCGCCAGCTCGACGATCAGCGAGTCCGGCACGACCCGCCCCCGTCGGGTGGCGCGCGGATGGGCCAGGACCGGCACCCCGCCCGCCTGCCGGACCAGCGCGACCGCCCGGAACACGTCGATGTCGTCCTTGGGCAGCCGGTACCGCTCGCCGAGCCACTGCGGCGCGAACGCCTCCGCGGTACTGGCGACCAGACCGGCCCGGATCAACGCCTGTGCGATGTGCGGGCGACCGACGGTGCCGCCGTTGGCGTACGCCAGCACCTCCGTCCAGCTCACGTCGATGCCGTCGGCACGGAGCATCTCGACGATCCGCCGTCCCCGGACCTGTCGGGCTGCCCGGACCCGGGCCAGCTCGGCGACCAGCTCCGGTGCCTCGGGGTCGAAGAGGTACGCCAGCAGGTGCAGCGGGATCGACGGCTCCGTGCCGTACCAGCGGCAGGAGAGCTCCGCGCCCCGGATCAGGGTGAGTCCCGGTGGCAGCGCGCGGCTCGCGGGCTCCCAGCCCGCGGTGGTGTCGTGGTCGGTGATCGCCAACACGTCCAGCCCGGCGGCCCGGGCCGCCCGGACCAGTTCCTCGGGGGTGAGGGTGCCGTCACTGGCCGTCGAGTGGGCGTGTAGATCGATCAGGGGCGCGTCGCCGGCGGGATCGGGCGAGGTCTGCCGAGACGGTGGGCGGGACGTCACGCGCCCGAGGCTACTGTCCGGACGCCTCGGCCAACAGCCTGGGTACGAGCTGCCAGTCCTCGCCGATTCCCTCGGGCAGCGGCACAGTCTGCTCCGTGCCGTCGACCGTACAGCGGATGACGGTGCTGGCGTCGCCGGTGACCAGGGTGCGAGAGTCCGCCCAGACCGGGGCGACCAGCGCCTGTCCGGCGCACTCGACGGCCCTCGTCGAGCCGGTGAGGGCGCTGGCGATGTCGACCACGGTGATCCCGCCCGCCCGCCACGCGGCCAACCTCCGGCCGTCCGGAGCCAGTCCGTCCGTCGTGCTGGTGTACCCGACGCGAAGCGTCGTCGGCGTCCGTTGGAAGTCGCAGGCGCCGCGGCGCACCGGCACCAGGGCGCCGCCGACACCGGTCAGCTCGGCCAGGCAGTCGGCCTGGCCCCTCGGGCTCCGGACCAGCCCGAGCAGCCGGTCACCCCGTACGCCGTAGACCGCCGTGACGTCGGCGTTCAGGGTCGGCGGGGCCGGGTCGGTCAGGTCGACGACGCCGTAGCCCCGTTCCGCCACCGAGACCACCACCCGGTCGGCGGTGAGCACGACCGGCCAGCTGTCAGCCGGGACCGGCACGTCCTTGACCACCGCCATCCCCGTGGAGGTGATCGAGGCGACGTAGAGGGTGGTGCCGAGTTGGAAGGCGAAACGCCGGCCGTCCGCGCTGAGTACCCAACGGCCGTCCTCGCCGCTGAGCGCGAGCGACGTGCCGTCGGTCCGCAGAAGCCGGACCTGGTCGACCCCGGCGTAGATCCAACCGGCGGGAACCCGGTACACCCGGGTCACCTCGCCGACCCCACCGAGGTCGAGGCGCCGCCCGTCGGCGGTCAAGAGCTGCTCACCGCTGCGGATGTCGAGCCCGACCCCCGTGTCGACGCCCGGGGTCGGCACGGGCGCGGCGCTCTCGGGCGCGACGGCGTCGGCGTCGAAGCCCGCCACGTTGGTCACGCGCGGGGAACCACCCGGCCAGACAATCCCCAGGGACGCCACGCCGCCGACGACGAGGATCAGGGCGGCCGACACGCCGAGCAGCGAGGCGACGGCCCGACGTCGGCGGGCGGCCCGGCCCCGCTGGATGACCCGGGTGGCGATGTCGTCGGCGACCGGGAGTGTCTCGACCCGGGCGGCCAGCATCTCCCGCAGCGAGTCCTCCAACATGCCGCTCACGCTTCCGCTCCCAGTACGGGCACGGCGAGCGCGCCGGCGGGCTGTCGGGTGCCGCCGTGGTGTGGCCGGGAGGCCGGCTCGTTCACCGCGGGCCGCGTGCCCGGCTGGGCCGGGGCGCCGCCGGTGGCCGGGGCCGCCGACGGCTCGGCCACCGGCGTCCGGGGTGCGGCGACGGACGGTGCCGGGCCACGCGCCGTCGACGACGAGGCGGCACGGCCGGTGGCGGGACGGGGCGTGGGTGGCGCCGCCGAGGTGGCCGAGCCGAGCACCTGCTCCGCCTCGGCGCCGAGCCGGCGACGGAGTGTGTTGAGTGCCCGGAAGGTCTGGCTCTTCACCGTGCCGGGCGAGATGTTGAGCAGCGCCGCCGTCTGGGCCTCGGACAGATCCTCGTAGAACCGCAGCACGAGGACGGCGCGTTGTCGTACCGGCAGGCTCTGCAGATGCCGCCACAGCCGGTCGCGCTCGACCTGGGTCTCGATCTCGTCGGGGGCCGGCCTCTCGGGAAGGATCTCGGTCGGCCGTTCGCCGTGCCAGCGCCGTCGCCACCAGCTGGTCGCGGTGTTGATCAGGACCCGCCGGGCGTACGGCTCGACCGCCTCGATCTCACCCAGCCGCTTCCAGGCGAGGTACGTCTTGGTGAGCGCGGTCTGCAACAGGTCCTCGGCGGTCGCCCAGTCCCCGGCCAGCAGGTACGCCACACGCAGCAGGGCCGCCGAACGCGCGGCGACGAACTCGCGGAACTCCTCGTCCATCGAGTGTCTCGGCGTCACCTGTCGTCTCCCCCCGGCGGGTAGCGAAAGGGCTGTGACCGCCGATCGGCTGCGTGAACAGGACCACTCCGTCGCTGTTCGGCCGCCCGCCCTCGCGCCGGGGACACCGGGCACCAAGGCCGGTCAGGCGTCGTCGGCCTTCGCTTCCTCTGCCTCCTTGCCCAGCCGGGCCTCGACGGCCTGCGGCTCGTACATCTCCTCGACCACGCGCAGGTAGAGCTCGTTGGGGTTGGGGAGGTACTTGATCTCCCGCAGTGCCTGGTCCTGGCCGGCCGACTCGAGAACGAAGGTACCGTAGTTGAGCGCCCGGCCGAGCGGGGACTGTTCGTACTTCATGTCGGTGACCCGGGCCAGCGGCATCATCGCGACCTGCCGGGTGATGATCCCGTTGACCACCATCACCCGCTTGTTGGTGAGGATGAAGCGGTCGAAGTACCAGTCGGCCACCTTCCACGCCACCCAGCCCATGATCGCGAGCCAGACCAGGACCGAGAGGGTGGTCAGGGTGCCGCCGCCCTCACCGGCGAGCCACCCGGCCAGGTAGCCGAGAACGAAGGTGGCCACGAGGCCGATCAGCACGGGCACGGCGAGCGAGATCTTGTGCCGCTTCCACTCGCCGCGGTACCGCTCGGTGGGAAAGAGATAGCGGGCGACCAGCGCGGTCGGCTCGTCCTCGAGCGGAAGCACACGGCGCGGGCCGAGCGGCAACCCGGAGGCGTCGACCCGCAGCCCGGCCAGTTCCTCCTCGGAGATCTCCGGGCCGTCGTCCGGGTCCCGTATCCAGCCCCGGGTCCCGGCGCGACGCTCGTCGCCGAAGTCGTCCGAGAAGTCAGGGTCGTCCGAATAGGAGGGACCCGCGGTGTAGTCCGATCCCACACCGAACTCCGGCCCGTCGTCGGGCCGGATGCGCGGGATCGGCTCGGTGTCCTGCTCGCGCCGTCGGCGTTCGGCGTCGTCCTCGGGCTCGAGGGGCTCACCCGACGGATTGCCCATGGGCGGCTAGGCGACGAGGTCGGTAACGAAGTCGCCGAAGCCCTGGGCGATGTCCATGATGCTGCCGCCCAACGACTTGACGACGTCAGCGGCGGACGAGGGCTGGTAGGCGATGAAGAAGATAAGGAAGGCGATTCCGCCCCAGGTGAAGACCTTTTTGACCATGGCGGGCCACCCCTCCGTGCGGTGCCGGGCTACGAGCTGCGGCAAGACCCAGAGTATCAGTCGGCTGTCCAAGCGTGAACAAACCGCGTACGATCTCCACTCCACCCCGATCGATCATCTTAGACCCTCCCGCGCGGGTGAGGAATGGTGCGCCGTACGCGAGCCCAGGCGGTGTCCACTCGGTGGGGTCGTGGTGACCGCCGACGCCTACCGCGCGGAGGTGACCTGTGCTCGCCGGCCAGGCTATCGCATGACGTCGGATCCCCCGAGCCTCGGCAGCGCGGGTGCTCCGGTCTGTCAGGGATCTGACTGACCACAGTGGAGTGAGCCGTCCGACCCGGACCGTGGCCGGGACGAGGCGCCCGACACCTCCCGGGCGGGCCACGGTCGGCGGCCCCGCGGGCCGTGAACCCCGGTCGATGCCCGGCGCGGCGGACCGGCTGCCCCACGCCACGCCGGGTTCCCCGGCGCCCCGGGTCGTCGGGGCGACCGACGGAGGCGGCCAGGGACTCCGTGGGAGCGCTGGCGGGAACACCCACCCGCCGCCCGTCGCCACGGCGGCGTCGGCGGTGGTCCGGGTGGCGCCCGGGTCGGTGGTGGCCCGGTCACCGGTACCGGCCACGATCTTCGGCCCGACCCGCCGCGCCGCGTGCGGCGCGGCCACGGGTCCACGGCGCGCGCGCCGCCGGGAGGGGTACGCGACGCCGGGCGGCCGGACCGGACCGCCGCAACGTGGACAGCATGCCGCAAACCCCACGAGAACTACGGTCGCCGTACCACCACCCGTAGTCAAGCGAACCGGCGCTTTTTGACCTCGTCCGTGCGACCGGGGACGTTACCGGACCTTCGGCCCGTCTGGTTCGGTCAGCTCGGTTGGTCGGGTGGCGGACCGGCGTGGGCCCGGATCCACGCGTGCATGGCGATCCCGCTGGCCACCCCGGCGTTGATCGACCGCGTCGAGCCGTACTGGGCGATGGAGAGCACCTGGGCACAGGCGGCACGGGCCGGCCCGGAGAGCCCGGGGCCCTCCTGGCCGAACAGCAGAACGCAGCGGCGGGGCAGCGTGGTGGTCTCCAGCGGTCGGGAGCCGGGCAGGTTGTCGATGCCGATCACCGGCAGGTCGTGGGCCCGGCTCCAGTCGACGAAGGCCTCGATCGTCTCGTGGTGACGGATGTGCTGGTAGCGGTCGGTCACCATGGCGCCGCGGCGGTTCCACCGGCGGCGACCGATCACGTGTACCTCGGCGGCGAGGAAGGCGTTGGCGTTGCGGACGACGGTGCCGATGTTGAGGTCGTGCTGCCAGTTCTCGATGGCGACGTGGAAGTCGTGCCGGCGCCGGTCCAGGTCCGCGACGATCGCCTCCAGCCGCCAGTACCGGTAGCGGTCGACGACGTTGCGCCGGTCGCCGTGCGCCAACAGCTCCGGGTCGTAGCGCGGGTCGGTGGGCGGCTCACCGGGCCAGGGCCCCACCCCGACCCCGAGTTCACCCTCGGCACCGTCCACGATCTGCAGAGCGTACGGCCCACCCGTCGTCCCGACGCACGCGGCCGGCCCCGGCGCCGGCCCGCCGGTCACAACCCCAGCGCCTCGCCGAGCCGGTCCAGGAACGCCTGCCGGTCCGCCTCCACCGGTTCGCCGAGCCGTCGTGGGCGACCGCCGGGGCCGGCGGCGCGACAGACCCGGGCGGCCACGGACTGCACCCACTGTCGGTACGCCGCCGAGTCGGCCGGATCCGCGTGCCGGGCCAGGATCTGGACCGCCGCCCGGCAGGAGTGGAGGAGCTCCGGCGCCCCGCCGTCGGTGTGGTGGGGCGGGAACGGGGCGGTGTGCCCGACGTCGGACTCCGCGTAGATCGCGGCGACCACGGCCCGGACGAGGTCACTGTCGTGGGCGCGGCCGGCGGCGATGCCGTCCAGTCCGGCCAGTCCCTCGGTCACCGCGCGGACCGGGTCGTCCGGCCCGGACGAGACCGCGACGATCACGCGGCCGGGAAGTCGGACGAGCAGTCGCCAGTCCTCCGGGGAGTAGGGGGCCGTGACGGTTCGGCGGACGTGACCCGCGTCGCCGGAGTGGTCCGGAGCGGTGGCGCCGGCCGGGTCCGGGGATCCGGTGTGACTCATGGCCACCTCCCGGATCAGGATATGCCCGGAATCAGGAACAGATGGACTGTGCCCGGAAAGTTCCTTGAGCGCTCCCGGAACCGCGCGCGTCGGGTGCCCCGCGAGACCGATCCGGACCGACCACAGGATCGCCGTCCACCCGACCCTCGCACATGTGGTTCCGACGCCGACACGACGAGTGACGGGATCCGGGACGAGGTGGCGATGGTGCCGAAAACAGGGAATTGACCCGCCGAATGACGAGACGATGACGAACGGCCGAAACCGACCCGGACGCAATGAGCGGCGGGGCCCTCCCCGGCGCCCGCCGCCCACGCTCTGTTGCAAAAGATTGTGCCCGACCGGACCCGCCACACAGAAGACCCCGCAATGAGACAGAGGTCACAGTTACACTTCTGTGACGTTACTGAGCGCAACGAAACCTACGCGACCAGCCATCCCATATGTCACCTGTTTCCGCTTGCCAGCAGGCGCGCGCCGTGATCACACCAGGGCTGGCCTGGGCAAATCTTGGAAACGCTCCCATCACCTACGGTGACGATCATGTACCACCGACACCTCGGAACACCGACGCGGCACGAAGAACGGACGTCGATGTCATGACACTGATCTCCGTCGATACCCGGCGGCAGCGTGACACACCCCACGATGACCGTTCCCGTCGCCCGCCGTGGGGAATTCGGTGACGGCCGTCGGGGTATATCAGTGGTGGACCGTCAAATGCGTGGATCGGAGCAATCAATGGCGACCGTCGAGCTGACCGCGGCCAACTTCGATGAGGTGACCGAGCAACCGGGCATCGTGTTGGTGGATTTCTGGGCGGATTGGTGCGTCCCGTGCAAGCGGTTCGCTCCGGTCTACGAACGCTCGTCCGAGAAGCACCAGGACATCGTCTTCGGCAAGGTCGACACCGTGGCGCAGGAGGATGTCGCCCGCAGGTACGGCATCCAGGGAATCCCGACCATCATGGCGATCCGGGACGGCATCGTCGTCTACGCCCACACCGGCATCCTGCCGGAGTCCGCGCTCGACCAGCTGATCGAGCAGGTGCGGGCGCTCGACATGGACGACGTCCGCCGCAGGCTCGCCGAGCACGAGAACGCGCACTGACACTGACCCGTTCCCGGGGGCGCCGCCGGTGGCCGGCGCCCCCGGTGCGGCGGGGGTGACCGACCCCACCCGGGCCGCATCCTGGCCCCGGTTGCCGGACGCCCTCGCCGCCCGTCTCGGGCCACGGCGCCGAACCCGCCCGCTCCCGCCGGCTGACCGTCGCCCGGCTGTCAGGGACGCGACCGCGGCGGGCCGGGGCTTGCGACCGGCGCGTAGGGTGTCGTGGCGATGGACACGTTGACGCGGCGGGGTCGTACGGTGCGGGTCGCCGCCACCGCGCTGCTGGCGGCTCTCCTGCTGGCCAGCAACCTGTGGGGGCAGGACGACCACTTTCCGTTCGCACCGTTCCGGATGTATTCCGTCTCGTCCCCGCCGGACGCCCCCACCCCGGACACCCGGGTGGAGGGGGTGGACGTCACCGGCGCCGTGGTCCCGCTCGACCAGGCCAACACCGGGATCCGCCGAGCCGAGATCGAGGGTCAGCAGAGCCGCTACGTCGCGGACCCGAGCCTGCTGCAGCGGGTCGTCGACGCGTACGTGCGACGACACCCCGACGCCCCCGCACTGGTCGAGGTCCGGATCGTGACCCGGTGGCACGGCGTGCGGGACAGTCGGCCGACCGGTGAGTTCGTTGACGAGACGGTGGTCAGTTGGCGGGTGCCGGCATGAGATTCCGGAGTGTCGTCGGCGGGCTGTCGCGGTGGTTGACCGAGCCGGTGCCCCGCGGTCGGATCGCCGCCTTCCGCACCCTCGTCTATCTCTTCGTCGCCGCGGACCTGGTCGTCTTCACGCCGTGGGTCCGGCACAAGGCCGGCGTCCCCGGTGAGCTGTACCAGCCGCTCCTGATCGGCCGGATCCTGCCGCTACCCACCCCCACCCCCGCGCTGGTCGAGGTCCTCTTCTGGGCGATCCTGCTGCTGTCCCTGGCCGCCGCGACCGGACGGGCACCACGCGCGCTGGGCTGGCCCGTCTTCCTGCTCTACCTCGAGTGGATGATCATCGCGATGAGCTACGGGAAGGTGGACCACGACCGGTTCGCCTTCCTGGTGGCCCTCGCCGTCCTGCCCACCGCCGGGCCGGCGCGACACGGCGACGCCACCCGGACCGAGGCGGGTGGCTGGGCGCTCCGGGTCACCCAGATCGCGGTCGTCGCCACGTACTTCCTGTCCGCCTGGGTCAAGTTCCGGTTCAGCGGGCTCGACTGGCTGACCGGCTCGGTACTGGCCCGGGCGATCATCCGCCGGGGCACGGACCTGGCCGACCTGATCGCCCAGGTTCCCCACCTGCTGGTCGCCGCGCAGTTCGGGATCATCGCGTTCGAGCTGCTCAGCCCGTTGGTCTTCGTGGTCCCACCGCGCGCCCGGCAGGCGGTGGTCGCCTTCTTCTACTCGTTCCACCTGGTGACCTTCGCCACCATCACGATCTCGTTCGCGCCGCACCTGGTGGCGATGACCAGTTTCCTCTCCCTGGAGCGGATCCGGCCGATCCACCGGCTGCTACGGAGGGGCCGTACCACCCCCGGCGACGCTGCGGCCGTCGCCGACGGGACGGACGCGCCGGCCACACCACCACAGCCGCCCCCGGTTCAGCCCTCGCCCGCCGCGTAGCGGCGCCCGCGGGCCGCCTGGGGCAGGGCGCAGGCGGGGGTGCCGCCCGGCAGCCGGTGCCGGTTGCGGGCCACCCAGCGGTAGCTCGGCCAGGCCAGCGCCCGGACCGGTGCCAGTCGCAGGACCGCACCGAGCAGGCGCCAGCCCGCCCGGCTGGTGCCGAGCAGCCGGGCGATCGCGTCCGGGCCGGCGGCGCGTACGCCGTCGGTGCCGACCCACCAGACGGCCTCGTCGCACTGCTGCGGCGTCAGCCCGAGGGCGTCCAGATCGGCGAACTGCCAGGGCAGCACCCGGACGTGGGTCGGGATCCACCGGTCGATGAACGCCGCGCACCTGCTGCAGAAGGCGCAGTCACCGTCGTAGACGAAGGTGGGTCGGTCCATGGGACCATCCTGCCCCGCCGGCGCGCCGCCGGCCATGCGACGTGGGCGAGGTAACCGGCGAGGGTCCGCTCCAGGATCTCCGGACCGGACCCAGAGTCCGGCGTGGATGGCCGGGTGCCCCCACGGGCATCCGGGGCCACCGATCCGGCGTACCCGACCGGTCGGCACCACCGCGCTATCCTCACCGGCAACCGGTCACCGGCTGTCGGGAGGGACTGGAGGCCATGGCCACTCTGGCAGATGTCGCGCGGCGGGCCGGGGTGTCACCGGCGACCGCGTCCCGCATCATCAACGGCAGCCCGAAACCGGTGACCGAGGCGCTGCGGGCGCGGGTGCTGGCCGCCGTCGAGGAACTCCAGTACGTCCCGAACGCCCACGCGCAGCAACTCGCCCGCAACCACCGCAGCGCGGTGGGTGTGATCGTCCACGACGTCTCCGACCCGTACTTCTCGGAGATCACCCGCGGCCTGCAGCGGGTCGCCACCGAGCACGGCCGGCTGGTCATCGTCTGCAACACCTACCGGGATCCGGGCAAGGAGCTGGAGTACGTCGAACTCCTCCGGGCCCACCAGGCCGCCGCGATCATCCTCGCCGGCTCCGGGTACCACGACGAGGAGTTCACCCGCACCCTCGACGCCAAGCTGCGGGTGTACCAGGCCACCGGGGGCCAGGTGGCGGTGATCGGCCGGCACGGGCACAGCGGCCACGCGGTGATCCCCGCCAACGAGGCCGGCGGCGAGCTCATCGGGACGGAGCTGTTCGGGCTCGGACACACCCGGATCGGGGTCATCGCCGGGCCGTGCCACCTCACCACCACCAGTGACCGGCTCAACGGGTTGCGCCGGGCCGCCCTGCGACACGGTCGCACGCTCTCCGCCCGGCAGATCGTCCACGACGACCTCGACCGGGCCGGCGGGGCCCGCGCGACGGCGCGGCTGCTCGACGCCCAGCCGGACATCACCGCCGTCGTCGCGATGAACGACTCGATGGCGGTCGGGGCGCTGGCGGTGCTCCGGGAGCGGGGCATCGACGTACCGGGCCAGATCAGCGTGACCGGTTTCGACGACATGCCCATCGCCCGGGACGTGACCCCCGCGCTCACCACCATCCGGCTCCCGCTGGCCGACATGGGGGCCCGGGCGATGACGCTGGCCCTGCAACCGCGGGATCCGCGGAACACCCCGCAGGTCGAACACGTGGACGCCGAGCTGGTGCGCCGGGAGAGCACCGCACCTCCGCCGAACCCGCGCTGACCGATCGACCGGTGTCCCCGGCGGCGTGTCGCGTTGCGGAATCCATCGCACACATGTTCGAATGTCGCCATGCGCTGGGACAACTTGTCGGCCTCCCGGGGCGGCCCCGGGGAACACCGGTCAGGAGCGACGCCGGCGGCTCCACCCCTGCCGCTGGCGCTGCCCGGCGCCGTCGCCCGCACCTTCGACACCCCCGGCTTCGCCGGCATGACGTTCTACGAGGTCCGGGCCAGGTCGATCATCAACCGGGTGCCGGACGCCTCCCGGGTGCCGTTCGAGTGGACCGTCAATCCCTACCGCGGCTGCAGCCACGCCTGCGTCTACTGTCTGGCCGGTGAGACGGAGATCCTCCTCGCCGACGGGAGCACCCGGCCCCTGGCCCGGTTGCGGGTCGGCGACGAGATCTACGGGACCGCCGTCCAGGGCAACCACCGGCGCTACGTGCGCACCGAGGTGCTGGCCCACTGGTCGACCGTGAAGCCGGCGTACCGGATCGTGCTGGAGGACGGCACCGAGCTGATCGCCAGCGACGACCACCGGTTCCTCACGCCGCGTGGCTGGAAGCACGTCACCGCCGCCCCGCCCGGCGATCCGCCCCGGCCCTACCTCACCATCACCGACAGCCTGGTGGGCATGGGCCGGGCCGGGCTCGATCCCGCCCGTCGCGGCAGCGACCCGGCGCACGAGCCTCTCGACGGGACGATCGTGAGCAACCGGACGGCCCTGCGGGTGCGCCGCATCGAGCCGCTGGGGCGGACCCTGCGCCTCTACGACATCACGACCGGGACGGGCGACTTCATCGCCAACGGCGTGGTCAGCCACAACTGCTTCGCCCGCAACTCCCACACCTACCTCGACCTCGACTTCGGACGCGACTTCGACACCCGGGTGGTGGTCAAGGTCAACGCGGGTGAGCTGCTCCGCCGCGAACTGGCGGCACCACGGTGGCGTGGCGGGCACATCGCCATGGGCACCAACGTGGACTGCTACCAGCGGGCCGAGGGCCGCTACCGGCTGATGCCGCAGATCCTGGCCGCGTTGCGGGACTTCGCCAACCCGTTCTCGATCCTGACCAAGGGCACCCTGATCCTGCGGGACCTGCCGCTGCTGCGCCAGGCGGCCCGGGTGACCCAGGTCGACCTCTCGCTCTCCGTCGGCTTCGTCGACGAGCGGATGTGGCGGGCGGTCGAGCCGGGGACGCCCAGCCCGCGGCGGCGGTTGGACGTCGTGCGGGCGCTGGGCGACGCCGGTTTCCCGGTGGGCGTCCTGATGGCGCCGATCCTGCCCGGGCTGACCGACACCGACGAGGCCATCGAGGAGACGGTGGCCGCGATCGCCGCGGCCGGGGCGGTCAGCGTGACCCCGCTGCTGCTGCACCTGCGCCCCGGAGCCCGGCAGTGGTACGCCGCCTGGCTGGCCCGCGAGTTCCCCCACCTGGTGCCGCGCTACCGGGAACTGTTCGGCACCGGCTCCTACCTGCCGCAGGCGTACCAGCGGGAGGTGATCGCCCGGGTCCGGACGGCCGCCCGGCGGTACGGCCTGGAGCGCCCGGCCGCCGCGACGGCGCACCGGACGGCGCCACAGGCGGCCCCGGCACCCGCCGTCGAGCAGCTCAGCCTGCTCTGACCGGTCAACCCGCCACCGAGCAGGCTGCCGCACCGGTCGGCCTGCTCTACAGTCGCGGCATGCGCAGCCCTCAGCAGATCCTGGCCGACGCGGCGGTGATCGCGGTCGTCGGCGCGTCCCGCGACCCCTCGAAGCCGGCTCATACCGTGCCGTTGCAGATGCAACGGCACGGCTGGCGGATCATCCCGGTGAACCCGCAGGCGGACGAGCTCTTCGGGGAGAGGGTCTACCGCTCCCTGGCCGAGATTCCCCATCCGGTCGACCTGGTCGACGTGTTCCGGCCCGCCGAGGACGCGGTCCAGGTGGTCCGGGAGGCGGTGGCGATCGGCGCTTCGGCCGTCTGGCTCCAGCTCGGGATCGTCTCGGCCGAGGCTCGGCGGATCGCCGAGGAGGCCGGCATCGACTACGTCGAGGATCGCTGCCTGGCGGTGGAGCGGGCCGCCGGCGGACTCTCCCGGCGCGGCTGAGCACCGCCCGCCCCGGGCCGCCTGGCTGACTTGCCACCCCGGGCCGCTTCGGCCGCACCGCCGGTACTCCGGTCGTCCGGAGTCCGGTCCGGGCCGACACGGCTGACTATTGCCGCAATACGGACGAAAGCCGGCGCCACGCGGTAGCGTCTCTGGGCGAGGAGGGGGGAGTCCCGATGAGCTACCCAGGGCCCGGCGACCCGCCGGAGCCGCAGGAGTCCGCGCGACCGCCGGGGCAGCCCTCGGGGCAGCCCGGTGGGTACGCCGGCCACGGCGAACCCGGCGGATACGGCCGGTACGAACAGCCCGGCGGGTACGGCGGCCACGGTCCGCCGGGAACCCCCTACCCACCACCACCCGGCCCGTACGGCGAGCCGCGCGGGTACAACGTCCTGGCCATCCTGTCGCTGGTGTTCGCGTTCGTCTTCGCCCCCGCCGGCATCGTGCTCGGACACCTGGCCCGGCGGCAGATCGCACGCAGCGGCGAGCAGGGTGACCAGCTCGCCCTCTGGGGTCTGGTCCTCAGCTACGTCTTCACCGCGCTGTACGTGATCGTCTGCTGCGGCTGGCTCGCCCTCGTCATCTGGGCGGGCGCCGACGGCAACGGTGGGACGTACTGAGCGCAAGCGACACCGCCGCCCACCGACGCCTACCGGAATCCGGCCTCCCGGACGCTGTTGCCGCCATCCACCACGAGCATCTGGCCGGTGATGTACGACGCGGCCGGTGAGCAGAGGAAGGCGACCGCGGCGGCCACCTCGTCCGGCGTACCGGGACGGCCGGCCGGCGTGGCCAACCCCTGCCTGAGCTCGGCCACGGTGGACGCACCGGTGTGGATCTTGCCCGGCGCCACCGCGTTCACCGTGACCCCGTCCGCGATCATCTCCAGTGCGAGGGCCCGGGTGAGCCCGACCACGCCCGCCTTCGCCGCCGCGTACGCCGCCTCGGCCGGCAGGGCGTTGACCGGACCGGCGGTGGCGGCGAGGTTCACGATCCGGCCCCAGCCCCGCTCCGCCATGCCGCCGATGAACGCCCGGCTGCAGAGGAAGGCGGTGGTGAGGTTTCGTTCGATCTCCCGGTGCCACTCGTCGTAGCTGAGCTGCCCGACCGGCCGGAGCACCTCCGGGCTGGTCCGGCTCGTCAGCCCGGCGTTGTTGACCAGCACCTCGACCTCGCCGAGCTGGTCCACGACGGCGTCGGCGAGCGCGGCCACCTCGGCCTCGTCGGTCAGGTCGGCGACGAAGCCGACGGCGCCCAGTTCGCTCGCCCGCTCGTGGATCCGCCGGGTGGTCGAGACGATCGCCACCCGGGCGCCCAGCCCGATGAGTCGCCGCGCGGTCGCGTACCCGATCCCGTCCGGGCTGCCGGCACCCGTCACCAGCGCGACCCGGCCGTCCAGGCGCGTCGTCGCCGGCTCGTCCTCGGTGGCCGGTCCGGACCGCGGCGTGTCGGCGCCGGTCGGGACGCTGACCAGGCCGGTGCGGCGCCGGTGGCTCGGGGCGGGACGCGAGGCGTCCCCGCGGAGCCGGTCACCGGCTCCGTCCCCGGCACGGGGATCAAATACCATGCCCGCGATCCTGCCCTGTTCGGACGATACGGGCAATGCCACACCGCCGCACGAGGCGGGGCTGGCGGAGGGTGGCTACCCTGACGGCGCGTCTCGCACAAACGGAGTGAGCAACCACAGATGACAGATTCCCAGCCAGGTTCCCAGCCGAGTCCCCAGCCAGGTCCGAGTGACTCCCCCTGGCAGCCGCCGTCCGCGACGGGATACCCGAGCCACTCGGAGCCGACGCTCCGGCAGGAGCCGGTGTACCCGGTGACCCCCTCGACCGAGCCGGGGACCGCGGTTGGTGGCCAGCCGGCGACCGAGGCGTCGCCACCCGGGACCACGTACCCGGTGTCGGGCTACCCGGTCGCCGCCTACCCGGTCGGCCCCACACAGAACACCAACGGCATGGCGATCGCGTCGCTGGTCGTCAGCATCGTCGGCATGGTCGGCCTCTGTGCGTACGGCCTGGGCGGCTACCTCGGCATCGTCGGCGCGATCCTCGGTCAGGTGGCCCGCAGGCAGATCCGGGAACGCGGCGAGAACGGGGACGGGCTCGCGCTGGCCGGCGTCATCATCGGCTGGATCGCCGGCGGCATCGCGATCCTCGCCACCATCGGCCTCGTCGCGCTCATCGGGTACGCCATCAGCCAGGACTCCAACTAGCCGTCAGCCAGGACCCCAACGAGGAAGGTCGTCGGCGCCACCCACGTCGACCGACGGAGCCGTTCTCGCCGACAGGAGGAAACCGTGCAGCCGGGCAACCCTGCCAACGCCACCGGTCCCGACGACGCGTCCCCGGGGAACCCGAACCCGCCGGCGGCTGCCGGGCCGGCGGCGGATCCCGGGGCGCCTGCCTGGGTGCCGAGCCATCCGCCCTACGTACGCCGGCCGACGAACAGCATGGCGATCGCGTCGATGATCACCGGAATCGTCGGCCTCATGAGTTGCCCGGTACTCGGGGTGATCGCCGTCTACCTGGGCAAACGTGCCCGGGAAGAGATCCGGACGGCCGGCGAGGACGGCGACGGCCTGGCCATCGTCGGTCTGGTCACCGGGTGGATCGGGATCGGCCTGTCCGCCCTCACCCTCATAGGATTCCTGCTCGTGGTCGGCTACGCCCTGTTCGTCGGTGCGGCCGTCTTCACCGCGGCCGCTCCGGGCTGACCTGCCGGGCCGGGCCCGGGGACACCGGCGACGTGGGCTCGCCCGGTGGCACCGCCGCCCGCCCGGTCTCCGGCGGCAACGGCGCGCCCTCCGGCGGCGTCGGTCGGCTCGCCACGGTGGCCTGTCCGGTCCTCACGTGGCGGGCGGCCCGGGCCTCGGCGCGCAGCACGACGGCGACCCCGACCAGCAGGAGCAGGAGCCCGGGCAGCGCCGCCGGCCGGGGCACCTGGTCCAGCCAGAGCCAGGCGAGCAACGCGGCACCGGGCGTCTCCAGCAGCAGGAGCACGCTGACCGTGGTCGCCGAGATCCGACGCAGCGCGTAGTTGAACATCGAGTGCCCCAGCAGCTGGGCCCCCACGACCAGACCCAGCACGGCGAGCCAGGTCGAGAGGGCGAAGCCGGTCATCCGGACGTTCCCGGCCAGACACACCGGCAGCAACGCCGCCCCGCAGGTGCCGTAGCAGATCGTGGTGTACGTCACGGTGCTGGTCGTCGTCCGGGCCCGCTCGCCGAGCGCGGTGTAGACCGCCGCCGCGATTCCGCCGCAGATCGCGAGCAGGTCGCCGAGGACCGCCCGCGCCGAGCCGACCTCAAGGTCGGCTCCCACCGCCCAGGCCGCCCCGAGCACCGCGACGCCGATGCCGAGCCAGCCCGCCATCGGCAGGCGCCGGCCCTGACCGAGCGCGATCAGCCCCTGCCAGACCGGCTGGGTCACGACCAGGGCGGTCGCGGTGGCCACCGAGGTCAGTTGGGCGCTCGGCATCCAGGTCCCGAAGTGCACGGCGAGGGCGAGGCCGGCCAGGACGCAGTATCCGGCGTCGCGGCGCCCGTCGCGGCTGGCGAGCGCCCGGAACTCGTGTCGGCGGCGTAGCAGCGCGAACGGCCCGAGCAGGCCGACCGAGATGACGTTGCGCCAGAAGGCGACCGCCAACGCCGGAGCGGCGGCGTACGCGATCAGCGGCGCGGACGACGAGACCGCGGCGACGGCGAGCGCCATCGCGCCGAGACTGAGCAGGTCAGGCGTGGTGCGGGATGGTGGGAGGGGCACGGACAGATCCTCACACGTCACGAGGGGCCACCAGTCGATCAACAATCCGTTAGCATCGACGGTCGCCTGATCGACTTCCGGTCTGAAAGGCCTGCTCCCCCATGCCCAGGAACCGGTCCACCCCCATGCCCGCGTACCGTGCGGTGCTCTTCGACTTCTTCGGCACCCTCACCCGCGCCACCCGGCGCGGCCGGCGCCACGCGGAGGTCGCCGCGATACTCGGCTGCGCGCCGGACGTTCTCGCCGACGTCCTCGACTCGTCCTTCTACCTGCGCGCCACCGGGGCGCTCGGCGACGCGGTCGCCACACTGCGCTGGGTGTGCGAGAAGGCCGGCGGGCGACCGGACAGCGCCGACCTCGCCGCCGCCGCCAGGGCCCGGGTGGCGGCGCTGTGGGCGGACACCCGTCTCCGCCCCGAGGCGCTGACCGTGCTCCGCGCGGTACGCCGCCGCGGCGTCCGGACCGCCCTGGTCACCGACTGCACCCACGAGCTGCCCGTCCTCCTACCGAGGCTGCCGGTGGCGCCGCTGCTCGACGCCCGGGTCTTCTCCGTCGAGGTCGGCGCCTGCAAACCCGACCCGACGATCTACCTGGCGGCCTGCCGCCGGCTCCGCGTCACTCCGACGGAGTGCCTCTACGTCGGCGACGGCGACAGCCAGGAGCTCTCCGGCGCCGCCCGCACCGGAATGACCGCGGTACGGTTGGCGGCCGCCGACCTCGACGACCACCTCGTGTTCAACGGGGAGCGGGGTTGGCGTGGTCCGACTCTCGGTTCGCTGGCCGGGCTGCTCGACCTGCTGGACGGCGCCCGGCCGGGTACCGCGCGGGCGTTCGATGCGGCAGGATGCGGGATGTGACGGACAGCGGTGCCGACCGGGCCGGGACGGTGCTGGTCGCCGAGGCGATCAGGAGGGCGGCCGTGGCCTGGGTCGCCGTCGACGACCATCCGGCGGTCGCGCTCTGGTGCGTGCCGCTGGACGACGCCCTCTACGTCGTCACCGGGCCCGGCGAGCAGGACGCGCCGGGGCTCGCGGAGGCCCGGGCCGCCGAGGTGACCCTCCGTGGTGACCACGGAGGCCGGATCGTGACGTGGCCGGCCGAGGTGACCCGGGTGACACCGGAAAGTCCCGAGTGGGCGACGGTGGCGCCGCAGCTGGCGACCAAGCGGCTCAACGCCTCCGGCGGCCCTGCCGAGGTGGTACGGCGCTGGGCGGAGACGGGATGCGTGGTCAACCGACTCGCCCCCGCCGGACCGCCCACCGCCGCCGGCCCGAGCCTGCCCGACGGTTCCCTCGCCGCGCCGCCCCGGGACAGCCCCGCCGTGCGGCGGACGTCCCGGCCGTTCCGGCTCCACCGGGTACGTCGCGACTGAGCGTGCCCGGCCGGCGGCCGCCCCGGCCGCCACGCGGCCCCGGGCGGGCGACCGCCGGCCGGTGCCGGCACACCGACGGCCGCCCCGGACCGAGTTGCCCCAGAACCGGCGAAGTACGAATTGCCTGGCACGGCCGTATCTCTTCGCCCACATCCCACCTCCGGCCATCGCCGACCGGCCCCGGCGGCGACGTAGCATGGCGTCATGTCTGCTCCCGCCGTACCCGGTCCCCACGCCGCCTCCGCGCCCGGCCAGGACGCCCAGCCCGTGAGCGCCGTCGAGGAGGCGGTGCGGGCCGCGCTGGCCACCGTCGACGACCCGGAGATCCGCCGGCCGATCACCGACCTCGGCATGGTGCGTTCCGCCACGGTCGCCGCCGACGGCACCGCCCGGATCGAGGTGCTGCTCACCGTCGCCGGTTGCCCGCTGCGGGAGAAGCTGCGCGCCGACGTCACCGCGGCGGTCGGTGCCGTGTCCGGGGTGACCGGGGTCGAGATCGAGTTCGGTGTGATGAGTCCGGAGCAGCGCCAGGCGCTGCAGGCCCGGCTCCGTGGCGCCGGCGCCGGTCCCGAGCCGGTGATCCCGTTCGCCCAGCCGGGTTCCCGGACCCGGGTCTACGCCGTCGCCAGCGGCAAGGGCGGCGTCGGCAAGTCCAGCGTCACGGTCAACCTGGCGGCGGCGCTGGCGGCGAAGGGCCTCTCGGTCGGGGTCGTCGACGCGGACATCTACGGCCACTCCGTACCCCGGATGCTCGGCGCTGACGGCCGGCCGACCCGGGTCGAGGACATGATCATGCCGCCCCAGGCGCACGGGGTAAAGGTGATCTCCATCGGCATGTTCACCGAGGGCAACGCCGCGGTGGTGTGGCGGGGTCCGATGCTGCACCGGGCGTTGCAGCAGTTCCTCGCCGACGTCTACTGGGGCGACCTGGACGTGCTCCTGCTGGACCTGCCGCCGGGCACCGGTGACGTGGCCATCTCCGTGGCCCAGCTGCTGCCCAGCGCGGAGATCCTGGTCGTGACCACCCCGCAGACCGCGGCGGCCGAGGTGGCCGAGCGCGCCGGGGCGATCGCCCTGCAGACCCACCAGCGCCTCGTCGGGGTCGTGGAGAACATGTCCTGGCTGGACCTGCCGGACGGCTCCCGGATGGAGGTCTTCGGCTCCGGCGGAGGCGCGGCCGTGGCCGAGTCGCTGACCCGGATCATCGGCGCCCAGGTGCCGCTGCTCGGGCAGATCCCGCTCGACGTCCGGGTCCGGGAGGCCGGCGACGCCGGCACCCCGGTCGTCCTGGCCCAGCCCGAGTCGTCGGCCGCGCGGGCGCTGACCGCGATCGCCGACCGGCTCGCGGTCCGGCGCGAGTCGCTGGTCGGCAAGCCGCTCGGCCTTCGCCCGGCCGGCCGCTGACCCGGCCGCGCCGACGCCGGCCCCGGCGGTGCGCGACGCCCGCTCAGGTGGCGTCGACGTCGTACCGGCGTTGCGGCGGGGCCGGGCTGGCGCCCGTACCGGCCGCCGGGGTGGGGCTGGTCGTCGGGCTGGTCCCGCCCGTCGAGCCGACCTGTGCCGCGCCGCCCGGCGAGCGGAGGTCAGCCGCCGCGGCGACGTCCTTCAGGTCGCGTTGGACGTCGGTCAGGTCCGCACGCAGCCTGTCGTAGACGCCCTGCAACGGCTTGCGGATCGCCGCCTCGTCCTCCTCGCTGAGCAGGTGCTTGCGGATCAACGCCTTCGGGTGCAGGTCCTCCAGCCTGATGTCGGTGCCCAGCTCCCGACTGAGGTCGCCGGTGGCGTTCTGGGCCATCCTCCGCAGGTTGCGCAGCATCCGGAGCCCGTCACTGATGACGTTCGGCAACCGGTCGCCAAAGATCAGCAGGGCGACCAGCACCAGCGCACCGATCTCCCACCAGCTCAGGTTCTCGAACACGTACGCCTCCTCGTGCCGACCAGGCAAGAGTACGCACGGTGGCGCGCCCGGCGGGAGGGTGCCGGCGGTCACCCGCCCACCGGCGACCCTCGGGCGTCCGCCGGCACGGGCGGCGGCGGTCCGGCGCCGGCTACTTGGCGTCCGCGGCGAGGGTCACCGACACCGTCCGGGTCTCCGATCCGCGCCGGTACTCGACGCTGACCACCGAGCCGGGCGCGTGCTTGCGGACCAGGGCGATCAGGTCGGCCGGGTCCTCCAGCAGCTTCCCGTCGAGCCTCAGCACCACGTCGCCAGCCCGCAGCCCCGCCTCGGCGGCCGGACCGGCCGGGTCGACGGAGGAGATCCGCACGCCGCCGGTGCCGTCCTGTCGGGTGCCGCCGACCTGCGCGCCGATCACCGTCCGCCGGGCCCTGCCGGTGTCGATGATCTCCTGGGCCAGCCGCTTGGCCTGGTTGATCGGGATGGCGAAGGCCAGGCCCACGTTGCCGGCGGTCTCCTCGTTGGCGGCCGGGGTCTGGATCACGGAGTTGACCCCGATCACCCGGCCGGCGCCGTCGACCAGCGGCCCGCCGGAGTTGCCCCGGTTCACCGCCGCGTCGGTCTGGATGGCCGCGTAGTAGCGCACCTGCCCACCCGGGTCTCCGTTACGGAACGTCCGGTCCAGGGCGCTGATGATGCCTGCGGTGACCGTGTTCGCCAACGACAGCGGCGTGCCGAAGGCGAGCACCGGGTCGCCGACGGCGACCGCGTCGGAGTCGCCGAACTCGACCGGCTTCAGGCCGGTCCGGGCCACCTTGATGACCGCGATGTCCGACTCGGGGTCCTTGCCGACCACCTGCGCCGGGGCGGTGGAGCCGTCGTTGAAGACCACGGTCGCGGACGTGGTGCCGACCCCGATCACGTGGTCGTTGGTGACGACGTAGCCGTCCTCCGTCACCACGAAGCCGGACCCGAGACCGCTCCCGCGGCTTCCGCTGACCCGTACCGTGACGACGCTCGGCAACACCCGCTCGGCCACCCCGGCCAACGAGTCGGGCGGTCGCTGCGCCGTCGCCGGAGGGGTCGCGCTGGTCGAGCCCAGCGTGGTCGTGCCGGCTCCGCCGCCGCGGACCGCGAACGCGTACCCGAGGGCACCGCCGAGTGCGCCGGCCAGCAGCGCGGTCACCAACGACACGAGGATGAACGGTCCGAGTCCGCGCCGCCGTCCGGTGTCCAGCTCGCTGACCGGCTCGGGCTCGCCGACACCGGTCGCCGGAACCTGCACGACCACCGCCGTCGGCGTCCTCGGGTCCCGCCAGGGGTCGTGCAGTGCGTCCGACCACCAGGGCGACGTCGGTCCCGGGACGCCGACCGGACCCACCCTCGCGGTCGTCGGGCCCGACGCCGGATTCCGCCGCGGCGTCGCGCTCCCCTCGGGCTGGCGCCAGTTCCAGCCGTCCGTCACGTTCGATGCCTCCCAGTACGTCCCGGTCCGAGCGTCGCTGAGGCGACGGGCGACCGCTTCCGGCCGCGGCGTCCGGGTTCCGCATCCAGCATCGCACGGATGGCTGAATGCCGGTCGCCGCTTCTCCCCGGGGCCACCGCCGACCCGCCCCTGCCGATCACGTGTCGGCACCTCTTAGGCTCATACTCGCAACCGATTCCCACCGGCCCGTTGCCGCGGCCGCCGCACCCCCGTGTTTCCCGCACCTGCTGCCGTCCGCGCGCCGACGCCCACCCACAGCCGCCCGGAGGTGCCCCATCGCCACGGTCGCCCGGTCAGTCAGCACGACGACCCCCCAGGCACTCCAGTTCGTCGAGGCGTACGTCGCCGAGGACCTCGTCCTGCGGACCGCGCGCAGCCTCGCCACCGAGGTCGGAGTCGACGCGGTCACCCCAGGCGTCGGCGCGACACTGCGGTTCCTGGCCGCCGCCGGCGGTGCCCGAGCGGTGGTGGAGATCGGCACCGGTACCGGGGTGAGCGGCCTCTGGCTGCTGCGGGGGATGCGCCCCGACGGCATCCTGACCACGATCGACGTGGAGGCCGAACACCAGAGGATCGCCCGTCGGATCTTCCAGGAGGCGGGCTTCCCGTCGGGCCGTACCCGGATCATCAGCGGCCGGGCGCTGGACGTCCTGCCCCGGCTCGCCGACGGCGCCTACGACCTGATCTTCGTGGACTCCGAGGTGGCCGAGTACAGCGCCTGTGTCGATGCCGCGCTGCGGCTGCTGCGGCCGGGCGGCATGCTGGCGCTCCACGGGGCGCTGGCCTCCGGCCGGATCGGCGACCCCGCGGCCCGGGACGTGGAGACGGTCACCGTCCGGGAGGTCGTCAAGGCGATCCGGGAGTCCGAGGAGTGGACCCCGGCGCTGCTGCCCACCGGGGAGGGCCTGCTGGTCGCGGTGAAGCGCTGAGGACGCGGGCGCACCCGCCGGACCGTCCGGTCAGGACGGCGGGGCGGGCCGGCGCCGGCCCGGTCAGGCGGCCTGACCGGCAAGCCAGCGCAGCAGGGTGCGTACGCCCCAGCCGGTGGCACCCTTGACCAGCTCGCCGTCGTGACCGTCGGCCCAGGACGGTGCCGACATGTCCAGGTGTACCCAGTGGTCGCGCAGCTTCCCGGTGAACTCGCGCAGGTAGAGGGCGGCGACCACCGAGCCGGCGCCCTGGTTGGGCGCGCTGTACAGATCGGCTATCTCGCTGCCCAGGTACTCCGCGTAGTCCGCCGGCAGCGGCATCCGCCAGGCCCGCTCGCCGGCGGCCTCGGCCGCGCTCAGCACCGCCGCCGCCAACTCGTCGTTCTCGCTGTACAGCGCCGCCGTACGCTTGCCGAGCGCGACCGCGTTCGCTCCGGTGAGGGTGGCCAGGTCGACGAGGACGTCGGGCTCCAGCCGGTCGACGGCGTACGCCATCGCGTCCGCCAGCACCAGCCGGCCCTCGGCGTCGGTGTTGGTGCTCTCGCTGGTGGTTCCGCCGTAGTGCCGGATCACGTCCCCGGGCCGGTACGCCGAGCCGCTGGGCATGTTCTCCGCCAGCGGGGCGAGCGCGGTCACCCGGATCGGGAGGTTCAGCGCGGCGGCTCCCAGGGTGGCCGCCACCACCGCGGCGGCGCCCCCCATGTCCTTGCGCATCAGCTTCATCCCCTCGCGGGGCTTGATCACGATGCCGCCGGTGTCGAAGGTGATGCCCTTGCCCACCAGGACGACGTGCCGTCTCGCCTCCGTCGGCTGCCAGCGCAGCTCGACCAGCCGGGGTGGGCGGGCCGAACCGCCGCCCACGGCGAGGATCCCGCCGAAGCCTTCCGCGACGAGCCACTCGGGCTCGCGGACGTCGATCGTCAGCCCCGGCCGCCCGGCGGCGGCCGCCGCCACCTGCTCGGCGAACCAGGCGGGGCTCTTCACCGACGAGGGGGTGTTGGTGAGGTCACGGGCGAAGCAGGTCCACTCGGCGACCGCCCGGGCGGTGGCGAGCGCGGCCCGGTAGGGCTCCGGGTCGGAGACCACGAGGACGACCTCGGTGAGCGCCGGCGGGTCGTCGGAGCCACCGCCGGCACCGGCCGTCGCGCCACCGGACGTACCGGCGACGCCGGTACCGCCGCCGTCCCCCGGCAGCCGATACCGGTACGACGCCAGCCACAGCCCCTCGGCGAGCCCACGCACCGCCTCCGGGCCGACCCCCGCCGGCAGGACGAACGTGACCGAGCTCTCACGGCCGGCGGCCCGGGCCAGGCCGGCCCCGGCCGCCCGCCACCCGGCCTCGTCGCCGGTTCCCACCCCGACCAGCAGGAGCCGGTCGGGGGTGCGCCCCGGCCGGATCGACCGGTGCACGCTGCCGGCGTCGCCGGGGTGTTCGAGGTACGGCAACAGCGCCGCCGCCTCGGCGGTCAGGTCGGACGGCAGGCTCGTCGCGGTCGGCGCGTACAGATCCGCCTCCACCGCCGGTTCCGGCTCCTCGGAGCGCCGGACCGGCAGGGCCAGGGCATCGCCCTCGACGGCATCAACGACCAGACGGATCGACAACACGGCGCCCGCCACCCCCAGATCATCGTGCGTGGACCGAACCGGCGGGACGCGGCGCCGCGCGCCTGGCCGGCATCACGACCCTGGGCCACCGGCGGTGCCGGTGGCCCAGGGTCGACGAACTTCTCCGGGCGCCTCACGCCGCCCGGAGGGGTTGTCGTTCGCTCAGCCGGCGGCAGCCTTCAGCGCGTCACCGAGCGCGTTGGCCTCGTCGGGAGTCATCTCGACGACGAGCCGGCCACCACCCTCCAGCGGAACCCGCATGACGATGCCCCGGCCCTCCTTGGTGAC
>CALGAM010000088.1 GCA_937951935.1 uncultured Micromonospora sp. | reverse complement strand
TCGGCATCCGAGGTGGCCGCCGGTTGGGTTTGTGAATCGTCAGCTTCGGAGGTCACCGCACGATCCCGCGCCGGCGGCTTCGCCGGATCGTCGTCAGTCATGCCCGAGTGTGAATCTTCACTCCCCACCGGCCCCTCCTCCCCGTCGTGACACGACTAGGTGACACTACTTTGGTCCGAACACCGCACGGCCGCCGCCGCGGACGGCGAATTCGCCAGATCACCCGCGCCGGTGAGTGCCGTTGTGGTTCCGTTGGCCAGCGCCGGCAAACGAGGGAGCGTGCGAGATGGATTTCGACGTCACGGTTGAGATCCCCAAGGGTCACCGCAACAAGTACGAGGTCGACCACGCGACCGGCCGAATCCGGCTGGACCGAACGCTCTTCACCTCGACGCAGTACCCCGCGGACTACGGCTTCATCGAGGGCACGCTGGGCGAGGACGGTGATCCTCTCGACGCTCTGGTGCTGGTCCCCGAACCCACGTTTCCAGGCTGCCTCATCCGCTGCCGGACCATCGGCATGTTCCGGATGAAGGACGAGAAGGGCGGTGACGACAAGGTCCTCTGCGTGCCGTACGAGGACCCGCGTCAGGAGCACCTCCGGGACATCCACCACCTCGGCGAGTTCGACCGGCTGGAAATCCAGCACTTCTTCGAGGTGTACAAGGATCTTGAGCCGGGCAAGTCGGTCGAGGGTGCCACCTGGGTGGGACGCGTCGAGGCCGAGGCGGAGATCCGCACCTCGTTCCGCCGGTACCAGGAGAGTCTCGAACGGGGCAAGACGGCACACTGAGCCAACAGGACGCCCGAACGGCCGGCACACCCGAGAGGGTGCGCCGGCCGGTTTCGTCCCTGGCCGCGAGCGGTACGAACGGCTGGCCGCGTCAGCCGACCAGGCCGCGGGCCCGGCCGTACAGACCCAGTACCGCGCAGGCGACCGGCACCACCGCGACCACCATCAGGGTGTCGAGGATGTCGGCGGCCCGTCCCAGGTACGGCCCCGGCTCCCGCTTCGAGTACGTCGCCCCGGCCGCGACCACGACCAGCGCCGCGACCAGACCTCCGGCGGCGAGCAGGAGCAGGCCGGTCTCGTCGAGCCGCAGCAGCAGCGCGATCCCGAGCACCACCGCGGAGACCACCCCGGCGACCACCAGCGGGACCCGCTGCCGGATCGTGACGAAGAGCCGGGAGCGCAGCAGGAGGGCGACGGCGGAGACCGCGACCATCAGGCGGCCGGCGAAGCCGCCCGAGACGACCAGCAGCAACGCGGCCGTCACCGCCAGTACCGCGTGCCCGACCAGCATGCCGGTGAGCATCTCCTCGGTCCGGGCGACCGCCGCGAAGACCCGCGCCCGGTCGGGCCGTTCCCTCACCCCGCTCTGGTTGCCAGGACTGGCCGCCCGGAACCCCTCGGCGGCCTCCGCGCCGGTCGGAAGCGTGATCGGCGGCATCGGCAGCTTGCCGAACCGGATCGCCAGCAGCGGCAGCAGGCCGATGGCGCAGACGAGCGCCGCCATCAGGATCGCGGCCGCACCCCCGGCCGGAAGCACGAAGCCGAGCAGCGCGGTCAGCGCGCCGAGCAGGCCGACCGAGACACCGGCGGCGAAGACCCGTAGGCCGGACGCCACCCCGACCATCCCCAGCACGGCGCTCAGCAGCAGGGCCACCGAGCCGGCCAGCGCCTCCGGGGCACCGAGCCAGCGCAGCGGTGCGAGGACACCGACCGGGTCGCCGGAGGTGACCAGCAGGGCGCCGCCGAAGAAGGCGAAGGGCATCGCGTACGCGCCGAGGGCGCCGCCGGCGACCGCGTCGCCGTACGCCCGCGAGGCGATCACCGCGCCGAGCATGAGCAGGACGGCGGCGCCGAGCGCCACGAAGGCGCCGAGCTCCCACCCGGGAGCGCCGGCGATCACGGTGAACAGCCCGACGGCGAGCAGGCCGCCCGCGGCGCTCAGGGTGGCGATCCGGGTGTTCCGGCCCGCCCAGGCACTGCCCCGGCGTCGTGCGCCGTCGGCGATCGCCTCGACGACGTCGTCGTACTCCAGTTCCGGCCACTGTGCACGGGCCGGCACGAGGTGCAGGATGTCGCCGTCGCGCACCCCCTGCGGCAGCAGGGCCTTGCCCGGGGAGAGCGGCTCGCCGTCGGTCCGGCGCAGCAGCCAGCCACCGTGTTTCTCGCCGTCGTCGGCGAGGCCCTCCCCCGCGTGCCGGAGCACCTCGGGCAGCAGCTCTGCCAGCGGCAGATGTTCGGGCAACGCGACGTCGACCCGTCGTTGCGGTGCGCTGATCGTGACGCGGGCGAGCCCGGTACTCATCGACAGTCCTCCATAGAGGGGGCAACCCATGGCTGCGCGGACGACCGCACTTTACCTAGGATGGTGCTCGCTCGTCCGACCGAGCACGAGGACATCCGCGACGAAACACCGTCGCTTCGCCCGCCCGCACCGGAACGTCGACTCCATCGGCGCGGGCCCAGGGGAGGTCTCACATGGACACGGGGAGCCCGCGGCCGGGTGACGCCGTACGCGCCCGACGGCGCGGCACGGTGCCCCGGACGCGCGATCGGTCACGGCACGACACCGCAGGTCGGCTCGGCGGAGGTGCGCGATGACCACGGTCGTCATCAAGCGCCCTCCGCGGCGTCCCGCTCCGGAGATCCCGACGGGCGAACTGGTGGTGGAGGCCCCGCCGGAGATCCCCCAGACCACCGGCGGCCGCTGGCAGCAGATGATGATGGTGCTGCCGATGCTCGGCGGCTCCGTCGCGATGGCGATGATGTTCGGCCGCGGCGGCGGCACCTACTCGTACGTCGTCGGCGCGATGTTCGGCATCTCCACACTCGCCATGGTGGCGTCGTCGTGGGGCAGCGCCGCGGGCTCGCCGAAGAAGTCGGAGATGATGGCGGCCCGCCGCGAGTACCTGCGGCACCTGGCGACCCTGCGCCGCCGGGTCCGGGAGACCGCCGCCAAGCAGCGCGAGGGCCTGTTCTACCGGCACCCCGACCCGGCCCAGCTCTGGTCCACCGTGGGCAGTTACCGGGTCTGGGAACGCCGGCCCGGCGACGGCGACTTCGGCGTGGTCCGCGTCGCGGTGGGCCCGCAGACCCTCGCCACCCCGCTGGTGCCCCCGGTGACCCGGCCGCTGGAGGACCTGGAGCCGATGACCGCCGGCGCGCTGCGCCGGTTCCTCGACGCGTACTCGGTGGTGCCGGACCTGCCGGTGGCGCTCTCCATGCGCGGCTTCGCCCGGGTCTTCATCCGCACCGCCCCGGGCGGTCGCGACCAGTCCGGTGACCCGGCCGGCGGCGACGCCCAGGCGCTGGTCCGCGCGATGCTCGCCCAACTGTCGGTCTTCCACGCTCCCGAGGAACTGCTGATCGCGGTCTGCGCCGGCCCGGAGCGACGCGCCCGCTGGGAGTGGGTCAAGTGGCTGCCACATGCCCACCACCCCACCGAGGTCGACGCGCTCGGTCCGGTCCGTCTCGTCGCCAGTTCCGGGGTGGAGCTGGAGAAACTCATCGACGACGTGGTCGGCAACCGGTCCCGGTTCAGTCTGTCCGGCCCGGCGACCGACGGCCCGCACGTCGTCATCATCCTCGACGGCGGCGACCTGAACGGTGCCAGCTATCTCGGCGGCGACAGCGGTATCGACGCGGTCACCATCATCGACCTGGACAGCCCGCCGCCCCGGCTGCTGGACCGCACGATGCTGGTCCTCGAGATCGCCGACGGGCGGCTGTACACCTACTCGATGGACGGTCAGGCCGAGGTCGGCATCCCGGACCGGCTGAGCGTCGAGGAGGCCGAGGCGGTCGCCCGGCGGCTCGCGCCGCTGCGGCTCGCCGCCGCCTCGAAGGCATCCTCCGACGCCCCGCTCACCACCGAGATGACCCTCGGCGACCTGCTCGGCATCGGTGATCCGGAGACCTTCAGCGTCGCCCAGGCGTGGGCGCCGCGCCCCAACCGCGACAAGCTGCGGGTGCCGATCGGTATCGGCGCCGACGGCGGTGCGATCGAGCTCGACCTGAAAGAGTCCTCACTGGACGGTATGGGTCCGCACGGCCTGCTGATCGGTGCCACCGGTTCCGGTAAGTCCGAGCTGCTCCGCACCCTCGTCCTCGGCCTTGCCACCACCCACTCCTCCGAGGTGCTCAACTTCGTCCTGGTCGACTTCAAGGGTGGTGCGACCTTCGCCTCGCTGGACCGGCTGCCGCACACCGCCGCGGTCATCACCAACCTGGCCGACGAGCTCCCCCTGGTCGACCGGATGGTCGACGCGATCAGCGGTGAGCTGAACCGGCGACAGGAGCTGCTGCGCAAGGCCGGCAACTACCCCAACATCATCGAGTACGAGCAGGCACGGGCCGGCGGTGCCGCGCTCGCCCCGCTGCCCTCGCTCCTGATCATCTGCGACGAGTTCTCCGAGCTGCTCACCGCCAAGCCCGACTTCATCGACCTCTTCGTGCAGATCGGTCGGGTCGGTCGGTCGCTCGGGGTGCACCTGCTGCTCGCCTCGCAGCGCCTGGAGGAGGGTCGGCTGCGCGGCCTGGACACCCACCTGTCGTACCGGATCGGTCTGCGGACCTTCTCGGCCCTGGAGTCCCGCGCGGTGCTGGGCGTTCCGGACGCGTACGAGCTTCCCCGCGCGCCGGGCCACGGCTACCTGAAGTACGGCACCGAGCCGCTGCAGCGGTTCAAGGCGGCGTACGTCTCCGGCCCCTACCGCAAGGCCAGCGGCAGCGGGCCCGGCGCCCAGGGCCACACCGGGCCGAAGCTGCTGCCGTACTCGACCCACTACGTGCCGGTGCCCAAGCCGGTGGTGCCGGAGAAGCCGCAGCCGGCCAAGGAGGACCCCACCGCGCCGACCCTGCTCGACGTCATCGTCAACCGGCTGGTCGGCCAGGGACCGCCGGCCCACCAGGTCTGGCTGCCGCCGCTGTCGCAGGCACCGGCGCTCGACGAGATCCTCGGTTCGGTGGTCACCGACCCGGCCCGCGGACTCACCTTCAGCAACCCCGAGCTGCACGGCGCCCTCCAGGTACCGGTGGCGCTGGTCGACAAGCCCTTCGAGCAGCGCCGCGACCTGCTCTGGCTGTCGCTGGAGGGCAGCGCCGGGCACGTCGCCGTGGTCGGCGGCCCGCAGTCCGGCAAGTCGACCCTGCTGCGGACCCTGATCTGCGGTCTGGCGCTGACCCACACCCCGGCCGAGGTCCAGATCTACTGCCTCGACTTCGGTGGTGGCTCGCTCGGCACACTGCGCGACCTGCCGCACGTCGGCGGTGTGGCCGGCCGGATGGACAGCGCGGCGGTGCGGCGTACCGTCGGTGAGATGACCACCCTGCTCGCCACTCGTGAGCAGCGCTTCGCCGAGCTGGGTATCGAGTCGATGGCGGCGTACCGCAAGCGGCGTGCCTCCGCCGGCGGGGTGGGGGTCGGTGCGGACCCGTTCGGCGACGTCTTCCTGGTCGTCGACGGTTGGCCGACCCTGCGGGGCGAGTACGAGGACCTGGAGGGGCCGATCACCGACCTCGCCACCCGGGGCCTGTCGTACGGCCTGCACGTGGTCGCCACGGCACCCCGCTGGATGGACTTCCGGCCGGCGATCCGGGACCTCTTCGGTTCCCGGCTGGAGCTGCGCCTCGGTGACCCGACCGACTCGATGATCGGCCGTAAGGCGGCGGCGAACGTGCCGCAGGTCCCGGGTCGCGGCATCACCGCCGAGCAGTTGCACTTCCTCACCGCGCTGCCGGAGCTGTCCAGCCTCGGCGGGCAGACGCCGGCGCTGGTGAAGGCGGTCGCCAGCAACTGGAGTGGCGCCCGGGCGCCGCGGGTCCGGCTGCTCCCGCCGGTGCTGAACTACAGCGACCTGGACATGTCCGGGACCTCCGGGCTGCGGATCCCGATCGGTATCGCCGAGACCGACCTGCAGCCGGTGGTGGTCGACTTCGCCACGGAGCCGCACTTCCTGCTCTTCGGCGACGCGGAATGCGGCAAGTCGTCCTTCCTGCGGGCGCTGGCCACCTCGATCACCAACCGGTTCGCACCCGAGCAGGTTCGGGTGATCCTGGTCGACTACCGGCGCAGCCTGCTGGGTGCGATCCAGACCGACCACCTGATCGGGTACGGCACCGCCGCCGCCGGCACGGCCGAGCTGATCGAGTCCGTCGCCGGCTACATGCAGCGCCGGCTGCCCGGGCCGGACGTCACCCCACAGCAGTTGCGGGACCGCTCGTGGTGGCAGGGGCCAGAGCTGTTCGTGCTGGTCGACGACTACGACCTGGTCGCCACCGGTCCGAACAACCCGCTGCTGCCGCTGGCCGAGTACCTCCCACAGGCCCGGGACGTCGGGTTGCACCTGGTGATCACCCGACGCTCGGGTGGGGCGTCCCGTGCGCTCTACGAGCCGATCATCCAGCGGCTCCGGGAGCTCGACTCGCCCGGCCTGGTGATGTCCGGCAACAAGGACGAGGGTGCGCTGATCCAGGGGGTCCGGCCGTCGCCGATGCCTCCTGGCCGCGGTCGGCTGGTCACCCGGAAGGAGGGCGTACGCCTGGTGCAGCTCGCGTACCTGCCACCCACGTGAGCCGCACCGGCCTCCCGCCACGGGAGAGGGTGGGCGGTTCGTGCCTTCGCGTCGGCGGGGTTTCGCCCGCCACGGGGGTGAAACGGGGTAATCTCCGTGCATCATGTGTCCCCCGTGGTGAAATGGCGAGGCTGTGACCAGGCTGTCGCATCGAGACCGACGTGCCGTCGCCCGGATCACCGGGTCGGCGGTGCTCGCCATCGCCGGGGTCGTCACGTCGCTGGTCTGCCCGGTTCCGACTGCCGCCGCCGCGCCCGGGCCCGCCGCCGTGCCGGCGACGTACCTCGTGGGGTTGCCCATCCCGACCGACGCCATCCGCGACGAGCAGTGGCAGCTGGACCTGTTCCACGCCAGGGACGCCTGGCGGGTGTCGACGGGCGAGGGGGTGACGGTCGCGGTCGTCGACTCCGGTGTCGACGCCGGTCACCCCGACCTCGCCGGGCAGGTCCTGCCCGGCATCGACCTGGTCGCCGGAACGGGTGACGGCCGGACGGACCCGGTGGGACACGGCACCACGGTGGCCGGACTGATCGCCGGCCGTGGTGACGACACCCGCGGTGTCGTCGGGCTCGCCCCCAAGGCCAAGATCCTGCCGGTACGGGTCCTCGATGAGGAGAACCGCTACGACGACGCCCTGATCGTCGCGAGGGGCGTCCGGTGGGCGGTCGACAACGGTGCACAGGTCGTCAACCTGTCCCTCGGCGGCGTCGGGAAGAGCCCCGCGCTGGCCGCCGCGCTCGACTACGCCTTCGCCCGGGACGTGGTGGTGGTCGCCTGTACCGGCAACATCAGCGCGTCGTCCGGCAGCGACGTCTGGTACCCGGCGCGGGAGCCGGGAGTGGTCGCCGTGACCGGGCTGGAACGGCAGAGTGACACCCTCTGGTCCGGTGCGATCACCGGCCCGGAGACCGTACTCGCGGCTCCGGCGACCGGCCTGACGGGGGCGCGACCCGGCGGTGGGTTCTGGCGGGTCCAGGGGACGAGCTTCGCCGCACCGCTGGTGGCCGCCGCCGCCGCCCTGGTGCGGTCGCACTGGCCCGACATGTCCGCCGCCGACGTGGTGAACCGGTTGATCAGCACCGCCCGGGACGTCGGGGCCCCCGGCCGGGACGACCTGTACGGCTTCGGCGTCGTCGACCCGGTCGCCGCCCTCAGGGGCCAGGTCTCGGCCGTCGAGCGCAATCCGCTCGACGACGACGCCGCGCCGCCGGGCGTCGCCGGTTTCGGCGCCGCGCCGGGCCACGAGTCGTCCGACGAGCCGGCGGACGACGAACGTGACCAGATCGGCGCCGCCGCCTCCGGTCGCTCGGGTACCTGGGCGGCCGAGCCGGCCGGCGACCGGAACCCGGGCATGCCGGGCGGACTGGTCGGCAGCGGCGCCCTGGTGATCCTGGCCGTGCTCGGCGCCGCCGTCACGGTCCGCCCGTTCGTCCGCCGACGGCGCCGGACCGGCTGACCGCGGCGACGGGCACGCGGATCGAAGGGGCGCCACGCGAACGGCGCGGCGGACGGACACCGGCTCAGGTGCAGGCGCCGGTGCTGATCGACCGGGTACGGCCCAGGCCGGCCACCGCCGTGGACCGGGCCTCGTTGGCGGTCACCGCGAACCCGGTGTTACGGTCGTCGGCCGCCGCCGCGAATATCACGCCGAGCACGGTGCCGTCCGGGGCCACCAGCGGCCCGCCGGAGTTCCCGCTGCGGACCAGACCGCGGATCGTGTAGATCTCCCGAACGACCCGTCCCGACTCGTAGATGTTCGGGCCCGGAATCTCGCCCACGTCACGGATCCGGGCGGGTTGCGCGTTGTACGGACCGTCCAACGGGTACCCGAGCACGACGGCGTCGTCCTCGATCGCCGCCTGCCGGGTCGCGAACGGCATGGCCGGTGCCGACAGCCCGGGTACGTAGAGCACGGCGAGGTCCCGGTCCGGGTCGTAGACGACCACCCGGGCGCTGTGCCGGCTGCCGTTCACCTCGATCGAGACGCTCCGGGTGCCGGCGACCACGTGCGCGTTGGTCATCACCCGCTGGTCGGCGTAGACGAAACCGGAGCCCTCGATCCGCCGCGAGCAGCTGGGGGCGTTGCCCAGCACCTTGACCACGGACCGCCGGCCGTTGACGACCACCTGCGACCCGGCCAGCGCCGGGTCGGGTGACGCCACCTGGCGGGACCGGGTCGGGGTGAGCCCGCCGAAGACCTCCGGGAAGCCGTTGGTGTCGATCGCGTCCCGCAGCGCCCGGGACAGGGCCTGCGCCTGTGACGGCAGGCTGCGGTCCACCACGTTCAGCACGACGCTGTTGCGTACGGCGCTGTTCAGCCAGGGCAGCGAGGAGGAGGCCAGGGGAACCGCGACCAGCCAGGCCACCAGCAGCACGGCGAGCAGTGAGACGATCGCGCCGCCGATGTCGTCCAGGGTCCGGCCGGTCCTGCTGCTGATCGCGTGTCGCAGATGCGAGCCGAGCCAGCCGGCGGCGGCCTGCCCCAGCACCGCCAGTCCGAAGACCGCGACCAGCGCGATCACCACCCGGGTCGCGCCGTTGGAGACCTGCTCGGCGACGAGCGGGGCGACCTGCAGCCCGATCAGCGCGCCTCCGGAGAAGCCGGTGAAGGAGAGCAAGCCGACGAGGAAGCCCTGCCGGTACCCGCTGATCGCGAACAGCAGCATGAGCAGGACCAGGACGACATCCACCACCGACACCTGTTCAGGGTACGGGGCGGACCTGAGAATCCAGCCCGCCGTGCGGCGTAGACCGATCCGTCGCCTCGCTACCGCTGCCCGGCGGCGTGAGGACCGATGGGCGCGCCCGATCCGGTCGCCGGGGCCGCCGTACCCGTCGGCGGCAGGTTCAGCACCCGGTCCTGCGGCCAGGGCCGGGCCCACCCCGCCATGTCGAGCAGGGTGGCGAGCACCCCGGCGGTGAACCCCCAGACCAGCATGCCGCGCACCTGGAAGGCGGGGCCGACCCAGCCGCTGGGGTGGCGTACCCGGACACGGTTGGCCGGCTCGGCCAGTTCGGCGACGGGCAGCCGGGCCACGTGCGCCACCTCGGCGGGTTCCCGGGGATGCACCGGGTGGGGCCGGTGCCACCAGGCGAGCACCGGGGTGACCACGAAGTTGCTGACCGGGATCCACAGCCGGGGCAGCTCGGCCAGGACGGTGACACTGCCGCGGTCGAGCCCGACCTCCTCGTACGCCTCGCGCAGCGCGGTCGCCGCCGCGTCCGCGTCGCCCGGGTCGCTGGCCCCGCCGGGGAAGGCGGGCTGCCCGGCGTGGGTCCGGAGCGTGGCGGCCCGCTGCAGGAGCAACACGTCCGGCCCGTGCGCCGGGTCCTCGCCGAGCAGGACGAGGACGGCGCTGGGCCGCCCGCCACTGGCCGGGGTGCGCAGCCGGGTGAAGTCCTCGGCCCGAGCCGACCGGACCCGGGTGAGCAGGGGCTCGCACCAGGGTGGGAGTTGGCGTTCGGTCACGACGGCACCGTCACCCCCAGATGCTGGCGGACCAGGCGGGCGAGTTCCGCGTCGTCCAACGCGCCCGTCTGGTCCTGGTGTCGGATCCGGCCCTGCTCGTCGACGAAGAAGGTGACCGGCAGGAGCGGGCGCGGGGCGTGGCGCAGCAGTCGCTGGTCGGGGTCGAAGAGGCTGGGAAAGCGGAGGCCGAGGTCCGCGCCGATCGACTGCGCCGCGGCCCGGTCGTCCCGGGTGTTCACCCCGATCACGCGTACCGTGCCGTCCGCCCGAGCGAAGAGACGCTGGAACGCGGGCAGCTCCCTGCGGCACGGTGGGCACCAGGAGGCCCAGAGGTTGATCACCGCTGGCCCGCGCAGCTCCCCGACCTGCACCTCGGAGTCGCCGACCAGGCAGGGCAGGGACAGCGCGGGCAGGGCGCGTACCGGCGGGGTGGCCCCGGTCGTCCGCCCCGCCGTGACGGTCCGGTCCGGTTCCGGTGTCTGGCTCGGTGCGGGGGGCCGGCCCGGCGCACTCGGTGGCACGGCCAGCGTGGCGCAGTCGGCGAACGTGGTGACCGCATCACCCTGGGTGGCCGGGGCGGACCGCCGGGGCGACGGGTCGGCGCCCGAACAGCCGGTGGTGAGCAGCAGTGTCGTGACGAGCGCGCCGCCGAGCAGCAGGGACCGTCTCGGCCGCCGGCGGGCCGGGCGACGGTACCCGGGTCGGCGGCTCACGGCGTGTCGCCGGCGGCGACGGCCTTCGCCGGCACGAGGTCGGGGTCGAGCCCGGCCTGGGCCGCGAGTTCCCGGGCCCGAGGACCCTTGAGCAGCTTCGCCGCGGCGACCGGGTCGGTGGGGCCGGTCCCGTAGGAGGGACAGAACCGCGCCAGGGTGCAGGCGCCGCAGGCGGGCTTGCGCGCGTGGCAGACCCTCCGCCCGTGGAAGATCACCCGGTGCGACAGCATGGTCCAGTCACGTCGCTCGAACAGGGCGCCGACCGCGTGCTCGATCTTGACCGGGTCGGTCTCCGTGGTCCAGGCCCAGCGCCGGACCAGCCGCTGGAAGTGGGTGTCGACGGTGATCCCCGGGACGCCGAAGGCGTTGCCGAGGATCACGTTCGCGGTCTTGCGCCCGATTCCCGGCAGGGTCACCAGGTCGGCCAGCCGGCCCGGCACCTGACCGTCGTACCGCTCCACCAGGTCCTGCCCGAGCCTGATCAGCGCGTTCGCCTTGTTCCGGAAGAATCCGGTGGGCCGGATGATCTCCTCCAGTTCGGCGCGGTCCGCGCCGGCATAGTCCGCGGCGGTCGGGTACCGGGCGAAGAGCTTCGGCGTGACCTCGTTGACCCGCTGGTCGGTGCACTGGGCGGAGAGGATGGTGGCGACCGCCAGCTGCAGCGGCCCGTCATGGTCGAGCTCGCAGTGGGCGTCCGGATGGGTCTCGGCCAGCAGCCGCCCGATCCGCCGGGCCCGCCGCGTCAGCCCGAGGTCGGATTCGACGGTACGCCGCGACCGCCGGGCGCCGATCCGGGCGGTGCCGGCTCCGGCCGCCGCGGTCGCGGGGCCGACGGTATCGCCTGTCGTGCTCACGTCGGCCAGCCTACGCCGCCGCGCCGCGGCCGCCGTTCGCGCCGGGCCCCGGGGCGTCACCCGGCCCGGTTTACCGGCACGGTCAGGTGTCCTGACGAGGTGGCGAGATCGTGCCGTCGGCGGCGAGCCGCGCGCCGGTCTTCGGGAAGTCTGCCTTGGACAGCTCCCGGACCAGCCCCAGGGCCCGTTTCTGGGTGTCGACCGTCGGCTTGCCCGCGCCGTCCATGTAGGTGGAGATCAGTTCCCCGCCGGCCCAGGTCCCGTCGGCCCTGAGCGACACCTTGAGGATGGCGCCCCAACCGAGTCGCCCGCTGTTGCTGAGCGTGTTTCCGCCGCCGGCGAAGTTGCCGAGGCTGTAGGCGATCAGTCGGCCCTTGTAGAACTCCATCCCGCGGAGCACGTGTGGGCCGTGGCCGACGATCAGGTCCGCACCGGCATCGATCATGGCGTGTGAGAACGCGATGGGGTCGCCCCGGTTCTCGCCGAGGAACATCTCGGTGCCGGGTCGGACCCGGGTCCTGTCGGAGCCCTCGGCCCCCATGTGCACCTGCACGACGACCAGGTCCGCCATCGTCGTCGCCTTCTCGACGACCCTCCTCGCCGCGTCGATGTCGGTCAGGCTGTTGGACCACGGGTACGACGAGAAGCCGGCGACCGCCACGGTGACGCCCTCGACGTCGACCACGGTGATCTGGTCCGGCGCGCCGGTGTGCTTGAGGTCGTACTTCTCCAGCGCCTTCTGGGTGTTCTCGTAGCCGGCCTTGCCGTAGTCGTAGCCGTGGTTGTTCGCCTGGTTCAGCAGTTTGAACCCGGCGTCGGCGAGGTGGGCGGCGTACGACGGCGGCGCGCGGAACTGGAAGCAGCGGGTCGCGTTCGCGCCGCACTTGGAGGTGCCGGTGTCGTCGGTCAGCGGCTCTTCGAGGTTCCCCATGACCAGGTCGGCGGCGAGTGCCTTCTTGACCGAGTCGAAGAAGCCCTTGCCGCCGTTGGCGGGCAGCCGGTGCGGGGCGTTGCCCAGCACGATGTCCCCGGTCGCCGACATCGAGATGACTTTCGGTTCCGGTTCGGCGCTCGCGGAGGGCTTTGCCGAGGCGGACGGGTCGGGCGCGACGATCACCGGCCCGGACGGTTCGTCGCCCATCATGTCGACCAACGCCACACCGGCCACGCCGGTGCCCAGCAGTACCGCCAGTACCGCGAGCACCACCAGTGGGGCCTGCCGGCGGGAGCGCCGAGGGCGGCGTGACATTGGCATGGATGGATTGCTGTCCTGCATCGTCCGCAGACAGTACCCGGGCCGGGCCACCGGAGCGACAGCCGTCAGGGCGGAATCGGACCCCCGACCCGGCAGACCCCGGCCTCGGTGCCCGCTCCGGCCCGCCCGACCCGACCGGCCGGATCGGGACCGGCACCGGACCGCCACGGGATGGTGCGGGCGGGCGGGCGACCGGTGGCACGCGGGAGGCGGATCACCGCCGGGCGGCCCGGGGCGGCCGGTCGGACCAGGGCACGCAGGGTGCCGAGCCGCCGACCCACACCGCCTGGCGGGCCGCCCGCGCCAGCGGCGCGCCCCACCGCGACCGCGGTCCGCCGTACGGCTCGGCCGGGCCGTCGGGTGGGCAGAGCACGGCGACCGCGTCGGTGGGGGTGCCGGTGGCGGGCAGTCCCAACTCCCGGAGCGCCTGAGCCTTCGCCTCGGTGATCGTCATCACGGCGTTGACCAGGGCGGCCTCGCCGAGCCGTACCGGCAGCCGGGCGACGATGTTCACCGTGCCGACCGCCGGCCGGGCCGGGGTGGACTCCGGGTCGCCGTCGGCCGGGACGGCCGCCCAGATCGGCGTGCCGAGCCCCACCGTGGCCCAGACCCGGACACCGCCGTCGGTCGCGGTCACCACCTCCGCCACGTCGACGCCGGTGAGCAGCCCGATGCCGGGTCCGCGCAGGTCGAGCCGGTCGGCCAGCTCGGCCAGGTGGACGTCCGGGTCGGGGCGCCGGTACGACATGGGCACGGTCGCGTTCAGTGCCCAGTGCCGTACGCCGAGTCCGCCGCCGAGCGGGCCCGAGCTGATCGCCAGCGCCGGGGTCGCGAGCCGCCAGACCAGGATCGGGATGTCCCACCCGTCCTCGTGGCGGGTGGTCAGCACCGGTTCGGAGCGCACCGGCCGACCCTACGGGACCGGCCGGGCCGCCGTCGCCGCGTCCCGGGCGGCCCGGCCGAGCCACCCGCCCGGGCACAGCCCGGGCGGAACCGGACGTCGCCCCAGGTCAGTACGGCCGGCCCGGGCCTGTCGCAGATCAAGATTCCAGGGGTGCTGCTCCGATTACTCTTCACATGCGCCTAGACTTGGCGGCGCGCGGCGGACCACCGACCGGGAACTCGGCCGGGGCGACGGCCCGCGTAGGCGGAGGTGCGCGATGGACGAGGTACTGGCCCGCAGCGGGATCTTCCAGGGTGTGGACCCGGAGGCTGCCGAGGCGCTCGCGAAGGACATGGAGACGGTCGAGTTCCGCAAGGGCGAGGTCGTCTTCAACGAGGGCGAGCCGGGCGACAGCCTCTATATTGTGCTGAGCGGCAAGATCAAGGTTGGCCGGCGTGCCGCTGACGGCCGGCAGAACCTGATCGCCGTGATGGGCCCGTCGGACATGGTGGGCGAGCTGTCCCTCTTCGACCCGGGTCCGCGTACGGCGACCGCGACCGCGGTGACCGACACCCGGTTGGCCCGGCTGCGCAAGCAGGCACTCCGGCCGTGGCTGAACAACCGGCCGGAGATCGCCGAGCAGCTTCTGCGGGTGCTCGCCCGTCGGCTGCGCCGGACCAACGACAGCCTGGCGGACCTGATCTTCACCGACGTGCCGGGCCGGGTGGCGAAGAACCTGCTCCAGATGGCGGGCCGGTTCGGCACCCGGGACGGCGGGGTGCTCCGGGTGACCCACGACCTCACCCAGGAGGAGATCGCCCAGCTCGTCGGCGCCTCCCGGGAGACCGTCAACAAGGCGCTGGCCGACTTCGCCTCGCGCGGCTGGCTGCGGCTGGACGGCAAGAGCATCATCATCCTCGACCCGGAGCGGCTGGCCCGGCGGGCCCGGGTCTGACCCACCGCTCGCCCGCGTCGTTCGTCACACCGCCGACCGAGCCTGTGGGGCCGGTCGGCGGTCGTCTTGGCGGGCGCGGAGCCGCCGGCCTCGCCCCGTCCTCACCCGTCTGGCGGTGTCCTTCCCGGCCGACCCGGCCGTGCCGGGTCGGCCGGATCCGGCACGGCCCTGGATCGACAGCGGATCGTGGCGTGCCACCCCCGCCGGGATCAGTCGCCGTCGAGTTCGACGTCGATGCCGATCTCCTCCAACGCGTCCTCGAGTTCGTCGAGAACCTCCACGATCTCTTCCACCGGGTCGTCGTCCATGCCGCGTTGACCTGCTTCCTCGAAAGGCCGTCGGATTCACATCACGAAGCAGGGCACAAGCTACTAGCCATCCCAAAGCAGATCAATGCCTAATGAGGCAGGATATTCGGTAAATCCTCCGTAACAGGGAAGGCATGATCCCGCCCATACCGCCCGAAGGGTGGGACAAGGGACATGATCTGCCGCACCCGGACCATCAGGGCGTGCTCGGGACGGCCCGGCAGGCCGCGTCCACCCGGTTGACCGGCCGTACCCGCCGACCCAGCCCCTCCAGCAGCGAATCCTCGACGTGGAAGCCCCACACCCACAGCCGGTAGCGGGGAAGTTCGTCCTCGGTCGGGCAGAGCACCTGCGCCTCGATCCGGTCAACCGGGACATACCGTACCCCACCCCGCTCCTGCAGGATCACCACACTCACGTCGTCCGTGGTGATCACATGGCCACGGATGTCCTCGGTCTCGGCCGCACCGCTCGCCGGCCCGGTCGCGTCGACGCCGCTGTCCGAGCCCGTCACGCCACCGTGCCCGGTCCGAACCGTGGTCACGGTCAACGGCAGCACCGGAGTGGTGATCACCGGAAACGCCGCCCAGCCGAGCGTCACGAGCACCGCGAGTTGCGTCGTCGCGGCCACCGGCCGGGCCACGGCCGCCGGGATCGGGCCGGCGACCAGGAGCGCCAACAGCGGCGGTGCGGTGATCACCAGTACGGCGAAGATCTCCCGCTGCGTCCAGGCGGACCACAGCGTCGGAGTCATCAGCACGCCGTACGCCCCGAGCACCACGAGCGTGCCCAGCCAGCGGAGATACCGCCGCTCCTCGAACCGGGCCGGACTGATCTGGAAGGCGGCGGCGACCGCCGGCAGCAGCAGCGGCAGGTAGAGGATCGGCCAGGTGGCGAGCGCCAGACCGAAACTGGCCACCACCACCCAGTCCGGTGTCATCCGCCGCCAGCGGGCGAACAGCGGTGGGCGACGCCCGATCCGGTGGGTCGGCGCCGCGTCGCTGCTGACCGCCAGGGTGGCACCGACGGCGAAGATCGTCACCAGGCCCGCCGAGACCAACCGGGCCGCCGTGGTCACGAGGGCGGCGACGAGGTTGACCGGATTCACGTTCGCGACGAGCAGCAGCGTGGTCTGCAACTCGCCGCCCGCCTCCACACCGAGCCTGAGCACGGAGAACAGTGCCGGTACCCCGACCACCAGCGTCCAGAACGACTGGCTCGCCCGCGACCGGCGCTCCCACTGGTCCGCCGCCCACCGGCCCGGGTCGGCGTGGGCCCCCGGCTCCGCGGACCCCTTCTGCGCCGGTGCCGCGGGCGTCGCACGGACCGGTCGGCCGGCAGCATCCGAGGCGTGCTCGGAGAGCACGTGGGGAGGGGTGGTCCCGCCACCGGCCGCGGTCATGCGGGGGGTGCCCTGTCGTCGAAGTCGACCAGGTTCGGAACCCGCAACGGCGGCGGCTGCTCCCGGTCCGCGCCCAGCCACGGACCCAGGGTCTTGTGGTACGCCGCGAGCCACGGGCTGGTCTGGCCGCTGCGGCCGGCCAGGTAGCTCTTGTACAGGAAGAAGGAGATCAGGTCCCGCAGCGCGGGGTCGGTGATCGACACTCCGATGCCGAGTTGTTCGCTGGTGCCGAACGGCATGTCGACGATCTGGAACTCGGTCGGGTACCGGGAGAGAAACCCGGCGAGGATCGTCTCGTCCGAGCTCACCGCGTCGTACCGGCCTTCCCGGATGCCCCGCACACAGTCCTCCACGGTCTTGACGACCCGTACCTCGATCCGGTGTCGCGCGAGCTCGGCCTCGGACGTCGAACCGCCGCTGGCACAGATCCGGTGCTCGGGGCGGCGCAGGTCCTCGATGGTCCGGATCCGATCCCGCATCCTGACCGGGATCAGCACCTCCTGCGTCGTCACGAAGTACGGCCCGGCGAAGCTCACCAGCTTCTCGCGCTCCTCCGTCATCGAGAAGCTCGACACCACGATGTCGACCCGTCCGCTCTGTAGGGCGGGGATCCGGTCCTCGGTGGCGAGCTGGACGAACTCGATCCGGTCGTCGCCGGCGTACCCGAGCGAGGCCGCGATGTAGCGGGCGATCTCGATGTCGAAGCCCACGAACTCGCCGTCTTCGAACACGCTCATCAACGGCTCGAACTTGGCCACGCCGATTCTGAGCTTGCTCTGGCCGTAGATGTGCGACTCCCGGAGCTTGTCCTGCACCGACGGGAGATCCGACGTCTTCCGGCTGTCACAGCCCGCGCCGACGGCGAGCAACAGCGTGGCGACGACCGCCAGAGTCCTGCAGAACAGCCGAACGTTGTCGCGGCGTGACCGATCGTTCATGCCGGCCTCCGAAGCGGGATCGCAAACGCCCAGCGTAGCGGAAACCGTGCAACACAGTAATCGGCCGACTCGTCCGCGTCGATGCCGCCCGGGCCGCCGGGCCCGCCTTCACCACGTCGTGGTCGACCCGTCCGATTCGGACCGGCAGGGCACCTCGGCGAACGTCACCCGGGGGCGCTGCCCAACCCACGGCGGCATCTCCGCCCCCACCCGGCCGTCCACCCGGTCCCCGACCGGCCGGGCGGGCGTCGGATCGGCGGCGGGGCGGCGCTCCCCGGCGGACAGCGGCCCGAGGCACCCGCGCAGGGTAGCGGCCGCAAGGATCCGCGTGGCGCTCCCGGTGCCGACGGGAGTGGTGGGACCGCCGCGTCCACCGCTGCTCGGGGACGGGATCGGGGCGGCCCGGTTGGCGTACCAGGAGCCGCCGGCGAGCGCGGCCAACAGCACGATGGCCAACCCGAAACCACCGAGGAACCAGTACAGGTGTCGGCGCTGGAGGCGGTACCTCACCGTCGGATGGGAGTCCACAAGGGGCACTCCGGAACGGGGCCGCGGCGGGGTGTAGCTGCTGGAGACGTAGACGCTGGGCCGTCCGCCACCCGAGATCGGCACGCCGGGAACCGGCGCTCGCAGCACGGGAACGTGGGGCACGCCGACCCCGGCGGCCTGCCCGGACACACCCGCCTGCCCGAGCGCACCGTTGGAACCGGACACCTGCGGCCCGGTCACGACCGGGACACCCGGCACACCCGACACCGGCACACC
>CALGAM010000087.1 GCA_937951935.1 uncultured Micromonospora sp. | reverse complement strand
GCGCTTTCCCGGCTTTTCCCTCGGTATCGTGAGGGCGATCACACGAATCGTCCAGCTCGTTGGCGGAGGGCGGCACTCCCCATGCGCGCGTTACAGATCACCGCGCCGGGCACGATCGAGGTCCGGGACGTGCCGGTACCGGAGATCGCCCCGGACGAGGTGCTGGTCAGGGTGGCCGGAGCCGGCCTGTGTCACTCGGACCTGCACGTCCTGCACCTGCCCGAGTGGCCGGTCCCGAACATGACGCTCGGGCACGAGACCGCCGGGCACGTCGCCGCGTTGGGCGCCAACGTCACCGGCTTCACCGAGGGCGATCCGGTGCTGGTCTACCTGGTCTGGGCCTGCGGCGTGTGTCGGCAGTGTGTCGAGGGGCGCGACAACGTCTGCGCCACCACGGGCGGGCGACTGGGTCTGCCGCCGTGCCCCGGGCTCGGGCCCGACGGCGGCATGGCCGAGTACATCAAGGTCAACGCACGCTTCCTGGAGCCGATCGGCGATCTCGACCCGGTGCGGGCGGCTCCGCTCGCCGATGCCGGGCTCACGCCGATGCACGCCGTCAACGGTGCCCGACACCGGCTCAATCCCGGTGCCACCGCCGTGGTGATCGGCGTCGGCGGGCTCGGTCACGTCGGCCTGCAGATCCTCGCCGCGACCACCGGCGCCCGCGTCATCGCGGTCGACACCAGCGAACAGAAGCTGGAACTCGCCCGCGAACACGGCGCGGACCTGGTGCTCAGGAGCGACGCCGACACCGCGCGGCGGATCCTCGACGAGACGTCCGGCTACGGGGTCGACGCGGTCTTCGACTTCGTCGGCGTGCAACCCACGGTCGACCTCGCGACCCGGATCGTCGCGCCCGACGGGGCGCTGCGTTTCGTCGGCCTCGGGGGTGGCCGATTCTCCTACAACGCCGACGGCGAGACGACGCCGTTGCCCTGGGGCGTGGACGTCCGCCGCTCGTACGGCGGGACCCGCGCCGACCAGCGACAGGTGATCGACCTGGCGAAGCAGGGCAAGATATCCATCGACGTCAGGACCTATCCACTGGCCGACGGTCCACGGGCCTTCGCCGATCTGGAGGCGGGAATCGTGCCCGGCCGTGCCGTCCTCGTGCCGTGAGCCGGACGTCACCGGATCCCCGACGGAACGCCTCCGCCGCAGTCGCACCGAGCCGTCGTCGGGCGTGGCCGCCAGGATCGTGCCGTCCGGGCCGGCGACCGCGCCCGCGTACCGCGCAGGTCCACGTACCGTCCGGCCCGGCGGCCTCAGCCGAGATGGTCGGCCGGCGACGTCTGCACCAGCCACGCCAGCGGCAGCTTGGCCCGTTCCTCGTATCGTCCCTGCGTGCCCAGTCGGTGCAGGGTGACCGTCTGGGCGCTGTCCCGGTCGACCACCCAGTACTGCGGGATGCCCGCCGCGGCGTACTCGCGGACCTTGGTCACCGCGTCCATGCTCTCGGAACCGGGCGAGACGATCTCGATCACGAGCGCGAGGTCGGTCACCGCCACCCAGACACCCCGGGGCGGTGGCTGCCGCCAGACGGTGAGGTCCGGGATTCTGCCCCCCACACCACTCGGTGTGCGGACGCGGATCCCGACCGCCTGGAGCACCTGGTCTGCCGGCCATCCGGCCATGACGAACCAGGCGAAGAGGCGGCTCGCGATGGTCGCGTGTTCCGAGTCGGGGGGCGGCATGACCGACAACACCCCTTCGGGGCTGGTCTCGTAACGGTGACCGTTCGGATCGGCGGCGTTCATCGCCGCCAGGTCGTCGAGCGTCACGACGGCGGGCATGTGCCGGCCCACGGCCTCAGCGCTCATTCGCCCATCCTATGCGCCGGCCCGCGCCGGGAACCGGCAGCGGCACCACGCCCGGCGAGGCCGACCGGCGCCGACGCGACGGGGCCGGGCGGCACCCGCCACCCGGCCCCGTGTCCGCGTCAGCGCTCCCCCGCGGTCGGGGTCAGACGACGACGCTGACCATCCGGCCCGGGACCACGATCACCTTCCGCGGCTCCCGGCCCCCCAGCTGGTCGGCGACCGCGGCCAGCGCCGCCGCGCGGACGTCGTCCTCGGCGGCGTCCGCCGCGACCTCGATCCGGGCCCGGACCTTGCCGCCCACCTGCACCGGGTACGTCACCGACTCGGCGACCAGCAGGCTCGGGTCGGCGACCGGGAACGGCTCGTACGCCAGCGACTCGGAGTGACCCAGCCGCTCCCACAGCTCCTCGGCGATGTGCGGGGCGAACGGCGACAGCATCAGCACCAGCGGCTCGGCCACCTCGCGGGGCGTCGCCGGCAGCCGGGTGATCCCGTTGGTCAGCTCGATCAGCTTGGCGATCGCGGTGTTCATCCGGATGTTGTCCAGATCCGACCGGACGCCGTCGATGGTGCGGTGCAGCAGCCGCCGGGTGGCGTCGTCGGCCGGGGTGTCGACGACCCGCAGCTCACCGGTGTGCTCGTCGATCAGCGCCCGCCAGACCCGCTGCAGGAACCGGTGCGCCCCGACCACCGCCCGGGTCTCCCAGGGCCGGGAGACCTCCAGCGGGCCCATCGACATCTCGTAGACCCGGAACGTGTCGGCGCCGTACGCCTCGCACATCTCGTCCGGGGTGACCACGTTCTTCAGGGACTTGCCCATCTTGCCGTAGACCCGGGTGACCGGCTGCCCACGGTAGAAGTAGCCGCCGTCGCGCTCCTCCACCTCGGCCGCCTCGACGTAGGCGCCCCGGGAGTCCTGGTACGCGTACGCCTGGATCATGCCCTGGTTGAACAGCCGGCGGTACGGCTCGAACGACGAGACGTGGCCCAGGTCGTACAGGACCTTGTGCCAGAAGCGGGCGTACAGCAGGTGCAGTACGGCGTGCTCCTGGCCGCCGACGTACAGGTCGACCCCGCCGCAGTCGCCGGGGTGGCGCGGCCCCATCCAGTAGCGCTCGTTGGCCGGGTCGACGAAGCGCTCCCCGTTGTTCGGGTCCAGGTAGCGCAGCTCGTACCAGCAGGAGCCGGCCCACTGCGGCATGACGTTGGTCTCCCGGGTGTACCGCTTCGGCCCGTCCCCCAGGTCCAGCTCGACCTCGACCCAGTCCTTGGCCCGGGACAGCGGCGTCTCCGGGTCGGAGTCGGCGTCGTCGGGGTCGAAGGTGCGCGGTGAGAAGTCGTCCACCTCGGGCAGCTCGACCGGCAGCATCGACTCCGGCAGCGCGTGCGGGTTGCCGTCGGCGTCGTAGACGATCGGGAACGGCTCGCCCCAGTAGCGCTGCCGGCTGAACAGCCAGTCCCGCAGCCGGTAGGTGACCGCCGCGGAGCCGTTGCCGGTCGCCTCCAGCCACTCGATGACCCGCGCCTTGGCCTCGGCGACGCCCAGGCCGTTGATGTCCAGGTCACCCTCGGGCCGGGCGCTGTTGATCGCCGGCCCGTCCCCGGTGTACGCCTTGCCGGTGAAGTGCTCCGGCGGCTGCACCGTCCGGATGATCGGCAGGTCGAAGACCTCGGCGAACTCCCAGTCCCGCTCGTCCTGGGCCGGCACCGCCATGATCGCCCCGGTGCCGTAGCCGGCCAGCACGTAGTCGGCGATGAAGATCGGGATCTGGGCGCCGTTGACCGGGTTGGTGGCGTACGCGCCGATGAAGACGCCGGTCTTCTCCCGGTTCTCCGCCTGCCGCTCGACGTCGGTCTTGGCCGCCGCCGCCTTCCGGTAGGCGTCCACCGCCGCCCGCGGGGTGGCCTGCCCGCCGGTCCAGGCCGGCTTCGTCCCCTCCGGCCAGCTCTCCGGGACCAGCGAGTCGACCAGCGGGTGCTCCGGGGCCAGCACCATGTAGGTGGCGCCGAAGATGGTGTCGGGGCGGGTGGTGAAGACCCGGATCGGGTCACCGGCGGTCGGGAAGTCGATGTGCGCGCCGGTGGAGCGGCCGATCCAGTTCCGCTGCATCAGCTTGATCGGCTCCGGCCAGTCCAGCTTCTCCAGGTCCTCCAGCAGCCGGTCGGCGTACGCGGTGATCCGCATCATCCACTGCTTCAGGTTGCGCTTGAAGACCGGGAAGTTGCCCCGCTCCGACCGGCCGTCCGGGGTGATCTCCTCGTTGGCCAGCACGGTGCCCAGCCCCGGGCACCAGTTGACCGGCGCCTCGGACACGTAGGCCAGGCGGTGGTCGTCGATGATGCGCCGCCGCTGCGCCGCGGACAGCTCCGCCCAGGGGCGGCCGTCCGGGGTGGGCCGGGTTCCCGCCTCGAACTCGGCGATCAGCTCGCTGATCGGCCGGGCCTTGCGGGCGGCCGGGTCGTACCAGGCGTTGTAGATCTGCAGGAAGATCCACTGGGTCCAGCGGTAGTAGTCGGTGTCGGTGGTCGCCACCGACCGGCGGTCGTCGTGGCCCAGCCCCAGACGGCGCAGCTGGGACCGGTAGTAGCCGATGTTCGCCTCGGTCGTGGTCCGCGGGTGGGTGCCGGTCTGCACCGCGTACTGCTCGGCCGGCAGGCCGAAGGCGTCGAACCCCATGGTGTGCAGCACGTTGCGCCCGACCATCCGCTGGTAGCGGGCGTAGCAGTCGGTGCCGATGTAGCCCAGCGGGTGTCCCACGTGCAGCCCGGCGCCCGACGGGTACGGGAACATGTCCAGCACGAACAGCTTCTCGGCGCCCGCCCGGGGATGCTGCGGATCGGCCAGTGGCCCGACCGGGTTCGGTGCCCGGAAGGTGCCGCGCTCGGCCCACCGGTCCTGCCAGCGGAGCTCGATCTGTCCGGCCAGCTTCGCGGTGTAGCGGAACGGCGGGATGTCCGCCGCTGGCTCGGCTACCTCGGTCATGGCTTCTCCTCGCTGCGGTCCTCGTCGCTGCGCGCGTACTCACACGGTCTGGGTTCACATACTCCGGGCACAAAAAAACCCCTCGCGCAGGAGGGGTAGCCGTGCTGGCGCGTTCGTCGCGTCAGCACGGCTCACCAAGAAGCAGGTGGGCCCGGGGCATGGGCTCACTGTACCGCCTCCCTCGCCGGACTGTCGCGCCCGTCACCCGCGGCGCTCCACCGCACGGACGGCGACGGCACCGCCCGTCTGTGCCCTCATTGCCCGTGTGTTCTGCTCTGCCGCCGAATGCGACTAGCCTGAGGCATGCGGGTGATCGGTGTTACGAAACGGACGTATTCTCCCGCGAACCATTCGGCCGTCCCAGCAACTCTCTACTTACGCGGTCGCGACGACGAGGAGGAGGCCCGTGACCCAACAAGCCTGGCGCGAACTGGGCGACACACTGCCGGCTGACCAGTTCCGCGCCACCAGTGACGCGATCGTGGCCAACATCGAGAAGGTCATCGAGGGTAAGACAGCCACGGTCCGGCTCGCGCTCGCCGTCCTCCTCGCCGAGGGCCACCTGTTGATCGAGGACGTACCGGGGGTCGGGAAGACCAAGCTCGCCAAGGCGCTCGCCCGTTCCCTCGACTGCTCGGTACGCCGCATCCAGTTCACACCGGACCTGCTGCCCAGTGACGTCACCGGGGTCAGCGTCTACAACCAGGAGACCCGCGACTTCGAGTTCAAGCCCGGTGCGGTGTTCGCCAACCTGGTGGTCGGCGACGAGATCAACCGGGCCTCGCCGAAGACGCAGTCGGCACTGCTGGAATGCATGGAGGAACGGCAGGTCACCGTCGACGGCGTCAGCTACGAACTGCAGACGCCGTTCATGGTGATCGCCACCCAGAACCCGATCGAGATGGAGGGGACGTACCCGCTGCCGGAGGCGCAGCGGGACCGCTTCACCGCCCGGATCGCCATGGGCTACCCGGACGCCGGGGCCGAGCTGGCGATGCTCGACGTACACGCCGGGGTCGACCCCCTGCAGGAGCTGCAGCCGGTCTCCGACGCGGCGACCGTGCGCCGGATGATCGCCACGGTCCGCGACGTGCACATCGCCGACGCCGTGAAGCAGTACGCCGTCGACCTCGTCACCGCCACCCGCGAGTCCCCCGAGCTGCGGCTCGGTGCCTCTCCCCGGGCCACCCTGCAACTGCTGCGTACCGCCCGGGCGGTCGCCGCGCTGGAGGGCCGCGACTACGTCCTGCCCGACGACCTCCAGGCGCTCGCCGTGCCGGTGCTGGCCCACCGGGTCATCTCCACCGCCGACGCGCAGCTCGCCCGGCGTACCACCGACGCGATCATCTCGGACCTGGTGCACCGGCTGCCGCTGCCCCACGAGCGGCAGCGCTCGCCGTACGAGCGGCCCCAGTCCGCCAACGGCAACGGTCGATCGCCGTACGAGCCCCGGAGGCGGTGACGGTGCGCGAGGCCCTGCGCGGGCTCACCACCCGGGGCCGGTCCTTTCTGGCCGCCGCCGTCGCGGCGGCGCTCTCCGCGCTGATCCTCGGCGAGAAGGACCTGCTCCGGGTGGCGGTCCTGCTCGGCGTGCTCCCCCTGTTGGCCGGGTTCTACGTGGGGCGCAGTCGCTACAAGCTCGCCTGCAGCCGCTCACTGCAACCGCACCGGGTGCCGGTCGGCGCCAGTTCCCGGGTGGTGCTGCGCCTGCAGAACCTGTCCCGGCTGCCGACCGGAACGCTGCTGCTGGAGGACCGGCTCCCGTACGCGTTGGGCAGCCGCCCCCGGGTGGTGCTGGAACGGCTCGGCGCGCACCAGGCCAGCTCGGTGGCGTACACGGTCCGGGCCGACGTCCGGGGCCGGTACGAGGTCGGCCCGCTGGTCATCCGGCTCACCGACCCCTTCGGCCTCTGTGAGCTGACCCGCGCCTTCCCCAGCGTCGACCGGCTCACGGTCATCCCGCGGGTCACCCCGCTTCCCGCGGTCCGGCTGACCGGCGAGTACGCCGGCACCGGCGAGAGCCGGGCCCGTTCGGTGGCGGTGCACGGCGAGGACGACGCGGCGACCCGGGAGTACCGGCGCGGCGACGACCTGCGCCGGGTGCACTGGAAGTCGACCGCCCGCACCGGCACGCTGATGGTCCGCCGCGAGGAGCAGCCCTGGGAGAGTCGGGCGACGGTGGTGTTGGACACCCGGGCGTACGCGCACCGGGGCGAGGGTCCGACCGCCAGCTTCGAGTGGGCCGTCTCGGCGGCGGCCAGCATCGCGGTGCACCTGCGGCAGGCCGGCTACCGGCTGCGACTGGTCAGCGACTCCGGGATCGACCTGACCGCCGCCGAGGCCGGGGGCGAGGGCCTGCTGCTCGACCACCTGGCCGAGGTGCGGCTGAGCAGGCACGCCGACGTGGCGACGCTGGTCGAGCGGGTCCGGCAGCGCGCCGACGGCGGGCTGGTGATCGCCCTCCTCGGCACCCTGACCGCCACCGAGGCGGAGCTGCTCGCCGGCCTGCGCGGCAGCGGCGCGACCTGCGTCGCGTTCCTCATCGACAGCTCGACCTGGCTGAACCTCACCCCGCAGGCGAGGTCGGAGGCGAACCACGCGCACGCCGCCGCGGCCCTCGGGCTGATGCAGAGCGGCTGGCGGGTGATCAGCGTCGAGCACGGCAGCAAGCTCCCGGCGCTCTGGCCGCAGGCCGCCCGGGGCTCGCAGGGATTCGCCTGGCGGGCCGCGCTCGCCGAGACGGTCGCCGGGGGTGTGCGGTGAGCCGCCGCGGCGCCGGGGTGGTCGGACACGACCACGCGGGACGGCCGGGCCGGCGCGCCGGAGAACCGACGAGTTGGCAGGAGACCGAACGCGACGGTCGGGACACCGGCCGGGACGGGGGTACGTCATGAGGACTCGCCGCCACCTGGGATTCGTCGCCGCCGCGGCGACCCTGCTCGCCGCCGCCCCGCTCTCGGCGATCTTCGAGCAGTGGACCTGGCTGGTGCAGTGCGTGATCCTGGTCGCCCTGATCGCCGGAGCCGCGGCGCTCGCCCGGTGGTGGCGCGTGCCGGTCTGGGCGCAGGTGCTGAGCATGCTCGGCGCGTTGCTGTTCGGCCTCACCTGGATCTTCCCCAGCGGCGCCGAGCTGCTGAACCTGATCCCCACGTCGGCCACGATCCAGCACTTCGGGGCGCTGGTCACCGGCTCCGCCGAGGACATGCGCTCGCACGGCGTACCGGTGGAGGACATCGACTCCCTGCTGTTCATCACGGCGCTCGGGGTCGGCGGGGTGGCGATCGTGGTGGACCTGCTCACCGTCGCCCTGCGCCGTCCGGCGCTGGCCGGGCTGCCGATGCTGGCCATCTACTCGGTGCCGGTGGCGGTCCACGTCGACAGCGTCTCGGCGGTCCCCTTCGTCGTCGGCGCGGCCGGCTTCCTCTGGCTGCTCGCCGCCGACAACGTCGACCGGGTACGGCGTTTCGGCCGCCGGTTCACCGGCGACGGGCGGGACGTGGACGTGTGGGAGCCGTCCCCGCTGGCCGCGGCCGGCCGGCGGCTGGCGGTGGTCGGCGTCGTGGTGGCGGTGACGGTGCCGCTGGCCGTTCCGGGGATGACGTCGGGGGGGTTGCTCAGCCAGCTCGGCCCCGGCGGTGGTGGGCAGGGCGACGGGGCCGGTGGCGGCCCCGGTGGTTCCCCGGGCCGGGTCAACCTCTTCGCCGCACTCAGCGGGGAGCTCAACCGCACCGACGTCCGGGACATGGTGAAGGTCACCACCGACGACCCGAGCCCGTTCTACCTGCGGTTCGCGGTCGCCGACGACATGCGCCGCACCGGCGTCGCCACCCGCGTGCCCAACGGCGCCCCGGTCAGCCGGGGCATGGCCGACCCCCGCGGCACCGGACGGGTCACCGAGGGCATCACCCGGCACGCCTACCGGGCCGACGTGGAGATCCTCAGCTTCAACATGCCGTTCCTGCCGGTGTACTCCGAGCCGGTGAGCATGAGCGGTGTGGACAACACCTGGCTCTACGACGAGACCATGCAGGTCGTCTTCTCCCACCGGTCCACCTCGCAGAGGCGGAAGTACTCCTTCGACTACGTGCGGTCGGACTACACGCCGCAGGTGCTGGCCGCCGCGCCGTCGCTGCCTCCGGAGCACGCGATGCGCCAGCTCTACACCAGGGTCGACCGGGTGCAGGAGGTCGACGACCTCGTCGCGCGGCTCGTCCGGGGCAAACGCAACGACTACGACCGGGTCCGGGCGATCTTCGACTACTTCTCCCGGGACAACGGGTTCAGCTACAGCGTGAGCACCGAGGGCGGGGTCAGCGGGCAGGACATCGTCAACTTCCTCACCAACAAGGTCGGCTTCTGCCAGCAGTACGCCGCCGCGATGACCTGGATGGTCCGGGCCGCCGGCATCCCGGCCCGGGTGGTGTTCGGGTTCACCAACGGCACCAACCGGCAGGAGAACACGTACACCCTGACCAACCTGAACCTGCACGCCTGGACCGAGGTCTACTTCACCGACATCGGCTGGGTGCCGTTCGACCCGACGCCCGCGGCCAACATTCCCGGCTCGGCCCGGTCCCGCACGGCCTGGGCACCGGACGTCGACGCCCCGGACCCGGTGACCAGCGCGCCCGCCGCCGAGGGCGGCTCGCAGACCGACGAGTCGGCCGGACCGGCCGAGGACAACCGGCCGACACGCCCCGTCGACGAGAACCTGGAGGGAGTCGCGGGGCCGGTCACCCCGGGCGGCCCCACCTGGCCGCTGTGGACGGTGGCCGGGGTGCTGCTGCTGGTGCTGCTGCTCAGCCTGCCCGCGTTGCGCCGGGTCCTGCTCCGCCGGCGCCGGCACCGGCGGGCCACGGCCGCGGCCGGTGCCGTGGCCGCCGCGGCGGCGGACGAGGCCCCGCCCGGGGTGGCGCGGGTGCTGCCCAGCGACGGCGAGCTGGCCCGGGCCCGGGCCGACGCGCACGCCGCCTGGGACGAGTTCATCGACACGCTGGTCGACTTCCGGATCCGGGTGGATCCGACCGAGACACCGCGGGCCACGGCCGAACGACTGGTCGCCGAGGGGCTCACCTCGGGTGACGCCGAGGAGGCGGTACGACTGCTCGGCCGGGCCGAGGAGCGGGCCCGGTACGCCCGGGAGCCGCTGCGCCAGCACGCCCCGCTCGCCGACGCCCTCCGCGTGGTACGCCGTGCGCTGCGTGGCCAGGCGGATCGACGTACGCGGATCGTCGCCGCCACCCTGCCGCCGTCGGTGCTGGCCCGGTGGCGGTCGACGGTCGCGGATGTCTCGGCCGGGTTGGTGGGCCGGATCGGCCGGTTGCGGGAGCGCCTGCTGCGCTGGAGCCCGCGCCGGGTGCTCGCCGGGCGGCCGGGGCGCTGACCGGCCGGGGGCGGACACCGCGAGAAGGCGGACACGTGGCGGTCCCCGGCGGTCGGGGGATGCGGCGCCGGTCGGTGCCGTGTCACCGGTCGTCGGGGACCGATCGGCACGCCGGCGCGGGCGTCGACCGGCGGAGGCGACGCGGCCGCGGACCGTGGCACGGACGGCGCCGTCGGTGGTCCGGTGTGCCCACGAGTCGGTGCGGGCGGAGGAGACGCGGGACGAGTCGGGTGGTGGGCGGGCTGGTGTGGTCGGCCGGTGTGGCACGACCCGGGATCGGCGCGAGATCAGGGCCGCAGATCAGGGCCGCAAGGGATCGCCGTTCGTCGCCGGGACGGAACCCGGCGGGTGCCGCCGACGGCTCGGACCGTCGGCGGGTGGCACGGTCAGCGGTGGCCCTCCGGCCGCTGACGCCACCTCTCCTCCAGCCGGTCGACCAGAGACAGGCGTCGCCCGCGGAACCGGCGGCTGGTGGTGCCGCCCACGACGTGGAGGTTCGGCGACTGCGCCCGCCGCTGTGACAGCATCGCGAACGCGGCCGAACCGAGCATCACCACGAACCCCGCCACTCCGAGCAGCGGGGTCTTGCTCACCGTGCCGTAGACGACCAGTGCAAGGCCAGCGACGACCCCGCTGACCGCGACGAGCAGACGACGCCGCGCGTGGAAGCGCGGGTCGGTGGCGCGCACAGCCGAGGCGAACTTCGGGTCCTCGGCGAGCGACTGCTCGATCTGCTCGAACAGTCGCTGCTCGTGCTCCGAGAGCGGCACGGCACTCCTCCCCGGTCACGTTGGTCGGTCCGGTCGGACCGACAGACCGTGGCAGCCAACCGGCTGCTTACTCGCCAGTCTACGAGGGGGGTCGCTGGTCGGAAAGCGGGACGACGTACGGCCTCGTCGGTTTTTCCGGCCACCGCACTCATTTCACCGAACGTCGGAGCCCGTCGCGGCCGATCAGGCTCGCCGGACGTACCACGGCCCGGCCGAACCGGGCGGCGGCGGCGTCCACCGCCGCCTCCGCCTCCCGCCACCCGTACTCGGGAGTGCCGAGGGTGAGCTGCCGTGGCGTCCGGTCCGCCGCGGTGAGTCCGTCGACGCGGACACCGACGAGACGGATCCGGTCAGTCGGGCCGAGTGCGGTGTAAAGCGACCAGGCCGTGTCGAAGATTTCCCGGGCGACGTCGGTCGGCGCGTCGTGGGTGCGGGACCGGCTGACGGTGCGGAAGTCGGCGAACCGTACCTTGATCGAGATCGTCCGGCCCACCTGACCGGCCCGACGCAGCCGGGTGCCGACCTTGTCGGACAGGGCGAGCAGGGCCCGCCGGATGGCCTCGGGATCGGCCAGGTCGGCGTCGAAGGTCACCTCGGCGCCGATCGACTTCTCCACCTGCTCGGGGGTGACCGGACGGGGATCCCGTCCGGCGGCCAGCTCGTGCAGGTGGGTCGCCACGGCCTCGCCCAGCCGGCTGCGCAGCAGACCGATCGGCGCCTCGGCGACGTCGCCGATGCGGGTCAGGCCGAGCCGACGCAGGGTCTGCGCGGTCCGCTCCCCCACCCCCCACAGCGCCTCCACCGGCAACGGATGCAGGAACTCCCGCACCCGGTCGGCCGGCACCACCAGCAGGCCGTCCGGCTTGGCCCGGGTGGAGCCGAGCTTGGCCACGAACTTGGTCGGCGCCACCCCCACCGAACAGGTCAGCCCCTCCTGCTCGGCGATCCGGGCCCGGATCAGCCGGGCGATCCGGGCCGGCCTGCCGAAGAGCCGGCGAGCCCCCGAGACGTCGAGGAACGCCTCGTCCACGGAGATCTGCTCCACCAGCGGCGTGACCTCCCGGAGGATCTCCATCACCGCCCGGGAGGCGGCCGACACCGCGGCGAAGTCGGGGGGCAGGAAGACCGCCCTCGGGCACAGCGCCCGGGCCCGGGCCATCGGCATGGCGCTGCGGACGCCGTAGGCCCGGGCCTCGTAGCTGGCGGAGCTGACCACGCCACGCGGCCCGGTCCCGCCGACCACGACCGGCCGGCCCCGCAGTTCGGGGCGGCGCCGGACCTCGACCGCGACGAAGAACGCGTCCATGTCCACGTGCAGGATCGGCGAGCCGGAGTCGTCGGCGTCCACGCCGAAACGCGGATCGGACCCGCGCGGCACCGACTGGCTACGACCCATGTCCGCAGGCTAGCCCGCAGGTACGACGACCCGGGCGGCAGCGCCCGGCGGGGTGAGTCCGCCCCGGGGGCCGGCGTCAGCCACCGGCCGGGACCACCAGGAGCGGGATCGTCATCTCGGTCGCGGTGCAGGAGCCGTGGTAGGCGACCAGGCCCGCCTCGATCGGGCTCTCGACCGAGGCGACCACGGCCATCGGCGCCACACAGACCGCCACCACGTCACCGACCCGGGGCAGGTGCGCCTCCGACACCGGCCCGAACCAGCCGGCGGCGACCGCCTCCTCCCGGGTGACGACCCACGCCCCGGCGCCGAGCACCTCCGTCCAGGTGGCGAGCACGTCGCCGACCGCACCCGGCTCGGTGTGCAGGTAGCGGACCCGGGCCTCCCCGGCGACCACCCGCACCCCGGCGCGCAGCCGCGGGTCGGTGTCGAGGTCGAACCGCGCCCCGGCCGGGATGTCGAGCTGACCGTGGTCGGCGGTGACCAGCAGGGCGGCGTCCGACGGCAACCCGTCCACCAGACGGGTGAGCAGCCGGTCCACCTCGGCGACGGCGGCGCGCCACCGTACCGAGCCGACGCCGTCGCGGTGCCCGTACCGGTCCACGTCGGGGTGGTAGCCGTAGACCAGGGTCGGCCCGCTGCCGGCGGTCAACGCGGCGAGCATCTCGGTGGCCAGCGCGTCGACGTCGCCCGCGCCCCGGTGCGTACCCGCGCGGTACGCCGCCAGGCTGAGCCCGGTCCGGGCCAGCTCGGGACGGCTCACCACGCTCACCGTCACGCCCGCCGCCTCGGCCCGTTCGAACTGGGTCGACAGCGGCTGCCAGCGCCGGGGATCGGGATCCTCGACCACCGTCCCGGCGGCGGCCGGTTCCGTCGGCGACCCCGGCCGGTCCGGGAGACCGCCACCCGGCCAGCTTGCGCCGGGACGGTCGCCACCGACCGGCGAGGCCGGGCCACCGCCCGGAAAGTCCGGCCCGGCCGCCGGCGACCCCGGCCAGTCGATGTGGGTGAGGACCCGGTCCGTCCCGGGAACGTTGAGCCGGAACCCGAGCACCCCGTGCGCGCCCGGGGCCGCCCCGGTGCCCAGGGTCACCAGGCTGGTCGGCGTGGTCGAGGGGAATCCCGAGGTCAGCGGCCGGCCGAACCGGCGCGCCAGGTCGGCCAGGGTCGGGGCGTACGGCGCGGCGACCGGAAGCTGGTACCAGCCGAGCCCGTCGAGCAGCAGGACGGCGATCCGGCGTACCCCGGCCAGCGGGCCGGCCAGACCCAGCGGGTCGGCCGGGCCGGGGGCGGACGACGCCGAGAGACGGTCCCGGAACCGGGGCCCGGGTGTGGCCGCCACCCCCAGCGCCGCCAGCGCGCTCGGCAGCACGTCGGCCAGGCTGCCGCCGGAGTAGTACGGCCGCACCACCTCCAGCGGCCCGGCGGCACCGAGTGGGCCGGTCACCTCGTCCGCTCCCGCCACCCGGTCACGCCGGCCGCCCGGCCACGCCCGGTCATGCCGGACGGCGTGCGAAGAGGTGCAACTGGGCGGCGACGTCCCGGTACGGCGGCCGGGCCGCGGCGGCCAGCTCCAGGTCGAGCAGTGCCTGCGGGTCGCCCTCGGCGGCCGTCGCCGGGACGAGGTCGGCGAAGACGCGTACCCCGTGGATCTGCTCCACCTCCAGGCCGGCGGCGCGCAGCAGCGCGGCGGCGCCGTCGGCGTCGTACCGGCGGCGCACGGTGTCCCGGGCTCCGGCGCGGCCGTCGGGGTCGGCCAGCAGCGCGGCGGCGACGTCGAGGTGCCCGTTCGTCACCCGGCTGAGGACGGCGGCGGCGCGGCTGGCGACCAGCACGCTGGCCGCACCGCCCGGACGCAGCGCGGCGGCGACCGCCGCGACCACCCGGGACGGGTCGTCGACCACCTCCAGGACGGCGTGGCACAGCACCAGGTCGACGCTGGCCGGCTCCACCAGGTCGGCAAGGGCGTCCCCGTCGCCCTGCACCGCGGACACCCGCCCGGCCACCCCGGCCTCGGCGGCCCGGCGGGTCAGCGCGGCGAGCGCGTCCGGGCTGGCGTCGACCACCGTCACCTGGTGCCCCGCCTCGGCCAGCGGCACCGCGAAGCCACCGGTGCCACCGCCGACGTCGAGGACGTTGAGCCGGCGGTCGGCCTGCCGGTCGAGTTCGCGGCGCAGGACGGCCCAGACCACGGCGGTACGGGGGGTGGCCTGCGGGGTGGCGGCTGACGACGCCCGACCGGCCGGTGCCGCCGACCGGTTCTCTGTTCGCTCCACGCCGACGAGCCTAAGCCACCCGGCGACGGTGCCCGCGCCCGCGGCGGCCCACCCCGCCGGTCGGCCCGACCGGCGGCGGAGCCGTCACCGGAAGTCGCGGGAGGCGGGGCTGACCGGCGGGGTGATCGGGTCGAGCCGGTCCGCCACCAGGCTGGTCACGCCGTCGTACCTCTCCAGGAGACCCCGCACGACCAGCGCCGCGCTGCTCCGGGCCACCGTGCGGTACCGCTGCCACAGCCCGGGTGAGCAGACCACGTTGAGCATGCCGGTCTCGTCCTCGAGATTGAGGAAGGTGACCCCGCCGGCGGTGGCGGGGCGCTGCCGGTGGGTGACGATGCCGCCGACCCGGACCCGCCGACCCGCCTCGACCCGGGCCAGCCTCGCGATCGGCACCGCGCCGAGCGCGTCGAGTCGGGCCCGGACGAACCGGGCCGGGTGGTTCTCCGGGGAGAGCCCGGTCGCCCAGACGTCGGCGACCAGCCGGTCGACGGCCTCCATCCCGGGCAGGGGCGGCGCCTCCGCCCCGACGACCGTACCGGGCAGCCGGTCGGGCCGGTCCTGGGCCGCCGCCCCGGCCGCCCAGAGCGCCGCCCGCCGGGACAACCCGAAACAGGCGAAGGCGTCCGCGGTGGCCAGCGCCTCCATCTGCGCGGCGGTCAGCCCGGCCCGACGGGCCACGTCGGCCATGTCCCGGTACGGCCCGTTCTCCTCCCGTTCCCGCTCGATCCGCTCCGCGACGTCGTCGCCGAGGGTGCGCACACCGGCCAGGCCGAGCCGGACCGCCGGGCCGCCCAACCCCCACCGGTGCGGCGGCTCACCCGGCGCGCTGCCCCACCGGGTCCGCGGGGTGGACTCCAGCCTCGCCCGGGCACCGCTGGCGTTGACGTCCGGACGGCGTACCTCGACACCGTGTCGGCGGGCGTCGTCGACCAGGGTCTGGGGTGAGTAGAA
>CALGAM010000086.1 GCA_937951935.1 uncultured Micromonospora sp. | reverse complement strand
CCGACCATCGACAGGTAGCCCCGGATGATCACGGCGAACCCGTTGATCCGCTCGCTGGACCGGGTGTTCATCTTGTGCGGCATGGCGCTGGAGCCGACCTGGCCGGGGCGGAACCCCTCGGTGGCCAACTCCTGGCCGACCATCAGCCGGATCGTCGTCGCCAGCGACGACGGCGCCGCCGCGACCTGGACCAACGCGGAGATGACGTCGAAGTCCAGCGACCGCGGATAGACCTGCCCGACGCTGTCCAGCACCCGCCGGAAGCCGAGGTGCTCGGCGACCCGCCGCTCCAGCTCGGCCACCTTCCCGGCGTCGCCGTCGAACAGGTCGAGCTGGTCGGCGGCGGTGCCCACCGGCCCCTTGATCCCGCGCAGCGGGTACCGCCCGATCAGGTCGGTCAGCCGCTCGTACGCGACCAGCAGCTCCTCGGCGGCGGTCGCGAACCGCTTGCCCAGCGTGGTGGCCTGCGCGGCGACGTTGTGCGACCGCCCGGTCAGCACCAGGTCGGAGTGCTCGACCGCGAGCCGGGCCAGCCGGGCCAGGGCGGCGACGACCCGGTCCCGGATCAGCTCCAGCGACCGGCGTACCTGGAGCTGCTCGACGTTCTCGGTCAGGTCGCGGGAGGTCATCCCCTTGTGCACGTGCTCGTGCCCGGCCAGCGCGCAGAACTCCTCGATCCGCGCCTTGACGTCGTGCCGGGTGACCCGCTCGCGGGCCGCGATCGAGGCCAGGTCGACCTGGTCCAGTACCCGCTCGTACGCCTCGATCACGCCGTCCGGCACCGGCACGCCGAGGTCACGCTGGGCGCGGAGCACGGCGAGCCAGAGCCGCCGCTCCATCCGGATCTTCTCCTCCGGGGACCAGAGGGCGGCGAGCTCCGCCGAGGCGTACCGGTTGGCGAGGACGTTCGGAATGCTGGTCACCCCGCCATTGTCGGCCACCGCACCGGCCGCGTCCCCACCGCGGTCGACCACGTCGCGGATCACGCCGGGCGGCGCGCCGGCTGCCGGGACGTCGGCGGCGCCCCGACGCCGACCAGGGCGGTCACCGGTCCGCCGGCGGCCCTACGTCCACCGACCGACCCGGATGGCGAGGCGGTCGAGGTAGCCGACCTGGAGCGCCGCGAACGCCAGCAGGAACAGGAGCATGACGGGAAGCGGCAGCACCAGGCCCAACAGGTGCTCCGTGGCGCCCATCCGCTGCCCGGCCAGGATCGGGACGAGGACCGTCGCCGGCATGGCCTCCCGGTCGGTGGCCACCAGCAGCGGCCACAGGCGCTGCTGTGCGTTGACCAGCCAGGTGAGCAGCACCGCGAGGCCGAACATCGGCAGGGCGGGCAGCACGAGGGCACGACCGAACCCGCCGCCGGAGCGCCACCGCCGGTGCTGCCCCCGGAACAGCAGGGTGAACGCGAACAGCGCCGGCACGGACAGCCAGCTCGGCGGGATCAGGCCGAGGAACGAGTTGATCTGCTCCAGCTCGTCGGCCCGCCGGTAGTAGGCCAGTGCCAGGGGCCCGATCCCGACGAAGAGCCACGGCGCGAACGGCAGCAGCAGCAGTTCGCTCCACCGGCCGAGCGGGCGCAACGCGCCGATGCCGAAGCCGGCCAACGCCGCGAGACCGACCCCGACCAGTGCCGACGGCAACGGCGGCAGCCAGGTGTCGACGTACGTCCGGACGGCGTCGACGTCCCCGGGCAGACCCGGGCCGCCGGGCAGGGCGTCGGTCAGCCACGGCACGATCACCCAGCCGTACGCCGCGACGAGGACGACCAGCCCGAGCACGGCGAGCACCCGGAAGACGGGCGCGGGCCGGTGGCCGTCGGACGTGCCGGGCGCGTCCCGCCAACCGTCGAACTCGATCCGGGCGCGGGTGGCGAGCAGCAGTCCGGCCGCGCCGAGCCCGAGCAGGCCGAGCAGCAGCCCCAGCACGGTGGAGACGGCGGAGCCCGGCCCGAACTCGAAGAACTGCGAGAAGGTGCCGTGCACCACGTCCACCAGCGGGGTGAGGGCGTCGGGCGACCGGCCACCACCCACCAGGTCGACGAGGGTGTAGGTCTGCAGCGCCGCGGCGAGGATGCCCAGGGCGAGGAACCCGCCCACGGTGAGCAGGGCTGGCAGCGGCGACCGGTCGGCCGGCGGGGCGCCGCCGGGCACCCGGCCCGCGTCCGGGGACGGCCCGGGGTTCGGAACCGGGGTACGACCGCGCAGCGCGCTCAGGAACGCCGTCGCCGCCACCGCCACCACCAGGCCGAACGTCGTCGCGGCGCCCACCGCCACCAGGCCCGTCCGGGGGTGGTTGTGGAACGTCTCCCAGTCGACGCGGTGGAAGTTCCAGCCGAGGTACAGCGCCACCGGTGTGTGGCCGGCGACCGGCAGCGCGAGCACGGCCCGGGTCAGCAGTCGGGCCACCCGGCCGGCCCGCGTGGCGACGAGGGCGAGCAGCGGTGCGGCCAGGAGCGCGGTCACCAGCGGCAGCAGGCCGAGCAGCAGCGCGAACGCGACATGCCCGACCAGCCCGGCGTCGAGGGCCCGCTCGTAGTTCTCCACACCGACGGGCTCGCCCGGCACGCTAGGCATGCCGCCCTCCCCGTGAGCCAGGTGGTCCCGGTAGAAGCTGTTGCGCACCGTGGAGAGGGTCGGCAGGACGTACGACCAGAGCAGGGCCAGGACCGCGGGCAGCAGCAACACGAACCCAAGCACCCGCAGCCAGACCGGAGTGTCCGTCCGGGGTGGAGGCCCGACCGGACGAGGCACTGCCGGTCCCCCCGTGGTGGACGGCGGTACGGCCGGCGGTGGAGCCGGATGCGTCACTGTCACCACCCCCCGGAATCGGTTGTCCGGTGTGGAGAGGTTACCGGTCGCGTGCGGACGGTGACACCCCCGGTGGGGGTACGGTCCTCAATGGTTCGGGGTGGACCCGGCCGACGTCGGGCGCCACCGGAGACGGTGGACGGTCGGCGTCGCCGCCCGCACCCGCTCCCCCGGTGCTCACCGCTCGAACAGCGGCGCCGGGGGTGCTCACCGCTCCAGCAGCGCCACCACGCCCTGGCCGCCGGCCGCGCAGATCGAGATGAGACCCCGCCCCGAGCCCTTCTCGGCGAGCAGCTTCGCCAGTGTCGCCACGATCCGGCCGCCGGTGGCCGCGAACGGGTGGCCGGCGGCCAGCGACGAGCCGTTGACGTTCAGCCTCGCCGGATCGATCGGGCCGAGCGGGGCGTCCAGTCCGAGCCGGTCCCGGCAGAACTCCGGCGACTCCCAGGCAGCCAGGGTGGCCAGCACCTGCGAGGCGAACGCCTCGTGGATCTCGAAGAAGTCGATGTCGGCGAAGGTCAGGCCGGTCCGGGCCAGCAGCCGGGGCACGGCGTACGCGGGCGCCATCAGCAACCCCTCGTCGCCGTGCACGAAGTCGACGGCGGCGGTCTCGGCGGCACCGAACCAGGCCAGCACCGGAAGGCGGTGCGCCGCCGCCCACTCCTCGGAGGCGAGTAGCACGGTCGAGGCGCCGTCGCTCAGCGGCGAGGAGTTGCCGGCGGTCATGGTCGCCTGGTCGGCCTCCGGGCCCCGGGTGCCGAAGACGGGTCGCAGCGCCGCCAGCTTCTCCAGGCTGGTGTCCGGACGGAGGTTCTGGTCGCGGGTCAACCCGAGGTACGGCGTGAGGAGGTCGTCGAAGAATCCCCGCTCGTACGCGGCGGCGAGCCGGTGGTGCGAGCGGAGCGCCAGCTCGTCCTGGGCCCGCCGGTCGATCCCCCAGCGCCGGGCGGTGATCGCCGCGTGCTCGCCCATCGACAGCCCGGTCCGGGGCTCGGCGTTGCGGGGCACCTCCGGCCGGAACGGCTGGGTCGGCCGCAGGCGCGCGGCGGCCCGCAGCCGGCCGCCGAGGGTCCGGGCGGCGTTGATGTCCAGCAGGGTCCGCCGCAGCTCCTCGTTCAGCGCCAGCGGTGCGTCGGAGGTGGTGTCCACCCCGCCGGCGATCCCGACCTCGATCTGGCCGAGGGCGATCTTGTTGGCGACCAGGATCACCGCCTCCAGGCCGGTGCCGCACGCCTGTTGCAGGTCGTACGCCGGGGTGCGCGGGTCGAGCCGGGAACCGAGCACCACCTCGCGGGTCAGGTTGAAGTCCCGGGGGTGCTTCAGCACGGCACCGGCGACCACCTCGCCGAGTCGCTCACCGGCCAGCCCGAACCGGGCGACCAGCCCGTTCAGCGCGGCGGAGAGCAGATCCTGGTTGGACGCCCTGGCGTACGGGCCGTTGGATCGGGCGAACGGGATCCGGTTGCCGCCGAGGATCGCGACGCGACGGACGGTGGACACGGCATCGCCTTTCGACAATGGTTGCCACTACCTTACTCGCGAGTAGGCTACCCGCATGAGCGACAGGTACGCGAGCTTCGCCCACACCGGACCGGGCCGGGCGCTGGTCAGACGTCTCGGCCTGCCCGACCCGCCCCGACTGCGTCGCCACCGTCGCGGCGACCCCCTGGTCCACGGTCCGGTCCGGCTCGACGCCGCCCCCGGCGGGCGCCTGGCGCGACCGGTCGGCGCGCTCCTGGCCGCCGCCGGTGTCGAGGTCTCCGGCCCGACCGACCCGACGACCAACCCGAACGACGGCGCCGCCGGGCAGGTCGGGACGTACGGTGGGCTCGTCTTCGACGCGACCGGTGTCACCGACTCGACCGGCCTGCGCGCGCTCTTCGACTTCTTCCACCCCCTGGCCCGGGCGTTGCGCCCCTGCGGACGGGTGATCGTCCTGGGCACCCCGCCCGAGTCGTGCGGCAGCCCGCGGGAGGCGACCGCCCAGCGGGCGCTGGAGGGGTTGGTCCGCAGCATCGGCAAGGAGTTCGGCCGGGGCAGCACCGCCCAGCTCGTCTACGTCGCCCCCGGCGCCGAGGGGGCCGTCGAGTCGACCCTGCGGTTCCTCCTGTCCGGCCGGTCCGCGTACGTCTCCGGTCAGGTCGTCCGGATCACCCCTGCCGAGGTGCCCGAGGTCGACTGGGACCGGCCGCTCGCCGACCGGGTCGCCCTGGTCACCGGCGCCGCGCGGGGGATCGGGGCGCAGATCGCGCAGGTGCTGGCCGCCGAGGGCGCCCGGGTGGTGGCCCTGGACGTGCCGGCCGCCGGGGACGCGCTCGCCGAGGTGGCCAACGAGATCGGCGGTACCGCGCTCCAGCTCGACGTGACCGCGCCGGACGCACCCGTCCGGCTCGCCGACCACCTCGCCAGCCGACACGGTCGGGTCGACGTCGTGGTCCACAACGCCGGGATCACCCGGGACCGGACGATCGGCCGGATGAATCCGGACTGGTGGGACTCGGTGCTGGAGGTCAACCTCTCCAGCCAGGAACGGATCAACGACGTGCTGCTGGAGCGGGAGCTGATCCCCTCCGGTGGCCGGCTGATCGGGGTCTCCTCGATCGCCGGGATCGCGGGCAACCGGGGCCAGACCAACTACGCCACCTCCAAGGCGGGCGTGATCGGGCTGGTCCACGCGCTGGCGCCGCTGCTCGCCCCGCGCGGGATCACCGTGAACGCCGTCGCCCCGGGCTTCATCGAGACCCGGATGACGGCGCGGATGCCGATACTGCTCCGGGAGGCGGGACGTCGGATGAACAGCATGGCCCAGGGCGGCCTGCCGGTCGACGTGGCGCAGACGATCGCCTGGCTCGCCTCACCGGCGTCGGCCGGGGTCACCGGCAACGTCGTCCGGGTCTGTGGCCAGAGCCTGCTGGGGGCGTGATGACCGAACCTGTCGCGGGCACGCGGGAGATCGAGCTGCCCAGGATCCCGTCCGTGGGACCGTCCTACCGGCGGGCGGCGGTCGGGTCGGTCCCCAGACCCGGGTCGGCCCGGCGCGCCGCACGGCTGCCCGACGTCCGCCTGGTGGTCCGGGGCGTCACCGTCGACCGACACCACGTCGCGGCGTACGACCGGGTCTGCGGGTTCGGGCTCACCGACGTGCTGCCGCCGACGTACCCGCACGTGCTGGCCTTCCCGCTGGCACTGCGGCTGATGAGCGCGCCGGAGTTTCCGCTTCCGCTGGTCGGGCTGGTCCACGTGGCGAACCGGATCACCGTACGCCGCCCGGTCGACGCGGCCGAACCGCTGGACCTCTCGGCCCACGCCGTCGACCTGCGACCGCACGACCGGGGCCGGCAGTTCGACGTGGTCTGCACCGCCTCGGTCGGGTCCGAGGAGGTCTGGCGCGGCGTGTCGACGTACCTGCGGCGGGAGCAGGGCGCCGGGGACCGCCCGCGGCGGGACCACACGGACCGTCCGGCACCGCCGACCCCGACCGCGCTGTGGCGGGTCGCCGCCGGCGTCGGTCGCGCCTACGCCCGGGTGTCCGGGGACCGCAACCCGATCCACACCAGCCGCCTGGCGGCCCGTCTCCTCGGTTTCCCGCGCCCGATCGCGCACGGCATGTGGAGCCTCGCCCGCTGCCTGGCCGCGCTCGAGAACCGGCTTCCCGACGCGTACCTCGTGGACGTCTCCTTCACCCGGCCGCTGCCGCTGCCCGGCACCGCCGCCCTCACCGCCACGGCCGGCTCCGACGGCGGCTGGACGTTCGGGCTGTACGACCCGGGGACCGGCCGGCCCCACCTGACCGGTACGGTGCGCGGCCTGTAGCGGGCCCGCCGTCGCCTCGTTCCGCACCGCCGCTGCCGGCCCGGGAGCGGACCGCCACGACGTACCCGCCGAGGCCGAGCCGAACCACCCCGAGCAGCGCCGCGGAGAGCGTCACGGCGACGAGCGCGTGGCCGACGTCCGGCGCGAAGAGCAGCACCTGGGCCAGCCCGGCTCCGTCCCACAGCGCGGGGAGACCCCACCCCGCCCCCGCGGCGAGCGCCACACAGGCGGCCACCCACAGCAGCGTGCCGGCGAGGGCACGTCCCCGGGTCGGAAGCGTCCCGGCCCGCCTCCCTCGGGCGATCCCGACGTGGCGGACCGTCCGCACCAGCGACCAGGCCACCAGTGCGAGCAGCAGGGCCACCGCGACGAGCAGTCCGGCGAGGACCCGGGCGAGGGTCTGGTCGGCCCGCGCCGCCACCGGCGCGCCGCCGCGCAGGATCCGGACCACGTTGAACCCGGCGGCGACCAGCGGGGCGTCCAGGGCCAGGCTGTAGCTGTTGGCGAGCACCGCCACGGCCAGCTCCGCGTCGGGCAGCACCAGGAGTTGACCGAAGGAGCCGGCGGTCGCCCCGGCGTGCCAGACGACGCGGTCGCCGGGCCCGGACAGGACGTCGTCCCGCCAGCCCATCGCGTACCTGCCGGTGCCGGCCGTGTCGACCTGACCGGCGTGGAGCTGGGCGATGCCCGCCGGGGAGAGGACGCGTCGGTCGCCGTACCGTCCGCCGTCGAGCTGGGCGACCAGGTAGTGCGTCAGGTCCGACAGGCTCGCCGCCAGGAAGCCGTACGAGATGCCGGAACCGTCGAACGGGGGGTCGAACCGCCGGGGGTGCCCGAGGTAGTAGCGGTGTCCGGCGGGGATGCCACCGATGGCCCTCGCCTCGGCCTCGGTGGTGGCGGACCGGTTCATCCGCAGCGGGTCCAGCACGTTCCGGCGCAGGTACTCCGCGTACGTCTGGCCGGTCACCTCCTCGACGAGCACGCCGAGGATCTGGTAGTTGGCGTCGCTGTACCGGTGTGTCCCGCCCGGTGGTGCGACCGGGCGGACCGCCGCCAGGTCCCGCACCGAGCGGGCGAGCGCGCCGGGCGTGTTGTCGTAGCGGTCGGTGAGCCCGATCGTCGCGACCTGCGGCAACCCGCTGGTCTGGACCAGCAGCTGCCGGACGGTGATCCGGGCGGCGGCCGACTCGTCGGCCAGCCGGAACCAGGGCACGTACCGGCGGACCGGGGCGTCGAGTTCGACCCGGCCGGCCTCGACGAGCTGCATCACCGCGAGCGCCGTGAACGACTTGCTCACCGAGCCGAGCACCAGTGGCGTCTCGACGGTCAGCGGCGCCCCGTCGCCGTCGACCCCCCAGGCGCCCTGGTCGAGGACCCGGTCGCGACGCACGACCGCGTACGCCACCCCGGGTATCCGCAGCTCGGACATTTGTCTGCGCAGGTACTCCCGCGCGCGGTCGAGTCGCTCGCCCAGCTGCCCGTCGTCCCGGGGATCTCCGTCGGGCGGTACGGTCACCGGCGGTGTCGCCGGTCCGGCGCCGATGGTGGGCGGCACGGCCTCGGTCGGCACCGCGCCCGGCGGTGGCGCGGCGCCGGCCGGTGCGGCCGGGCGCGCGGGGGGTGACGTGACCAGCGCCAGGACCAGGGCCGCGAGGGCGGCGGCTGCGGCCTGGCGGCGGGACGGTCCGCCGCCGGGTGACCGGTGCGGAACACGACGTGCGGCCATGAGCGGGTCCGGCTTCAGCCGATCTGGCTGAGGAGGCGCTCCAGACCGGCGAGGCGTTCCTTGACCTCCGCGAGTTCCGCCCGGGTCGCCTGCACGTCCGTGCGCAGTCCCCTCAGCTCCGCCAGGGTCGCCTCGTTGCCCCGGGCGAACCGTGCCTCGGTGTCGGTGACCCGCGCCATCACCTCGTGGTACCGCCTCTCGTCGGCCGACGAGCGCCGGGTCCGGTAGAAGCCGAGCGCGACGAGAGCCACGACGGTGGTCAGCACGACCACCATCACCGTCCAGGCGACCACCGAGGTCGCGGCGAGCCCCGGTTGCGCCACCGTGTGCTGCGCGGCCTCGACGACCGCGCCGGTTGCCTCGCTCACGTGTCCCTGTCCTTTCCTGATCCGTCCGGTTCCGGCCCGTCCGGCTCCAGCGTCTGGGCCGCCCCGCGGATCACGTCCGGGGTGAGGCCGAGCGCGAACGGCACGACCTCGAAGTACTTCACGCTGCTGCCGTCCGGGGCGGTCTCCAGGGTCCCGACCACCAGGCCGGCGGCCTCCAGGCGCTGCAGGTGCATGTAGAGGAGCGGGCGGTTCATCCGCAGCCGCCGCGCCAACTGGCTGACGTAGGCGCGCCCCTCGGTGAGAGCCGCGATGATCCGCAGCCGGTGCGGGCTCGCCAGCGCCGTGAGCACCCGCAGCAGCTCCTCGCCCGAGGACGGAGCCTGGTCCATCCGCCATCGTCCCTTCCGGGTGTCAGTCAGAACTGACACCCCCTGTCAGATGAGACTGACACCCCGGTGCGCGACGCGTCAAGTCGCGGTGTCGCCGCAGGACGCGGCGGCCGGACGGGCCGTGGCGCGGGAGCGACGCGGACCGGCGGACGCCGGTCGGCGGCATTTCCGCCCCCGGCGGCGGCAGGGCACCGGACGGGGACCCGTGCCGAGACAACCCGGAGGATCACCCGGAGCCCGCGCCCCGTCCGCTCGTGGCACGCCCGCCCGGAATGGCGATTTGTGGAAGGATCCCCCTGGGACCGGGGCGGACGTGGACCACGGGCTCGGAGATGCCGGCCCTGTCGCGATCCCGCCCTGCTCACCGCGCCCGGGCCGCGCCGGGAGCACCCTTGCACGCCTAGCTACTGATGAGTAGGGTTACGCACCAGTAACCAAACGCCGTCCGGAAGGCCACCCGTCATGACTGACTTCGATCCGGCGACCTTCGCCTCGGTCGAGCCCAAGCAGTTCGCGCAGATCATCAAGTCCACCCCGGACGCCAAGCTCGCCGAGGTGATGCGGAGCGAACTGCGCGGCACCGTCCTCGACGCGGTCTTCTCCCGGATGCCGTCGCTGTTCCGCGCGGACCGGGCCGGCTCGACCAACGCGGTCGTCCACTGGACCGTCACCGGAGGTCCGGACGGCGCCAGCGACACCTACGAGGTGATCATCGAGAACGGCACGTGCCAGGTCTCCGAGAAGCCCAGCCGCGACCCGAGGCTCTCGCTCACCATGGGGCCGGTCGAGTTCTTCAAGCTGATCTCCGGTGGCGCCAACCCGGTGACGATGTTCATGACCGGCAAACTGAAGGCCAAGGGCGACCTGGGGCTGGCCGCCACCATCGCCAACCTCTTCGACATCCCGAAGGCCTGACCACGTCGGCCGCGTCCGGCGCCCTCCCGGAAACGGGTGGGGAAACGCCCGGCTACCCCTGGGCGCCCCCGTCGACGGTCGCGGAGACGGTCAGGGTCCTGCTGCGCACGTCCCCGCCCCCGACGGTGCGGAGCTGGTAGGTGTGGGTCACCTGCTCACCGGGTGACCCACCACACGGGAAGTTGATCGTCGCGCTGCCCTCCGTCGGGTAGGTGTCGTACACCCCCGGCCCGTCGACGGAGATGGTGACCTGGTCCGCCCCGGTCACCTTCCACTCCAGGACCACGGGCAGCCCGTCCGTGGTGCCCCTGGGGCACCGAGGCTGCTGGGCGACCCGGAAGGAGACGATCGTCGGCCCGGCGGCCCGCGACGTCGGCGTAACCGCGGTGGGACGTCCGGAGCCGCCCTGCTGCCCGCCACCCCCGGTCTGGCCGCCGCCCGCCGCCGAACTCCGGTCGGTCGTCGGCGCACCGGAGTCGGCGGGCTCCCCGCCGCGCGGGGCGTTGCCGAGGCCCTCCTCCCCGGTGATCGGTGGGGAGGTGGGCTGGGCCTCGGGCGTGTCGGTCCCACCGCAGGCGGTCATCGCCAGCGCCACCGCGCCACCGAGCGCGATCTGGGCCGCCCGGATCAGATGTCTGTGCATGGCCAACTCCTCCACCGAGACAAAACGCCCCGGCCGACGGCCGGAGCCGATCTTCACGGTAGGGAGCCCTGTCCAGCCCGGCCCGGGACCCGTACCAACCGGACAGCGACCACGCACCGCGCGTGCGCCGGCCCGGCGGATGCCCCGGCGTCCGCCCGGCCGCCCGGTCAGCCGGCCGCGCGGGGCGGTGCGACGCGGCCCGCGACGGCCGCCTCGGCGATGTCCCGCCGATGGTGGGACCCGTCCAGCGTGACGCCCGCGACCAGGGCGTACGCGGCGTCGCGCGCGGCGGCGAGGTCCGCGCCGAGCCCGACACCGCAGAGCACCCGGCCGCCCGCCGAGAGCAGCGCCCCGTCCGCCCTCCGCGCCGTGCCCGCGTGGATGATCCCCGGACGGTCCGCTCCGGTGATCACGTCGCCGGTCCGAACCGCACCCGGGTAGCCGGCGGCGGCGACGACCACGGTGACCGCCGCCCCGGGTCGCCAGCGCAGCGGCGGATGACCGGCCAGGGTCCCGGTCGCGGCGGCGTGCAGCAGACCGGCGAGCGGCGTCTCCAGCAGCGCGAGGACGACCTGGGTCTCCGGATCTCCGAAGCGCGCGTTGAACTCGATCACCCGGGGGCCGTGCCGGGTGATCGCGAGCCCGACGTAGAGCAGACCGCTGAACGGGGTACCGCGCCTACGCAGCTCGGTCAGGGTCGGCTCGACCACCCGCGCCATCACCTCGGCGACGGTCCCGTCGGGCAACCACGGCAACGGCGCGTACGCCCCCATCCCGCCGGTGTTCGGCCCGGTGTCCCCGTCGCCGACCCGCTTGAAGTCCTGGGCGGGCAGGAGCGGCAGCGCCGTCTCGCCGTCGGTGACGACGAAGAGCGAGACCTCGGGGCCGGCGAGGTACTCCTCCACGACGACCCGACCACAGGCGGCGGCGTGCGCCAGCGCGGCGTCCCGGTCGTCGGTCACGACCACGCCCTTGCCGGCGGCGAGCCCGTCGTTCTTCACCACGTACGGCGCGCCGAACTCGTCGAGCGCCTGCGCGACCAGTGCGGCGCCGGCCGGGGTGTCGGTGCCGTCGACCACCCGGGACCGGGCGGTCGGGACCCCCGCCGCCGCCATCACGTCCTTGGCGAACGCCTTCGACCCCTCGATCCGCGCCGCCGCCGCCGAGGGCCCGAAACAGGGGATCCCCTTGGCCCGTACCGCGTCCGCGACCCCGGCGACCAACGGCGCCTCCGGGCCGATCACGACCAGGTCGGCCGTGGTCTCCACGGCGAGCGCGGCGACCGCCGCCGGGTCGGTGACGTCCACGGAGCGCAGCTCGGCGACGGCCGCGATCCCGGGGTTGCCCGGCGCGGCGACCAGGTGGTCGACCGCGGGGTCGGCGGCCAGCCCGAGCGCGAGTGCGTGTTCCCGTCCGCCGCCACCGATCAGAAGTACGCGCACGACGAGGGATCCTACCGACCGGCGTCGGCACCGCCTCGGTCCGCCGGTGCGATCGCCTGCTCCAGCAGCTCGTGGAGGAGACGCTGCTGCTGCGGCGTGAGGCCGCCCAGCGGCGAGTCCTGGGTGAGCAGGGCGAGGAGCCGTTCCCGGAGGGCAGTGCCCTCCGGGGTGAGGACGAGATGCCGGGCGCGACGGTCGGTGGGATGGGCCCGTCGTTCGATCAGACCCTGCTTCTCGAGCCTGTCGACCACGAAGGTGGCGTTGGAGGGCTCACAGCTCATCCGTTCCGCGAGCTCCCGCATGGTCATCGGTCCGGTCATCTCCCGCAGGGCGGTCGCCTGTGCCGCGGTCAGGCCCAGCGTCGCGGCGCGTTCGCGCAGGTGGTCGGCGATCTTCTGGGCCAGCCCGTTCACCAGTCCGCACAGCTGCCGCTCCGCACTGGCCGGCGGCTTGGGCGACGTCGTCATGCGGCCATCCTAACGAATACAGCAATCTAGTACATTTCAATCTTGAATAATTAAAGCTTTATGCTTATGCTCCCGCCGTCACCGCGGTCGGCGGTGACACCCGAGCGCGCAGAAGGCGAGGAGCTATGGCGAACGACGTGCTGGAGCACGGTGCACGGCTGCGACGGCCGGCGGGCATCCGCTCGGTACGGCTCGGCGACATCCGGGTGTCCTTCGTGCCGGACGGTGTGGTGTCCCTCGCACCACGAGGCTGGTTCCCCGACACCACCGAGGAGATCTGGGCCGCCCACCCGGAGTACCTGGACGCCTCCGGCAATCTCGTGGCGAGCATCGGCGGACTCCTGGTGGAGCGCGGCGACCGGGCCCTGCTCATCGACGCGGGGTTCGGCCCACGCTCTCTGCCGGCCGAACCGGGTGACGCCCACGGCGACCTCCACGGCGGCGCGCTGCTGGAGAACCTGGCCGCACTCGGCCGCACCCCCGAGAACATCGAGGCGGTGGCCTTCACCCACCTGCACATCGACCACATCGGCTGGGCGTGGCACCCGGCTCCCGGCGGCGACCTGCCGGTGTTCGCGCACGCCGACTACCTGGTGGCCGAGCCGGAGTGGGCCCAGCGCGGGTTGCTCGAGGCGGCGGGCGTGACGAAGAAGATCGTCGCCGCGCTGGCACCGCGCGTCCGCACCGTCGACGACGGTCAGGAGATCTTCCCCGGCGTCCGCGTACAGGTCACCGGCGGCCACACCGCCGGACACGCGCAGTACGTCATCACGGCAGGTGGCACCCGCCTGATCGCCTTCGGCGACGCCCTGCACTCGCCGATCCAGGTCGACCACCCCGAATGGTCCGCCGGAATCGACCACGACCGGGTTCGGTCCGCCGCACACCGCCGCCGCCTCGTCGCCCAGCTCGCCGAGCCCGACACCATCGGCTTCGGCATCCACTTCGCCGACGTGGTGTTCGGGCGGGTCCGGCCCGGTGACCGCCCCGCCTGGCGCCCCCTGGACGCCTGACCTCTCGGCGGCCCCACCATGCACGCGGCAACCAACGATGCTTCCGCCCGCCCACCCACACGGTACTGGCCCGGGGTGGTCGCGGTGGCGCTGACCGCGACGGTCACGGTGATGCCCGGCTTCGCCGTGGGCGCCCTCGCCCCGGCCATCGAGGCGGAGCTGGGGATCACCCGCACCACCGTCGGGCTGATGATCAGTAGCTTCTACGCCGCCACGGCGCTGGGCTCACCCCTGGCCAAGCGGGCGGCCGCGCGACTGCCCGCCCCCGTGTCGCTCGCCGTCGCGGCGGTGGCCGCCGGCGTCGTGCTGCTCGCCACCTCCCGGGCCGACGGCCCGACCACGATGGCGGCGGCCCTGCTGGCGGGTGGGCTGGGCAACGGGCTCGTCCAGCCCGTGGCGGGCCGGCTGATCGCGGTACGCGTCCCGGAGCGTCGACGCTCGCTGGCTGCCGGTGTCGTCGGCGCCGCACTGGGAGCGGCCACGTTCATCCCCGGGTTACTCGTCGCCCTGGTCCTGCCCGCCCACGGCTGGCGCACGGCCCTGCTGGTCGCCGGTCTCGTCGCCCTCGTCCCGGTCGCCCTCGCCCCGCTGGCCCGCCTTCCGTCCGATCCGCCCCCAGCCCTGGCCGGACGAAGGGCCGCCACGCGCGGCGCCGACGGCGTGCTGGTGCTGTGGGCCCTGGCCGCCGCGCTGTCGGCGACCGGCAACAACGCCGTGGCCACGTACTTCGTTCCGCTCGGCACACACGCCGGGCTGTCGGCCACCGTCAGCGGCAACCTGCTGTCGCTCAGCGCCCTGCTCGCCGTCGCCACCCGGCTCGCCGCCGGTGCCCTCACCGACCGCGCCCCGCGCCGCGACCCCGCCGTGATCACCGGGATGATGCTCGTCGGCGGGCTCGGGCTCGCCCTCGTCGCGATCGGCACACCGGTGGCGTTCGTGCTCGGCGCCGTGCTGGCCTTCACCGCGGGCTGGGGCTGGACCGGGTTGCTGCTCGCCACCGCGCTACGGCTGGTCGCGGGGCGGGCCGAGAACGCCGGCCACGCCGTACAGAGCGGCATCTACGCGGGCGCCAGCATCGCCCCATACGCCTTCGGCGTGCTCTCCCACACGGTCGGGCTCGCCGGCGCCGCGCTCGTCGCGGCCGCCGCGGCCGTCGTCGCCGCGGCGGCGATGTCCGCCGGAGCACGGGCCGCGGCGCGGCGAGCCGTCAGCGGGGTGGCAGCAGGTCGTGCCGGACGATGTTCTCGTCCCGCCCCGGGCCCACACCGACGACGCTGATCCGGGTCCGGCACAGCTCCTCCAGCCGGTCCAGGTAGCGGCGGGCGTTGACCGGCAGCTCCTCCTCGGAGCGGGCCTTGGAGATGTCCTCCGACCAGCCGTCGAGCTCCTCGTAGACCGGCTTCGCGTGGTGGATCGCGGTCTGGGTCATCGGCATGTCGTCGTACCGCTCACCGTCGATCTCGTAGCCGACGCAGATCCGCACCTTCCGCAGCCCGGACAGGACGTCGAGCTTGGTCACCACCAGGTCCGTGATGCCGTTGAGCCGGACGGCGTACCGGGCGACGACGGCGTCGAACCAGCCGCACCGCCGCTCCCGGCCGGTCGTGGTGCCGTACTCGGCGCCGACCTTGCGCAGGTGGGCACCGTCGTCGTCGAACAGCTCGGTCGGGAACGGGCCGGACCCGACCCGGGTGGTGTACGCCTTCGTCACGCCGATCACCTGCGTGATCGCGGTCGGCGGGATGCCGGCGCCGACGCAGGCGCCCCCGGCGGTCGGGTTGGACGAGGTCACGAACGGGTAGGTGCCGTGGTCCAGGTCCAGCATGGTCGCCTGGGCACCCTCCAGCAGGACGACCTCGCCCCGGTCCAGCGCGTCCCACAGGATGGCCCGGGTCTCCGCGATGTAGGGCCGCAGCCGCTCCGCGTAGCCGAGGTACTCCTCGGTGACCGCGTCCACGTCGAGCGCCTTGCGGTTGTAGACCTTGACCAGGATCTGGTTCTTCTCCCGCAGGACGAGTTCCAGCTTCTTGCGCAGGATGCCCGGGTC
>CALGAM010000085.1 GCA_937951935.1 uncultured Micromonospora sp. | reverse complement strand
CCGGGTGGTCGACCGGCGGGGACTTCGGCGCCGAGTCGGGAATGCCGGTCCACCGGGGGTCGTCCTCGGCCAGCCGGAAGAGCCCACCCGCGTCCCCGTCGCCGGCCGGGTCCGCGTCCTCGCGGTCGCGCCGCACGTCGAGCAGCTCCTCCCGGCGCCACTCGGTGGTGTCGGTGAGGCGGTCCCACGTGCCGGTGTCGGTGAGCGCGTCCCACCGGTCGGCCCCGGTGTCGCGCCCGTGCCGCCCGTCGTCGCCGCGGCCCCCGGCGGTGGCGTCGGCGTGGCGCCCACCGGCATCCCGACCCCACGCGGGGTCGACACCCCGGGTGCCGGGTGCCCGGTCCCGGGCGTGGCGTCCGACCGACGGCGCGTCATCGTCGTCGGTCACCCGCGCCAGCATGCCGGTGTGGGTGTCGCCGAACCGGTCCCACGGAACCTCGTCCGACCAGTCCCGGTGCGTGCCGTACCGGGACGCCGGCCCGGTGTCGGCGTACCCGTCGCCGTCGTCGTCGGCGGCGAGCGGGTCGGCACGCCACCGTCCGGCGCCCGCCCGGCGTACCGGGTCGGGATCGTCACGTCGACCGATCCGCGAGCTGTCACGCCGCCGGCGTACCGGCTCGGCGTCGGGGTCCCGGCCCCGTCGGTGGGCGGCGGTGCCACCCCACCCGTCCCGCAGCCGCCGTTGCCGCTCGGCCGGGTCGATCTCGTCGGGTGACCGGATCCACCGGGCGGCCAGGGTGGTCGTGCCGTTGCCGGGGGTCGACCGGCCCGGCGTGGCGGCCGGCCGCTCGCCGTCGGTCCCGTCGTCGCCGGCCCGGTCGGCGCGGCGCCAGCGGTCGCCGGCCTCGTCCGGGTGGTGGCCGGTCAGGGTCGGGGCAGCGTCCCCGCCGGCGTACCGGTCGTCGGTGAGCTCGTCGCTGTCGCGCCAGCCGTCGGCCGTGCGGATACGGCGCCGCCGGGTTCCGAGGGCGTCCCAGGGCTGTCGGCCGTACGCCGTCGGTCGCGCCAACCCGGCGACGTCGTCGTACGCCGTGGTGGAGTCGTCGTACGCCGTGGTGGGCTCGTACCCCGTGGTGGAGTCGGCGCGGCGGTGCCGGCCCGTCCCCGGGGCGGACTCCCCGGTCGGCAGCGCCCACGACGGGATGTAGGTGTCGGTGGGTTCCGGGGCACCGCGGTCGCGGGCCCGGCGCCGGCTCGGCGTGCGGTAGCTCCCCCGCGGACGGAGGTAGGGCGCCGCCGCCGGCTCGTCCACCGGATCGCCCCAGCCGGCACCCTCCTGGCGCTCGTGTCGGGCGAGGTCACCCCGCCCCGGGTTCCGATGGTCCACGGCCGCAGCGTGACCCTTCTGACCAGTCGATCGCGAGGAGCCGTCCGGGGATTGTCGCTGCCTGATGATACGCCGCACAGCTGGCCTGGCTTGAGCCGGATTTCTTCCTCCACATGGTGGGGACCACGTCTGCGCTGCTCAGAGCCTTTGTGCGGGGTCGTCCCCAGTTGTTTTCCACAGCCTGTGCACAGGGCTGTGCACATCCCACCCCGGACCATCCACAGGTTGTCCCGAGCTCCGTCCACCGCCACTGTTGAAGGGCTGACCTCGGCTTACGTATCGTTGCGCCCTGGCCTCGTCATGTCGCTCGACTCCCCCCGGTCGCGGACCGTCGGGGCCGCCTGACGGCGCCGGGCCGACCCGGCGCCGACTCGACGGCCGTCGGGCCCGTCAGACCGCCGTACGGCGGTTCGCCGGGAATCGGGCCGGGAGGTGGAAGGGGGGTAAGCCAGGTGTCGATCACCGACGACGTCCGTGGTGGGTCACGGCCCGTGTCGTCGCCGCCCGATGTTCCCGCCCCCCGCGACGGCCAGTTCGAACGGACCCCGCCGCAGGACATCGCCGCGGAGCAGTGCGTCCTGGGCGGCATGCTCCTGTCCAAGGACGCCATCGCGGACGTGGTGGAGATCCTGCGCTCCAGCGACTTCTACCGTCCGGTGCACGCGACCATCTTCGAGGCGATCCTGGACCTGTACGGGCGGGGCGAGCCGGCGGACCCGATCACCGTCGCCGCCGCGCTGGCCGACTCCGGCGACCTGGCCCGGGTCGGCGGTGCTCCGTACCTGCACACCCTGATCGCGAGCGTGCCGACCGCGGCGAACACCTCCTACTACGCCCGGATCGTCGCCGAGCGGGCCGTGCTGCGCCGCCTGGTCGAGGCCGGCACCCGGATCGTCCAACTCGGCTACGGGGCGGCGGGCGGCGGCCGGGACGTCGACGACGTCGTCGACCTGGCGCAGCAGGCGATCTACGACGTCACCGAACGGCGGGTCAGCGAGGACTTCGCGGTCCTGGCCGACATCCTCCAGCCGACCCTGGACGAGATCGAGGCGGTCGGCTCGCAGAGCGGGGTGATGACCGGTGTGCCGACCGGCTTCACCGACCTCGACCGGCTGCTCAACGGCCTGCACCCCGGACAGTTGATCGTCGTCGCGGGCCGGCCCGGTCTGGGGAAGGCGCTCGCCCTGGACACGCCCCTGCCCACTCCGGACGGCTGGACGACGATGGGCGAGGTCAGGGTCGGCGACCGCCTGCTCGGCGCCGACGGCCGGCCGACCACCGTCACCGCCGCGTTCGAGGTGCGGTACGGCCGCCCCTGCTACGAGGTGGAGTTCTCGGACGGGTCGGTGATCGTCGCCGACGCGGAGCACCTGTGGAAGACGACCACCCGGGCAGGCCGCCTACGGCGGCCCGAGGAGGTCCGGCACGACCGGCCGGACGGCGCGCTGCCGGTTGCGCCGCGACGGGGTGTCACGCTGGCCGCCGTGGCCGCACCCCCGGCGGAGGCGGCCACGGTGACCGAGGACGACGTCGTCACCACCGAGCAGATCCGGGCCACGCTGTGGGACGCCGACGGCGCGCCCGCCCACGCGGTACGCACCTGCGCGCCGCTGGACCTGCCCGAACGCGAGCTGCCCGTCCCGCCGTACGTCCTCGGGGTGCGGCTGGGCAGCGGCACCGGCGGGGGTGGGGCGCGTGGCACCGGCGGGGGCGGGGCGCGCATTCCCGCCGCGTACCTGCGGGCCTCCGCCGCGCAGCGGCGGGCCCTGCTCGCCGGCCTGATGGACGCCGGCGGCACGGTGGAGCCCACCGGCGACCTCCGGTTCACGACGACGTCGCGGGCGGTCGCGCTCGACGTACGCGAACTGGTGGTCAGCCTGGGTCACTGCTGCACCCTGACCACGGAGCGGGTGCCGGGACGGCCCGCGTCGGACCCGGTGTACGCCCTGCGTTTCCGCACCTCCGACGTCGTCTTCCGGCTGGCCCGCAAGCGTGCGGCGCACCGGGCGCACCGGCGGGCCGGCGAGGCGTCCGGTGCGGAGGTCCGGTACGTCGTGGCGGTCCGGCCGGTGCCGAGCGTGCCGGTCCGCTGCGTCACGGTCGACAACCCCGACCACCTCTACCTGGCCGGGCGTTCGATGATCCCGACACACAACTCGACCGTGTCGATGGACTTCGCCCGCAACGCCGCCATCCGCTACAACTGCGCCAGCGCGATCTTCTCGCTGGAGATGAGCAAGATCGAGATCGTGATGCGGCTGCTCTCGGCCGAGGCCCGGGTGCCGCTGCACGTGCTGCGCAGCGGCCAGCTCTCCGACGACGACTGGACCAAGCTGGCCCGCCGGATGGGCGAGATCAGCGAGGCGCCGCTCTTCGTCGACGA
>CALGAM010000084.1 GCA_937951935.1 uncultured Micromonospora sp. | reverse complement strand
CCCACTCCCGGTCCGGGTGACCGCGGTCGACCGGACGCCCGGCTCGGGCGCGCCGACACGGCGGAGCGGGTCGTGCCGACTCAGTAGAGCAGGTACGGCCGCCGCCGGCGCTCGAACGCCGCCAGTTCGTCCGACCACGCGCCGACCACCTCGGCGACGTCGGCTCCCGCGTCGATCATGGTCCGGAGCCTGGTGGAGCCGGTCAGTTTGTCGATCCAGTACGGCCGATCCGCGTCCCAGCTGTCGACCCGCCAGGCGAACGCCGGGTACCTGCGGGCCTCGACCAGCATCGCGACCGCGGTCCTGATGGGGTCGAAGCGCGCCGGGTCGACGACCTTCACCTCCACTCCCGCGCAGAGCTTGTTGAGCAGGTCCGGCTTCTGTCCCGGCGCGGTCGGCGAGAAGTAGGCCTCCCGGAAGACCACCCCGGGCAGGTTCCGGGCGTTGAGCCGGTCCGCCCAGTGGTAGTCGAAGTCGGTGGCCAGGCCGCCGACCAGCTCGAACGGCCGGGTCGTGCCGCGGCCCTCGGTCATCGAGGCGACCCCCTCGAACATCCCCGTGCCCGGGTAGACCAGCGCGGTGTCCGGGGTGGGCATGTTCGGGCTGGGCAACACCCAGGGGACGCCGGTGTCGGCGGCGAACTGGTCGCGCCGCCAGTGCCGGCACCGGACGACGGTCAGGTCGACCGGGCGTCCCGCCTCGGCCGGCACGAACTCGCCGTTGAAGAACCGGGCCAGCTCTCCCACCGTCATGCCGTGCTGCTGGACGATCTCCTTCTTGCCGACCCCGGAGGTGAACGCCGTTGTCATCATCGGCCCGTAGGCCCGCCCACCGATCGGGTTGGGACGGTCGAGGACGACGTACCGGCGGCCGGTGCGGGCGGCGGCGACCATCGAGTCGTACATGGTCCAGATGTAGGTGTAGAAGCGGGCGCCGACGTCCTGGATGTCGAAGACCAGGGTGTCGATTCCGGACTGGGTGATCAGTTCGGCCCACTTCGTCTGGGACGCGCCGTACGCGTCGTAGACGGTGATCCCGGTGCGGGCGTCGATCCCGGTGCCCTCGCTCCCACCGGCCTGGGCGGACCCCCGGAAGCCGTGCTCGGGCCCGAAGGCGGCGGTGAGCCGGACCCGGCCGGACTCGTACATCAGGTCGACGAGGTGTCGGTACCGCGCGTCCACCCCGGTGGGGTTGGAGAGCACCCCGACCCGCTGTCCCGCCAGGATGGCGAACCCGGATTCGACCAGGACGTCGAGCCCGGTGCTCACCCGCGGCCCGCGACCCGGGTCCGGCCGGTCGCCCGGGCGGGCCACGGCCGGGGCCGGGGTGACCGCGGCGGCCGCGGCGCCCAGCGCGCTCGCGGCGGCGGTACCGGCGAGGAAGGTTCTGCGGTGCACGGCGACCTCCGAGGCAGCGTCGGGGACGGGGACGTGCTCGGAAATTACCTACGGATGATCGAGAAGGTCAAGAAGGAAAGCTACGTAATGGCCGGGCGGTCACGCCTCCTCGAGGTCACCCAGCTCGATCTTCTGGACCATCAGCCAGCGGGCCAGCGCCGACATACCGAACAGCCACAACGGCGCGGACTCGGTGGGCCCGTTGGTGGCGTAGATCGCGAATCGGAGGTCGGGGGCGTGGTACGCCTCGATCCGCCAGCGACGGTTCCGGTCCCGCCACACCGCGGACGGATCCATACCGCCACGCTAGCGCCCGGCCCGTCGGTCGGTTGCCGGGTTCGCCGAGTCGGCCGCTACGGTCCGACCACGACCCGGACGTCGTCCGGCAGCCGACGGGTGAGCCCGCGCCGGTCCAGCAGCTCCAACAGCGGCACGGCGACCCGTCGGGTGGTCCCGAGCGCCTGCCGGGCGGCGCTGAGGGTGAACGGCTGCGGCAGTGCGGCCAGCACCCGCACGGCCTCGTCGAGCGCGTCGGGCAGCAGGACGACGTTGTCGGCCAGCCGGAGCAGCACGCCGGCCCGGGCGGCGGCACCGATCTCGCGGTGCCCGAGCCCGACCTCGGCGAGCCGGGCCGCCTCGGGGGCGGCGAACGGCCGCCGTGCCAGCTCCGACTCGATTCGACGCACGGCCCGGGCGACCGACTCGGGCAGCCCGCCGTGGCCGCTTTCGGGGCCGACCCGTCCGCCCCGGGTGACCAACGGCGGCGCGACCAGCGCCTCGACCAACGCCCGGTCCGGCAGGCGCAGCAGTTGACGCAGGGTCTCGACCGGCACGCCGGGCTCCAGCGGGTGCGCCCGGGTCCACCGGGCGACCTCGGCGTCGAGCCGGCCCCGCAGGTCACGCCAGTGCCCGGGGTCGGCGTGCCAGTCTCCGACCACCGGGGCCGTGGTCACCGTGACCCCCATGCGTTCCAGCTCGGCCCGCCGCACGAGGCCGCGGCGGCGCAGCTCGCCGTGCTCGTCCGGGCGGCCGTCCAGGCCCGCGAGCACCGCGGCCCGGGCCGCCGCCGCACCCCGCCGGGTGAGCCGGGGCGGTACGACGTCGAGCACCATCACCCCGCCCGCCACGTACCGGCGTCCCGGGTCGCGCAACAGTGCCCGGTCGCCGATGCGCAGCGGCAACGGGCGGGCCAGGCGCAGTCGGGCGGTGTCCGGGCCGAGCGGGCGAACCCGGGCCGCGACCGCGGCGGCACCGACGTGCAGCATCACCTCCGCGGGTAGCTCGCCGACCGGATCGCCGGAGACCCGGACGTCAACGAGCTCGGTACACGCGAACCGCCCGGGGGTGAGGAGGGCGTCGCCCCGGCGTACCCGGTCGCGTGGCACGCCGCGCAGGTTCACCCCCACCCGCGCCACGCCGGTCACCCGGTCGACGGGCGCGCCGAGCGTCTGCAGGCCGCGCACCCGCACCCGCCCGCCCGTGCCGGTCAGCTCCAGTTCGTCTCCCGTACGCAGTTCACCGGCGCCGAGGGTGCCGGTGACCACGGTGCCGCTGCCGGTGATGGTGAACGCCCGGTCGATCCAGAGCCGTACCGGGGCGGCGGGGTCCGGCACCGGCAGCCGGGCGACGAGCCGGTCCAGCGCGGCCCGCAGCTCGGGCAGGCCGGCACCGGTGACGGCGCTGACCGCGACCGACTCGACCGCGCGCAGCGAGGTGGTGGCGAGCGCCCTGCGGGCCTCGGCGGTGGCCGCGGCCGGGTCGGCCAGGTCGGACCGGGTCACCACCAGCAGTCCGTGCCGGACCCCGAGGGCGTCCAGGGCGGCCAGGTGCTCGGCCGACTGCGGCATCCAGCCCTCGTCGGCGGCCACCACCAGCAGCACGGCCGGGGCGGGACCCACCCCGGCGAGCATGTTCGGGACGAACCGCTCGTGTCCGGGTACGTCGACGAGGGCGACCACCGCGCCGGAGGGCAGCGTGGTCCAGGCGAACCCGAGGTCGATGGTCATCCCACGGCGACGCTCCTCGGCCCAGCGGTCGGGTTCCATCCCGGTCAGCGCCCGGACGAGGGTGGACTTGCCGTGGTCGACGTGCCCGGCGGTGGCGACGACCTGCACGTCACCCTCCCGGAGAGGGGCGGGACGCCCCGGCGGCCGTCCGGGCCACCCGCAGGATCGCGGCGCACACGGTCTCGTCCCGCTCCGGGGGCACACACCGCAGGTCGAGCAGGAGCCGGCCCCGGTCGAGCCGACCGACGACCGGTGGGTGTCCGGTGCGCAGCGGCGCCGCGTACGCCTCGGGGAGGGCCAGCGCCCACGAGTCCAGGGTGACGTCCGGGGCACCGCCCCCGCCGACCACGGCCGTGGTGGGCACCACCTCGGAGGCGAGGCCGTGTGCGGCGAGCCGATCCCGGAGTCGTTCGGTACGCAGCCGCAGTGCGTCGGGCGCGGTCCGCAGCGCCTGCCAGGTCGGGGTGGTCGGACCGGTCAGGGTCGCCTCCAGGGCGGCCAGGGTCAGCTTGTCCACCCGCAGCGCCCGGGCGAGCGGGTGCCGGCGCAGCCGCTCGACGAGGTCGGCGTCGCCGAGGAGCAGACCGGCCTGTGGGCCGCCCAGCAGCTTGTCACCGCTGGCGGTGACCAGGGCGGCGCCGGCCCGCAGTGCCGAGGTGGCGTCCGGTTCGGCGGGCAGCAGTGGATCCGGGGTCAGCAGCCCGGACCCGATGTCCACCACCACCGGTACCCCGAGGGTGGCCAGGTCCTCGACCGACACCGCGGCGGTGAAGCCCCGGACCACGAAGTTGGCGGGATGCACCTTGAGCACCAGGGCGGTGCGGGGTCCGATCGCGGCCGCGTAGTCGGCCAGCACGGTGCGGTTGGTGGTGCCGACCTCGCGCAGCCGGGCCCCGGTGCTGGACAGCAGTTCCGGCAGCCGGAAGCCGTCGCCGATCTCCACCAGTTCGCCGCGGCTGACGACGATGTCCCGGCCGTCGCCGGCGAGGGCGGCGGCGACGAGGGTGAGCGCGGCGGCACCGTTGTTGACCAGGTGCACCGCGCCGGCCGCCGGAACCGCGGCGGCGAGGGCGGCGAGGGCCGTACGACCACGGCGCGCCCGCCGTCCGGTGTGCAGGTCGAGCTCCACGTCGGTGTATCCGGCCGCCGCGATCACCGCCTCGACGGCCGCCGGCGACAGCGGCGACCGGCCGAGGTTGGTGTGCAGGACCACGCCGGTGGCGTTGAGGACCGGACGCAGCCCGCTCGCGGTGTCGGGAAGGTCGGCCAGGGCGGCCGCCAGGACCTCGTCGGGCGAGATCTCCCCCCGGCGGGCACGGTCCTGCGCGCCGCCGACCACCGCCTTGAGCCGGGCCCTGCCGAGGACGGCCTCGGCGGCGGCCAGCCGGGGATCGGCGAGCAGGACGTCGGTCCGCGGTACCCGCCGTCGCGGGTCCACCGCTGTGTCCATCTCCCGCCTCCTCGTGCTTTCCGTTCAGCACTAAACCACATCGGATACGGATGTTTCTGGCGAAAGCCGCATGTGCCCCGACAGCGGCAGGAGGTGCGATCTCGGTCGACGACATGGGACAGTGGTCGGGTGACCACGATGGAGCGGTACCGCCTCACCCAGTACGCGCACGGCGGCGGCTGCGCCTGCAAGATCCCGCCGGGAGAGCTGGAGGCGATGGTGGCCGACCTGGTCGGCACCGTCGCCCCGGCCGGCCCCGGCGACCTGCTCGTCGGACTCGACGACGGCGACGACGCGGCCGTGGTCCGGCTCGCCTCCGGTACGGCGGTGGTGGCGACCGCCGACTTCTTCACCCCGGTGGTCGACGACCCGTACGACTGGGGTCGGATCGCCGCCGCCAACGCCCTGTCCGACGTGTACGCGATGGGTGGCACCCCGGTGGTCGCGCTGAACCTCCTCGCCTGGCCGCGTGAGGTGTTGCCGCTGGAGCTCGCCGCCGAGGTGCTCCGCGGTGGTCTGGACGTCGCCCGCGAGGCCGGCACGCACGTGGCCGGCGGGCACAGCGTCGACGACCCGGAGCCGAAGTACGGCATGGCGGTCACCGGGTTCGCCGACCCGGAGCGGCTGATCCGCAACGACGCCGGCCGGCCCGGGTTGCCGCTGACCCTGACCAAGCCGCTCGGCATCGGCGTGCTCAACAGCCGGCACAAGCAGACCGGGGAGGTGTTCCCGCAGGCGGTGGCGGCGATGACGGAACTGAACCGGGCCGCCGCGCACGCCGCCGTGGCGGCGGGGATCCGCTGCGGGACCGACGTCACCGGTTTCGGCCTCCTCGGTCACCTGCACAAGCTGGCCCGGGCCTCGGGCCTGACCGCCCGGGTCGACGCCGCCGCGGTGCCGTACCTGGAGGGCGCGCGGGCGGCGCTGACCGCCGGCTTCGTCTCCGGCGGCACCCGCCGGAACCTGGCCTGGGTGCGACCACACCTGAGGGCGTCCGGGGTCACCGAGGACGACCTGCTGCTGCTCGCCGACGCGCAGACCTCGGGGGGCCTGCTGCTCGCCGGGGAACTGCCCGGACACCCGGTGATCGGCGAACTGCTGCCGGCGGCCGGCGACGGGGTGACCCTGGTGGTCCGGGGCTGACGCGGCGCCCCTCCGGCGGCGCGGTCACCGGCGCCGGGGCGGACGCCACCGGTCAGGGGGTCGGGCGCGCGGCCCCGTCCCGGGGCGGCCCGGCCTCGGCCCGCCGCCGGGCCAGCCGCTCCCGTTGCGGCAGCACGGTGTACCGGGGGTCGCGGGCGGAGGCGACCCCGGCCGCGAAGACCCCGAACCGGACCAGCGCCGACGAGGCGAGCAGCGCCGCGCCGGAGAGCACCGACACCGCGCGGCTGCGCCGGCCGAGCAGCGCCCCGGCGGTGCCGGCGGCCAGCAGCAAGCGGCCGGCGCGGAGCAGCCGGCCGGCGTGCCCCCGCCGGTACGGCTCGGCGGTCAGTCCCATCCGGCTGATCCGGCGGGCGGCCAGCCGTTCCAGCACGGCGCCGGCCACCGCCAGCCTCCGGGCCGGACCCGCCTGCCCGGTCGGTGTCGTGACCAGCGCGGCACCGGCACCGGCGACCAGCGCGCCACCGGCGAACAGGGTCGGCAGGCCGGGGTACGCGTCGTGCCAGCTCGGCACGGCGGTGTCGGCCAGCAGCACCCCGGTGTACGTGGCCACCGCCGGCGCCACCGCCGCGCTGACGAGACCGGCGGCCCGGCCGACCCGCGGCACGAGCCGGCCGAGCAGACCGGACACGCCGTGCCGGGGCAACAGCGGGGCGAGCTCGGTCACCGCCGCCACGCCGGCGGACGGGCCGAAGCAGGCCAGGATCCAGGTCCCCACCGACATCGGCGACGTCGGTTTGGCCACCCGCAACATGTGGTGGAAGCGCGCGGGGCGGCCGAGGTCGTTGATGAGGAAGTAGGTGCCCGCCCCGAGCGCGCCGAGCCCGACGATCCGGGTGGCCCGACGCAGCGCGTCGTGACCGGTCAGGTCGGCCCCGGCGGCCAACAGCGCGGACCCGGCGGCGAGCCCGCCACAGAACAGGTAGGCCGGGATGTCGTACCGCCACACCGGTGCCTTCAGGATCGGCCGGCCGTAGTAGGAGGCGAACGTGGCGGGCGGCACCGGCGCCGGCGCGTCGCCGACCCGGCCCGGGTACGGCCCGCCGTCGCGCCGGACACCGCGGCGTCGCCCGCCGCCGTTCGGGTGGTCGAGCCGATCCCCGAGCCGCCGGAAACGCTCCCCCGCCGGCTCGCCGGGCAGCATGCGCCCCGCCCCGGTCACCGCGCCCGTCCGAGGAACGCGGTCACGGTGGCCACCGCCATGGCGAGGGCGGCCACCGCCGCCCGCCGCCACATCCGGGGCAGGTCGCGGGTGGTCACCACCGGGTCGGGCGGCAGGCCGTACACCTCGGGTTCGTCGAGAAGCAGGAAGAACGCACCGTCGCCGCCGACGCCGTCGTTCGGGTCGTGCCCGTAGAGCCGGGCCTCGGTCACCCCGTCGGCGTGCAGGCGCTCCACCCTGGCCCGGGCGCGCCGCCGCAGGTCGTCGAGCTCGCCGTACTGGATCGACTCGGTGGGACAGGCCTGGGCGCAGGCGGGGGTCCGGCCCACCCTGATCCGGTCGTAGCACAGCGTGCACTTCCACGCGCGGCCGTCGCCCCGGCGCTGGTCGATCACACCGTACGGGCAGGCCGGGATGCAGTAGCCGCAGCCGTTGCAGATGTCCTCCTGGACCACCACGGTGCCGAACTCGGTGCGGAACAGCGCACCGGTCGGGCAGACGTCCAGGCAGGCCGCCTCGGTGCAGTGTTTGCAGACGTCCGACATCATCAGCCACCGCAGCTCGGCACGTCGGCCCCGGTCGCCGGACCCCGACGGCGGGGTGCCGGGCGTGCCGGGGAACGCCGCGCCGTCGGCCATCCGGGCGGCGGGTGCCGCATCCGACGCCGGCACCACCCCCGGCAGGGTCCCCTGCTCCGGTGCCACCGCACCGCCCACCCCGGCCGTGGTCGGGGCGGCCGGCGGCCCGGTCGGGAGGCCGGCCAGCGGCGCCGTGGTCTGCCAGCCGACCGGACGGGGCTGCTCGACGAAGGCGACGTGCCGCCAGGAGTTCGCGGTCAGCGCGCCGGTGTTGTCGTACGACATGCCGAGCAGGTCCAGCCCACTGCCGGGCACCAGGTTCCACTCCTTGCACGCCACCTCGCAGGCCTTGCAGCCGATGCAGAGGCTGGTGTCGGTGAAGAACCCCATCCGGGGCGGCGGTGCGAGGTACCCGGCGCGCGCGGCGGGGTCTACGGGCACGGCCGTGTGCGGCTCAACCATCCTCACTCCTCACGGTCGGGCCGGTCGGTGTCGGGCCGGTCGGTGTCGACGGTGACCACCGGCGGCTGGTGGCCGTCGAGCCCGGCCCGGCGTCGGTAGTCGGCGACGAGGTCACGCAGGGCGGGTCCGGTCGGCCGCCGCCCGGCCCTGACGTCGCAGGTCGCGACCTTGCTCTCCTGGATCAGCACGTTCGGGTCCAGGGTGACGCCGAAGAGGTCGTTGGCGGGCTCGCCCCGCACCAGTCCCTCGTCGCCGAAGTGGTACGGCAGCCAGACCTGGTGGATGACCCGACCGTCCACCCACAGCGGCGCCACCCGGTCGGTGACCATGACCCGGGCCTCGATCACCGAGCGGCTGGTCACCACGTGCGCCCAGCCCAGGTGGGTCAGGCCACGCTCGACCGCCAGTTCCGGCGACACCTCCACGAACATCTCCGGCTGCAGCTCCGCGAGGTAGCGCACGGTACGGCTCATCCCGCCCGCGGTGTGGTGCTCGGTCAGCCGGCTGACGGTCATGATGTACGGGAACACCGCGGAGTGCGGCTCCGGAGGGCTCGGGTTGGTCGGGTTGTCGGTCCGGCGGTAGAGCTTGCGGGCCGGGCTGGCCTGCTGTCCGTAGAGCGGGTTGCGCACCGGCGACTCGGCCGGCTCGTAGTGGGTCGGCAGCGGCCCGTCAACCGCGCCGACCGGCGCGTACAGCCAGCCCTTCCCGTCACCCTGCATGATGAACGGGTCGACGCCGTCGAGCGCGGCGACGCCGCTGGCGCCGCTCGGTGCCCGGTACGACGGCGGCTTGGTCTTCTCGAAGTCCGGCACGTCCTCGCCGACCCACTGTCCGGACTCCTCGTCCCACCAGACGTACCGTTTACGCTCGCTCCACGGCCGCCCCTCGGGGTCGGCCGAGGCGCGGTTGTAGAGCAGGCGCCGGTTCGCCGGCCAGGCCCAGCCCCACTCGGGGGCGACCCAGCTCTGCTCCCGGGCCGGTTTACGCCGGGCGGCCTGGTTGACGCCGTCGGCGAAGACCCCGGTGTAGATCCAGCATCCGCCGAGCGTCGAACCGTCGTCCCTCATCTCGGTGAAACTGGCCAGCGGCCGACCGGTGGCGACCTCGTACCCGTTGATCTCCCGCAGCACCGCCTCGGCGCTCGGCTCGGCGTGCGGACCGTGCGTGGGATAGTCCCAGGCCAGGTCGAGCAGGGCCCGGTCGCGGGGGCGGGTGGAGCCGGTCAGCTTCTCCCGGATGATCCGGCCGAGGTGGTAGACGAACCACAGGTCCGAGCGCGCGTCGCCGGGAGGCTCGACGGCCTTCTCCCGCCACTGCAGCAGCCGCTGGGTCTGGGTGAAGGTCCCCTCCTTCTCCACGTGGGAGGCTGCCGGCAGGAAGAAGACCTCGGTACGACAGCGCTCCGGCACGATCTCGCCGGTCTCCACCTCGCGGCTGTTCTTCCAGAAGGTGGCGCTCTCGACGAGGAAGAGGTCCCGGACCACCAGCCAGTCCAGGTTCGCCATGCCCAGCCGCTGCGCCCGGCCGTGCGCGGAGCCGACCGCCGGGTTCTGCCCGAAGAGGAAGTAGCCCTTGACCCTGCCGTCGATCATGCCGAAGACGGTCTGGTAGGTGCCGTGGTCGCCGGTCATCCGGGGCAGGTAGTCGTAGCAGAAGTCGTTCTCCGGCCGGGCCGCCGCCCCCCAGTACGCCTTCAGCAGGTTCACCGCGAACGCCCGGGCGTTGGACCAGAACCCCTTCTGACCGGCGCTCCGGATGCTGGCGCACCAGTCCCCGAACGTCGGGTGCTGGGCGTGGTGCGGCATCGGCAGGTAGCCCGGTAGCAGGTTGAACAGGGTCGGGATGTCGGTCGAGCCCTGGATGCTGGCGTGTCCCCGCAGGGCGAGGATCCCGCCGCCGGGCCGACCGATGTTGCCGAGCAGCAACTGGATGATCGCCCCGGTGCGGATGTACTGCACGCCGACGGTGTGCTGGGTCCAGCCCACCGAGTAGACCAGCATGGTGGTCCGGTCCCGCCGCGAGTTCTCCGTCCAGGCCCGCGCCACCGCCTCGAACTTCTCCCGCGGCACCCCGCAGACCCGCTCGACCATCTCGGGGGTGTAGCGGGCGAAGTGCCGCCTGAGGATCTGGTAGACGCAGTTGGGGTGTTGCAGGGTCTCGTCGCGCGTCACGTGCCCCGACATCGGCGGGCCGTGTGACTCGTGGCGCAGTCCGGCCGCGCTCTCGCGCTCGGTGGCGGTCTCCTCGTGTCCGCCGCCGCTCTCCTCGTGGCCCCGGTACTGCCAACTCGTGCGGTCGTAGGTGCCCGTCCTGGGGTCGTAGCCGGAGAAGAGCCCGTCCAGGTCCTCGGTGTCCCGGAAGTCCTCGCTCACGATGCTCGCCGCGTTGGTGTAGGCGAGGACGTACTCCCGGAAGTCGAGTTCGTTCTCGAGGATGTACCGCACGATGCCGCCGAGGAAGGCGATGTCGGTGCCGGCGCGGATCGGCACGTGGATGTCGGCGAGGGCGCTGGTGCGGGTGAACCGCGGGTCGACGTGGATGACCGTCGCCCCGCGCCGCTTCGCCTCCATCACCCACTGGAACCCGACCGGGTGGGCCTCGGCCATGTTCGAGCCCTGGATGATGACGCAGTCGCTGTTGATCAGGTCCTGCTGGAAGGTCGTCGCGCCGCCCCGACCGAAGCTCGCCCCCAGACCGGGGACGGTGGCGGAGTGTCAAATCCGGGCCTGGTTCTCGATCTGGATCGCGCCCATCGCGGTGAACAACTTCTTGATGAGGTAGTTCTCCTCGTTGTCCAGCGTGGCGCCGCCGAGCGCGGCGATGCCCAGGGTGCGGTGCAGCGGACGCCCCTGGTCGTCGACGTCCTCCCAGGTGGCGTCCCGGGCGGCGAGGACCCGATCGGCGATCATGTCCATCGCGGTCGCCAGGTCGAGTTCCTCCCACTCGGTGGCGTACGGACGACGGTAGAGCACCCGCTGCTGGCGCAGTTCGCTGGTGACCAGGTTCTTGCTGGCCGCACCCTTGGGGCAGAGCCTGCCCCGGGAGATCGGACTGTCCGGGTCGCCCTCGATCTGCGTGACCCGGCCGTCGGAGACGTACACCAGCTGGCCGCAGCCGACGGCACAGTACGGGCAGACCGACCGGGCCACCGAGTCCGCGGTGTCCGTGCGCGGGCTCAGTGCCGCGGTCCGGGGCGACCGCACGGCGGCCCCGCGGCCCAGCGGGTCGGTGCCGGTGAGCTGCCGGTACACCGGCCAGCTCGTGATCCGGGTGCGGATCCCCATCCCAGCACCTCCTCCGTCGACCAGGGCCGACGATCCGACCGGGGACTCGTCGGCGGCCGTTGCCGTGTGTCGGGCGGGCCGACGGGACCTGGCGACGCCCCCGAGCGAACCCCGGGTGTCGCGCCGGCGCAGATCGCGGCGAATTACGGGATTCACCCAGATTCTAGGCTGAACGCCGCTGGCGTACGCCCTTTTGGGGTCCGGCTGCCGTCCCACCCCCGACCCGCGCCGCGAGCCGACGGCGTCGCCGGAGGGGTGCCGCGACCGGGCGCCGTCCCGGCCGGGGTGGCCGGGACGGCGCCGGCGTCGTCAGTGCACCCGCGGCCAGACCTGCTGCACGATGTCGGCGGCCTGGTCCTCCCACTGCGCGTAGGCGAAGGGGTACGCCGAGACCTGCACCGCCTGGGCGGCGTCGGTCAGTGGCATGTCCTGCCACCCGTGGACCCGCTTCAGGCCCCGGAAGAACGCCGTCGCCGAGTAGTGCCGGTCGGTGAGCTGGTGGGGTGCCCCCCAGCCGGTCGACGGCCGCTGCTGGAACAGCCCCAACGAGTCGTGGTCGTTGTACGCGCCCAGGTGGCCGAGGTTGCGCAGCTTCGACTCCTGCAGGGAGGTCGCCACGCCGATCACGGCGCCACGTGGTCCCACGCCCTCCTCGCGGGCGACCCGGACGATCTCCCTGGCGTTGTCCCACTGGTCGCGGTCGAGGGTGATGCGCGCCTGGTTGCCCTGTACGCCGTACGGAACCAGCGTCTCGCGGCTCGGCGTGTCGTCCGACTCCCGCGTCGCCTCCGACCCGGCGTCCCGCACCCCGTCGTCGGGCAGCTGAGGATGGGCCGCGGGCTGGGTCAACTGGGTCACCGGACCGCCGGTGACGGCGGCGGTGGTGGTGCCCACGGGCCCACCGCCGACGGCCGAACAGGCGGCGGCGCAGGTGAGCCCGGCGACGGCGAGCGCGCTCCGCCGGACGATCGGCATCTCGGCGAGCACGGGTAGGCTGCGCGCCGCCCGGCTCTGGGCGACGGCGGGCAGCCACCGGGTGGTGGCGGTCTCCGCGACGGCGGGAATGCGCCGCAGCGCCCGATTCTGCGCGATGGCCGGACGCCACCGCGTGACCGCGGTCTCCGCGATGGCCGCAAGCCATCGCCCGAAGATCGGGTTCATGATGGTTGCCCTTTCGACTCGGATACCGGGGGGAAGGCGCCGAGCTGCCGACTGCGTCTCGGCGCAAACGAGGTACGCCCGCGGTCCAGGGGGCCGGGCTCGCGGGCGTACCGACAGCCACAACCGAGGCGGCGCGTCCGACATTCCGGATGTGCGGCATTGCTGTGACGCGCCAGACAGGGCGACGGGATGGCCCCGCGGATCGTCCGCGGAGCGTCGGTGGCGCTACCCTGAGCCCATGCGACACGCCGTAGCGGCGCCGACCCGGACGCCTCCACTGGCCCGACCGGGCCGGCCCGCGGTGGTGATCCAGGCCCTGAGCGAGCTCACCGGGCCGACCAGGGGGCGCGTCACCCTGCCGCTACGGCTGATGTGGGGCCCGGACCGGGTCTTCGACCTGGCCGACCCGGACCAGCTGCTCTGGATGTACGAGAACGTGCTGCGGGAGAGCGTCCGCTCCGACGACCTGCGCCGGTACCTCAACGGCCGGCTCCTGCGCCGGGTGTGGCCGGCGCTCAACCTGCCCCGTGCCGTGCGCTCCGCCTGGGAGCGGCGCCACCCGACGCTGGTGGCCACCGCCCCGTCGACGCCACGCCCGCCGTCCCGGTCCGCCCGCGCCGCGACGCCTGATCGCCGGGCGGCATGACGACGGGGCACCTCGACGACTTCTACCGCCAGGTCGCCCGGGTCGCGCTCTCGGTCGCCGACAGGTACGGGTTCGTGCTGGGTGGCGGTATCGCGTGGGCGGCACACGGCCTGGTCTCCCGCCCCACCGAGGACGTCGACCTCTTCGCCGACGTCGACGGCGCGGCGGCCGACGCGGCGGCGGAGGTACGGGCCGCGCTGGAGGCAGCCGGCTTCACCGTCCTCGACGAGGACCCCTCGGCCGACCTCTCCGAGCTGTTCGACGGGTTCGCCGAGAACATGAAGGACTTCCTCGTGGGTCGGGACGGCCGGAGGCTGCGCCTCAGCCTGGGCAGGCTGGACCGGCACCACAGCCCGGTGGTGATGGATCTCGGCCCGGTCATGCACGTCCAGGACCTGGTGGCCAGCAAGGCCGCGGCGCTGATCAACCGCCGCGAGGTGCGCGACTACATCGACATCGCCGCCGCGCTCGACCGGTACTCGGTCGACGACCTGCTCCGGCTCGCCCACGAGTACGACCCGGCGATCGAGCCGGAGGACGTCACCGCCGTCGGCCGCTACCTGGACCGCCTCTCGGACCAGCGCTTCGCCCGCTACGGGTGCGACGCCGCCCAGGTCCGGCGGATCCGCGCCAAGCTGGCCGCGTGGCCTCGCTGACCGGGCCGGTCCGGGTCCGTGGCGCGGTGACGGGTGTGGGTACGCCGGTGGCCGGGTCCCCGT
>CALGAM010000083.1 GCA_937951935.1 uncultured Micromonospora sp. | reverse complement strand
TTCGGCGAGCCCGAGGAGCACGTGCTCACCCGCTCCGACGCCGACCACCTCGTGCTCGCGGTACGCCGCTGAGGCGGTTCCCGCCGCCCGAGGGCTGGTGCCCGGGGCCGTACCGTGTCCGCGGGCGGGTGACGACGCGCTCCTCGGCGGGGCCCATGATGCCCAACTGTGGGGTGGGACGAAACTGGCCGGTTCGTCGCCCCGGCCCAGCGCGAGCGACAGGACCGGCTCGACGGCGGGCGCGGTGCCCTCGTCGCGCGTACCGAGCACGAGGGTCCGCTCGGCGGGCCTGCCGAACAGGCTGCGCCACGACCAGTTCCCGGTCACGGCGAGCTGGGTGACGACGAGGTCGGACGTCTGCTCCGACGGCGGGTTCGGGCTGGCCGGTTCGGCGCCGGCTCCCGGCCGGTCCGGTCCGGCAGGCCGGTGACGGTCAGCGGGAGGGTGCCGCTCCGGTCATGGCTGACCACCCGGATCACGCAGGGGCAGCCGGCCGGCGGCCGGTATCCCGACGACCCGCCGGGCCGTTCGTCAACGACGACCTGGCCCGGCTCCCTCGGCGACCTCTAGGGGGTGCGATGGTCGGCGCGGCGGTCCGCCGCAACTACGGGCTGCACACCGGGCAGGGCACACGGTTCTACCAGTTCGACCGGATCACCGCCCGGGGCGGTTCGAGCGGGAGTACCGCCAGCGGCTGGACACCCTCGCACTGAGCCCGGTGGAGGCCGACCGGATGGCGGTTGAGGTGGTCGTCGCCTTCGACCTCAACCGGGCGGTCTTCGAGGAGTTGGCAGAGCTGACCCTCGGTACCGGAGCGGCACCGCAGCCGCGGCAGAGCGTCGTCTGACCCGCCTCCTCCGGTCGTCGGCGCCCTCGCACCCCGGCCCGGTCGGCGACCGGCGCTTCCCGCCGGCACCGGTCGTCGCGACACCACCCGTGCCGCCGGCCGCGGCGCGGCAACCGCCGTGTGCGCCTTCTGTGCGTACGGCCCGTGATGATGAGTCAACGTATCGGCGCCGAGCACGGGACCCGAGGAGGCATGCGTGTACCACGTACGGCGTCGGCCGCTGGGGTTGGCGATGGCGGCCGTGATGGCGGTTTCACTGGTCGCGGGATTGCCGGAGCCGGCCACCGCCGCATCCGGGGACGACCTCTCCCTGGCCAGGGAGCCCTCGGTGCCGGCCCGTCCGGTCAGCGTGCCGGCCGCGCAACCCGGTCTCGTCCAGCAGCGGGCGCTGCGTGTCACCCCGACGGTCTCCTGGCCGTCGCCCGGCGCGGCCGAGGTCACGCTGGCCCCGCAGGGAGACATCGCGCGGGATGCCGCCGGCCGGAGCGCCGTACGCCTCGCGCGGGCGAAGGCCGGTGGCCTGCCCATCGTGGTCGGCGCCGCCCGCGACGACGCGCGTGCGGCGGTCCCGGACCGGGTCCGGATCGAGCTGCTGCCGCGACAGCAGGACCGACTGCTGTTGCGCATCCGACGTGCGGACGGGGTGGCCACCACCGGTCGGATCGGCCTGGAGGTGGACTACTCCGCCTTCCGCAACGCCTACGGTGGCGACTGGGCGACCCGGCTACGGCTGGTCGCCCTCCCCGAGTGCGCGGTGAGCACACCGGAGCGGACCGAGTGTGCGGGCACCCCGATCCCGACCCGCAACAACGGCTCGGGTCGGCTGAGCGCGGACGTCGCGGTGCCCGCCAGCGGCGCCTCCGGCGGCCTCTACGGGATCGCGGCGGCGGCCGCCTCCGGTGCCGGCGACTACAGGCCGTCGCCGCTGTCCCCGTCCTCCACCTGGACGGTCGGCACCTCCTCCGGAGACTTCACCTGGCAGTACCCGATGGAGGTGGTGCCGGGCCTCGGCGGGCCGCAGCCGGCGCTGGAACTCACCTACTCCAGCGGCAGCGTGGACGGCCGGACCTCGGCGACGAACAACCAGCCGTCCTGGATCGGCGAGGGGTTCGAACTCGAGCCGGGCGGCTACATCGAACGGCGGTACAAGTCGTGCGGCGACGACACCTCCGGGGGCAACAACAGCGGCCGGAAGACCGGTGACCTGTGCTGGGGCACCAACAACGCGATCGTCTCGATGGACGGGCGCAGCGGCGAGCTGATCCGTGACGACGCGACCGGGCAGTGGAGGTTCCGGATCGACGACGGGTCGAAGGTCGAGCTGCTGACCGGCGGGGACAACGGCGACAACGACGGGGAGTACTGGCGGATCACCACCCCGGACGGCACCCGGTACTACTTCGGGATGCACAAGCTGCCCGGATGGCAGGCGGGCAGGACGGTCACCAACTCGGTCTGGACCGTTCCGGTCTTCGGCAACCACGCCGGCGAGCCCTGCCACAAGTCCACCTTCGACGCGTCGCACTGTTCGCAGGCGTGGCGGTGGAACCTGGACTACGTGGTGGACCGGCACGGCAACACCATGAGCCTGTTCTACCAGACCGAGACCAACAACTACGCGCGCAACATCACCGCGACCAAGGTGTCGAGCTACGTCCGTGGTGGCTGGCTCAGCCGCATCGACTACGGGCAGCGGGACGGCGAGGTCTACACCACGCCCGCCGTGGGCCGGGTGGTCTTCACCGAGGCGGATCGCTGCATCCCCGGCACCACCTGCACCCCGTCCCAGCCGGCGAACTGGCCGGACGTGCCGTGGGACCTGGCCTGTTCGAGCACCACCAACTGCAACAACAAGTTCAACCCCACCTTCTGGACACAGAAGCGCCTGGCCCGGGTGACCACGCAGGTGTGGGGCGGCACGGCGTACCGCGACGTCGACTCGTGGGAGCTGACCCCGGCGTACCTGGACCCGGGCGACGGCACCCGGGCCGGGCTGTGGCTGGCCGGGATCCAGCACCGGGGCCACGTCGGCGGCAGCGCCGCCCTGCCGGCGGTCACCTTCCACCCCGTCCAGCTCAACAACCGGGTGGACGGCAACGACGCCATCCCGCCGATGAACTGGATGCGGATCCAGCGGATCCAGCTCGACTCGGGTGGCGAGATCACCGTCGAGTACTCGCCGAAGGAGTGTGTCGTCGGCAACCTCCCGGCACCCGACTCGAACACCAAGCGCTGCCATCCGGCGCGGTGGACGCCGGACGGGCAGACCACCGAACGCCTGGACTGGTTCAACAAGTACGTGGTCACCCAGGTGACCGAGGCGGACCGCACCACCGGGATGCCGCCGACGGTGACCCGGATCGAGTACCCGGGCACGCCGGCCTGGCGCTTCGACGAGGCGGACGGTCTGGTGGCGGAGAACCGCAAGACCTGGTCGCAGTGGCGTGGATACGACCGGGTCCGGATCCACAAGGGTGGGCCCGCCGGAGTCGTGAGCGTGGTCGAGTCGCTGTTCTTCCGCGGCATGGACGGCGACCGCACCGCGTCCGGTGGCCGGAAGGAGGTCGTCTACCCCGACTCGACCGGCGAGCCGGTCCGGGACGCCGACCCGCTGGCCGGCACCGCGCGGGTGAACATCACGTTCACCGCCGACGGCCGGGTACGGGAGAAGGAGTTCACCGATCCGTGGCTGTCCAAGCCGACCGCCACCCGTACCCGCAGCTGGGGCACCACGAGCGCGGTCCGGGTCGAGGAGGCGAGGGTCCGCCAGAGCGAGGCGACCAGCTCCGGCGGATGGCAGGAGATCGGTGCGCAGCACGTCTACGACGACGCGGGCACGCTCGTGATGTCCAGCGACCTCAACGACCTGTCCAACCCGGACGACGACACGTGCACCCGGTACTGGTACACCCGCAACGAATCGGCGTGGATCATCAACCTGCCGTACCGGGTCGAGACCGTCGCGGTGAGCTGCGACCGAACCCCCCGCTACCCGGACGACCTGCTCAGCGACACCCGGTACTACTACGACGGGAGCACGACGCTGGGCGCGGCGCCGGTACGCGGGGACGTGACCCGCGTCGAGGAGCTGTCCGGCTGGGCCGACGGGGCGCCGACCTACGTGACCACGCTGCGGGCGAGCTACGACGTGCACGGCCGCGAGATCGAGGCGACCGACGTCAAGGGCGCCCGAACGACGATCGCGTACACCCCGGCCACCGGGGCACCGGTCACCCAGATCGAGGTCACCAACGCGCTCGGCCACCGCACCCGGACGACGTTCGAACCGGCCTGGGGTGAGGAAACCGTCATCCTGGACGCCAACGACCGGCGCACCGAACTGCGGTACGACCCACTGGGCCGGTTGACGAAGGTCTGGCTGCCGGGCCGGGACCCAGCGACCCAGACCCCGAACGTCGAGTACGGCTACCTGGTGCGCACCGACGGCGCGAACGCCGTGACGATCCGGACGTTGCAGCCGAACGGCGACTACGAGACCGAGTACGAGCTGTACGACGGGCTGATGCGGCCCCGGCAGACCCAGGAGCCGGCACCCGGCGGCGGTCGGGTCGTCACCGACATCGTCTACGACTCGCGCGGGCTGCAGGTGAAGGAGAACGGGCCCTACCACAACGACGCGCCGCCGGGCCCGGACGTGGTGATCCCGGACGAGGCGAGCCTGCCCGCGCAGACCGTCACCGTCTACGACGAGAACGAACGCCCGACCAACATCATCTTCCTGGTCGACGGGCTCGAACGGTGGCGGACCACGCACACCTACGGGCACAACCGGCACGACGTCGACCCGCCGGCCGGCCAGACGCCGACCACCCGGATCCTCGACGCCGAGGGCCGGCTGGTCGAGCTGCGCCAGTACCACGGCGACGCGCCGACCGGCACGTACGACGCGACGAGGTACACGTACAACCGGCGCGGGCAACTCGCCTCGGTCACCGATCCGGCCGGCAACGTCTGGCGGTACACGTACGACCTGCGTGGATTCCTGACCCGCAGCGAGGAGCCGGACCGGGGCGTCACCGAGCGCACCTACAACGACGCCGAGGAACTCGTCGCCGAGCGGGACGCCCGGGGGGTGACCCTGGCGCACGCCTACGACATCCTCGGCCGACGGACCGCGACCCACGAGGGGTCGCTGACCGGCCCGAAGCGGCTCGGCTGGCGCTACGACACGCTGCCGGACGGGACCCCGGCCCGGGGCCTGCAGACCGTCGCCACCCGTTACGTCGACGGCAACGAGTACTCGGTCGCGGTGACCGGGTTCGACGCGGGCGGCCGGCCGACCGGCACCCGGCACACGATCCCGGCCAGCGAGGGGGCGCTCGCCGGCACCTACGAGGTCCGCAACACGTACGCGGCGGACGGCGACCTGGCCACCGCGGACCTGCCGGGAGTCGCCGGACTCCCCGCCGAGCGGCTCACCGTCGGCTACGACGGCCTCGGACAGCCGGTGACGCTGCGGGGGGCGACCACCTATGTCACCGCCACCGACTACACCCAGTACGGCGAGTTGCGCGGGATGACACTCTCCACCGGTGGCAGGGCCGTCAGGCTCGGCTTCGAGTACGAGTACGGCACCCACCGGCTGTCCCGGGCGGTGGTGTCCCGGGACACCGCCCCGCAGCGCCTCGCCGACATCTCCTACACCTACGACCCGGCCGGCAACGTCACCCGGATCGCCGACCGCGCCGACACCGGCGCCGAGACCCAGTGCTTCCGGTACGACCACCTGCGCCGCCTGACCGAGGCGTGGACGCCGAGGTCGGGCGACTGCGCGGCGGCACCGGCCGCGGACGCGCTGGGCGGCCCGGCACCGTACTGGCACTCGTGGACCTTCGACACGACCGGCAACCGGTTGTCGGAGACCCGTATCCAGCCCGGCGGCGCGCGGACGACGAGAACCTACGCCTACCCGGCGCCGGGCCAGGGCGGACCGCACGCGGTACGCACGGTCACCACGACCGGTCCGGACGGCACGGCCCAGGTCGAGGAGTTCGGGTACGACGCGGCGGGCAACACCGTCAGCCGGAGGAAGGGCGGCGCCGAGCAGAAGCTCACCTGGGATCCGGAGGGCAACCTCAGCAGCGTCACCTCGGGCGGCGTCACCACGAGCTTCCTCTACGACGCCGGGGGGAACCGGCTGATCCGGCGCGATCCCAGCGGCACCACCCTCTACCTGGGCGAGACCGAGCTGCACCTGGCGCCGGACGGCACGCTGACCGGTACCCGGTACTACACCTTCAACGGTCGTACCGTCGCGGTGCGGACGTCGGCGGACAACCGGTTGCACTGGCTGGCGCTGGACCACCACGGCACGCCGGAGATCGCCGTCGACGCGAGCAGCCAGGAGGTGACCCGCCGCCGGCACACCCCGTACGGCGAGCTCCGCGGCGCGGCGGTCGACTGGCCCGGGCAGCGGAGCTTCGTCGGCGGGATCGCCGACCCCGGAACCGGCCTGGTCCAGCTCGGTGCCCGCTACTACGACCCGGCGCTGGGCCGGTTCATCTCGGTGGACCCGGTGGTGGACCACGAGGAGCCGCAGCAGGCGAACGGCTACGTGTACGCGAACAACAACCCGGTCACCTACGCCGACCCGGACGGCGAGCGTTGGGTGATCAGCACGGTCTTCGTCCGGAAGATGGTCGTGCGGACCGTGGTGACCAAGCAGGTGCACTGGGTCCGGTACACGGTGCCGGTCGTGACCTGGGTGGCCGAGAAGCTGCCCGGTTTCCTGGGCTCGCTTGTCACGTGGGCCTGGAAGAAGGTCACGAAGTGGGTGGAGGTCGTCAAGAAGATCGTCCGCACCGTCAAGAAACAGGTGCGGCAGTGGGTCAAGACGGCCAAGAAGGTCAAGAAGTGGGTCAAGGACCAGGTCAAGAAGACGTGGAAGAAGACCTGGAAACGGGTCAAGAAGCAGGTCGGCAAGATCAAGAACAGCGTCCAGGGAGCAAAACGGAAGCTCTTCCGTCCGAAGCCGAAGAAGGCCGACGGCAGGCCGTCCATACCGCAGTACGTCTACCGGAGCGGCAGCGCCGGACAGAAGAACCTTACGCCGCGGCGGGGAGTGGACGACGACGGCCTGACCGTCTGGCAGAAGCCGAGCCAGGCCATGGCGGGTTCCATGGCCGCCAACCCGGGCAAGAAGCTCAGTGGCATCGAGATCAGGACGGACCTGCTGCTCCAGGCCGGCTTCCAGCTCGTCTACACCCCGCAGCACGGGGGTGAGGGGCACTGGTCACTCGTCCCTCCCGACCCCGAGAAACTGGGCGAGTGGATGGACAGCCGCGACGACGACGTTCCGCACCCGTACACGTCCGTGGTCCGTGGCGCCGTGACAGACCGGAAGATAAAGGTGGACAGGTATGGCAACATCACGCTCGGTGGGCAGCCCGCCGACTGACGGAGCCGGTGACCAGGTGTGGGAGGCGGTGGCGCGGCTGGTCGAACAGTGGGCCGACCGGCTCGCCGAGCGGCTCCGGGCGACCGTCCCTGAGCTGCGGGTCCGGGTGCGCCACCACCACGTCCGGTCGGCGATCGAGCACGGCAGCTGGGTCGAGCTCAGCCGGGACGCCGCGGCGCGGGACACCGACGACGTCCTGGTCGAGCTGCTGTTCGTACCCACCACCCGGGTCGCCGACCTGACCGTCTACGAGGGGGACGACGTGGTGCTCGTCGACGAGGAGCTCCCGTTCGACCCGGCGGCCGGCACCGAGCAGACCCTGGCGGTCACCCGGCGGGCGCTGGACCTGGTCGACGGGCATCTCGCCGACATCGCGGCGCGGTTGCGCTGAGCGCCGACACCACGCCGGCCGTGTCCCTCCGAGGCCGTCGTCGGCGTGTTGACGACGTTGCGCCAGACGCGGCCGG
>CALGAM010000082.1 GCA_937951935.1 uncultured Micromonospora sp. | reverse complement strand
TCGTCGTTCGTGTCGACCGAGGCGACGAGGAGGACCGGCAACGGCATCAGCGCGACCACCGCGGCACCGACCAGCGAGAGGTACCTCAGCACGGCCGCGACCCGGTGCCGACGTGTCGGGCCGGTGCCTCCGGTGGCGCGTGGTCGGCCGAACCGTCGGGCACGGGCGGCGGTGACCTCCACGACAGGATCGCCCTCTCCACGGGAACGACCCGGTGTACTCCCTGGTGTTCATCCGGATCCGGGTCCCGCCCTCGTCGTCCGTGATCCCCTCGAACCTGACGTGGTGCCGGGATACCCCGCCCCGGGTCGTCTCCCGGAGTCCTGGGAGACGGTGTCGACGATGTCGGTCCGCCGGGTCGGCACCGTGATCTCGCCGGTGATGGCTCCGGCGGCGCCGTCGTCGACGCCGCCGCAGCCTGTGAGGGTCAGGATGAGCGCGAGTGCCGTTACGGCGACGGACGCCGAATCCCCTCACGTGCGCGTTTCGTTCCTCGGTGTCCACCCCAGACGGATCTGACGCGCGGCGGGTGCCTCGGGGAGGACGGGCAGGCGGCACGACCCGCTGGGAAACGTACAGGTGTGTCTCGTCTGCGCCACCGCGATGACAATGACGTACGAGGACTGGCCGACGAGGTCATGAAACCGGTTCAGACAGGGCCGCGGCCCGGCCCCGGTTCACGAGGCCGACCCGAGGGTGTACCCCGGCGCGGCAGCGCCCGGGTGTGATTCCACGAGTCGGTTCGGAAACCCACCCGTCCACCGGACACGCATCCAGGCGGGAGAGAAGGCGCCCCCATCCGTGGCCGTCGCGCGTGACGACCACGTCGTGTCGCATCGACGTGGCGCTCGCGGGCGTGGACGGGACACAGACACCGGTCACATCGACAAACGGCACACCGGTCGGTGCCTGCGCCTGATGCGCGGACACCGGGTGGATCGGGGTGATCGTTGGCGGCCCGGCGGGGGTGCCGGGCGACCGTTGCGGGCGCGCGGCGGGCTGGGCGGCACCCGGCAGATGGCCGCCGTCGCCGGGGCACCCCCCGCCCTCGGCCGACGGAGCGATGGGTCCGGTACGACCGGACACAGTGGCCGACGGCCGTGCGGTCGGCCACCCACGTCGCTGGGCGGCTGACCGCACGGTGTGTCATCCTGCACACCGGGCCGGGACGAATCCCTCATCCGTGTCAGGAGCCACCCCGTGTCGACCAGTGAAGCCGTGTCCGCCGCGCCGGCGCGCCGCACGCTGCGACCGTTGTTCCTCAGCCTCACGATCACCGCGATCGCCGCTGTTCTGTTCGGCGTACCGTGGTGGACCCTGTTCGTCGCCGGCGCGGACTGGCCGACCCCGGTCGTCGTGGCCGGCACGGCCCTGTTCCTCGCCGCGTTCGTCGGGCTGCCGGTGCTGATGAGCCTCGGGCACGGCAGGCGTCGCCTCGACTGGGCGGCTCGGATCGGCGACACCCTGCTCGGGGTGGTCTGGGTCTTCTTCGCCTGGGCGCTGCTGGGCAACGTGCTGCGACTCGGGCTCGCCGTCGCAGGTGTTCCCGAGCCGGCCCGGTCCCGGCTCACCGCCGCCGTGGTCGTCGCCACCTCACTGGCGCTGCTGCTGTGGGGGTACCGCGAGGCGATGCGGGTACCGCGGGTACGCCGGGTGGAGGTGCCGATCCGTCGCCTCGGCGCGGGACTGGACGGCCTCCGGGTGGTGCTGCTCACCGACACCCACTACGGGCCGATCGACCGTGCCGACTGGTCGGCGCGGGTGGTCGCCACGGTCAACGCCCTCGAACCCGACCTGGTCTGCCACACCGGCGACATCGCCGACGGCACCGTCGACCAGCGGCGGGCCCAGGCGGCCCCCCTGCGTGAGGTCCGGGCCCGGCTCGCCCGGGCGTACGTCACCGGCAACCACGAGTACCTCGGCGAGGCGCAGGACTGGCTCGACCACATGCGCGAGCTGGGCTGGGAGCCGCTGCACAACCGGCACATCGTCGTCGAGCGCGACGGCGCTCGTCTCGTGGTCGCCGGGGTGGACGACGTCACCGCCGAAGGCTCCGGGCAACCGGGCCACCGCGCCGACCACGCCGCCGCGCTGGCGGGCGCCGATCCCACGCTGCCGGTCCTGCTCCTCGCCCACCAGCCCAAACAGATCGACGCCGCCGTCGCGCACGGGGTCGACCTCCAGCTTTCCGGACACACCCACGGCGGCCAGATCTGGCCGTTCCATCTCCTGGTACGGCTCGACCAGCCGACGGTGCGGGGGTTGACCCGGCACGGCGACCGTACCCACCTCTACACCAGCCGCGGCACGGGTTTCTGGGGACCGCCGTTCCGGATCTTCGCACCGAGTGAGATAACCCTGCTCACGCTCCGGTCAGCCTGACCGGCGGCGGCGCCGGACGTGCCCGGACCCTCACCGGGGTGCCGGGAGGCCGCCGGCCATCCGTCGCGCGTACGCCGCGACGGGTTGGCGCTCCGTGGTGCGCGGGTGGCCGTCGAGCGGGTCGGGCGCCCCTCGGTGATCCGTGCTGTCCAACGATCTGCGAACCTACAGTTGCGGCGCTCACCACGTCCCGGGAGGCGCGATGCCGGCCACCATCGACCTGAACAGCGACCTCGGAGAAGGTTTCGGGATCTGGCAGCTCGGCGACGACGTCGCCCTGCTGGAGATCGTGACCAGCGCCAACGTCGCCTGCGGCTTCCACGCCGGTGATCCGACGATCATGCGCCGGGTCTGCGCCGAGGCGGTCGCCCGGGACGTCGCCATCGGCGCGCAGGTCGGCTACCGGGACCTGGCCGGTTTCGGCCGCCGGGTGATCGAGATCGAGCCGGATCGGCTCGCCGACGACGTGCTCTACCAGCTCGCCGCCCTCGACGGGATAGCCCGTAGCGAGGGCGGCCGGGTGCGGTACGTCAAACCGCACGGCGCCCTCTACAACCGGACCGTGACGGACCCGGCGCAGGCGGCCGCCGTCGTTGCGGCGGTCTGTGCGTACGACCCGAACCTGCCGGTCCTCGGCCTGCCCGGTTCGCAGCTGTTGCAGCAGGCGGAGAAGGCCGGCCTGCGGGTGGTGCGGGAAGCGTTCGCCGACCGGGGCTACCGCGGTGACGGCAGCCTGGCGAAGCGAGGCAGTCCGGGGGCGCTGATCACCGACCCGACGCTGGTGGCCACCCGCTGCGTCCAGCTGGCGACCACCGGTCAGGTCACCACGGTCGACGGCGCCACGATCACCGTGCGGGCCGAGTCGCTCTGTGTGCACAGTGACACCCCGGGCGCGGTGGAACTGGCCCGCCGGGTCCGCGACGCGCTCCGGGACGCCGGGATACGGCTCGCCGCGTTCACGTGACCCGTGCCGGTCGGCAGACCCCTTCCCGTGGCGGGCGGCAGATCGGCCCGGCCGCCCCGACGCCGGTCGCGGCCTCGTCGCCCGGCGAGCCGTCGCCGGACGCCCCGCCCACGTTCACTAGTCTGGATCCCCGGTCCGGGCGGGTGGTGACGCCCGGCCCGGCCGTCGCACTCGCCGGGTCCGACGGGGTGCGACGCTCGTGTCTCGGGGTGTGCACCGGTCGGTGGGAGTGGGGGAGAGTGCGGATCATTCCGGTCGGGCTGAGTGCCCTGCTGGTCGAGCTGTCGGACCCGGCGTACGTTCCGGCGCTGGTCGCGGAGCTCGAACGGCGTCGGGCCGGTGGCGAGCTGTCCGAGGTGGACGACGTGGTCCCCGGCGAGACCACGGTGCTGATCGACGGGCTCGCCGATCCGGGCGATCTGGCCCACCGGCTGGCGGCCTGGCGGCCGGAGTCGGTCCGGCTGCCGGACGGCCCGCTGGTCGAGGTCCCGGTTCGGTACGACGGCGCCGACCTGGCCGAGGTCGCTCGGCACTGGCGGGTGCCGGAGGAGGAGGTCGGGCGGATCCACAGTGCCCCGGAGTACCGGGTGGCGTTCTGCGGCTTCGTCCCCGGATTCGGCTACCTGACCGGGCTTCCCCGGCGTTACCACCTGCCCCGTCGGCCGGTCCCGCGGACCCGGGTACCGGCCGGCGCGGTGGCGGTGGGCGGCGGCTACGCGGGAATCTATCCCCGCGAGTCGCCCGGCGGCTGGCACCTGATCGGCTCCACCGACCTCGTCCTGTTCGATCCCGAACGGGACCCGGTCGCGCTGCTCACCCCGGGTACCCGGGTCCGGTTCAGGGTGATGCGATGAGCGGCCGGTACCTGGAGGTGGTCCGTCCCGGCGCGCTCAGCACGGTGCAGGACCTCGGCCGGCCGGGCCACGCCCATCTCGGGGTGCCCCGCTCCGGCGCCCTCGACCTGCCGGCGCACCGGTTGGCGAACCGACTGGTCGGCAACCCGCCGGAGGCGGCGACGATCGAAACCACCGTCACCGGTGCCGCGGTACGGCTCGCCCAGGCCGGTACGGTGGCGGTGACCGGGGCCTGGGCGCGGGTCACCGTCGACGGGCGGCCGGCGAGCTGGTCAGCCCCGGTGTCGGTGCCGGCCGGCGCCTGTGTCGAGATCGGCGCCGCCACCCGCGGGCTGCGCAGCTACCTCGCCGTCTCGGGCGGGATCGCCGTACCGCCGGTGCTCGGCAGCCGCTCCACCGATTTGCTCTCCGGCCTCGGCCCGGCCCCGCTCGCCTCCGGCGACCGGCTGCCACTCGGCGCGGTCGCCGGTCCGCCCGCCCCGGTCGACGTGGCGCCGACGCGGATCCTTCCCGAGGAGGTGACGCTGCGGGTCCTGCTCGGTCCCCGCGACGACTGGTTCACCGCCGAGGCGTCCGAGATCCTTGCCACCGGCCGTTACGTCGTCTCCACGGCCAGCAACCGGATCGGCATCCGCCTCGAGGGCCCCGCCCTGCCCCGGCGTGTCACCGCGGAGTTGCGCAGCGAGGGCGTGGTGCTGGGCGCGGTCCAGGTTCCGGCCGCCGGCACTCCGGTGATCTTTCTCGCCGACCACCCGACCGTGGGCGGATACCCGGTGATCGGAGTGGTGCATCCGGAGGACCTGCCGCAGGCGGCCCAGGCCGCCCCGGGTACCCCGGTCCGCTTCGTGTTGTGGGCGGGGGCGCGCTCCGGTCGCTCCGTCCGGCGTGCGGCGCCGTGACGCGGGTCGCCGACGCGCTGGCTATGACAGCTGTCATAGAACCGCTACTATGACGGCTGTCATATCGCCTGCCGTCCTGCGGCGGCGGTACCGGTGACGAGGACGGTGAGGCGGACGTGGAGATCGGGTTCATCGGGTTGGGGCTCATGGGCGAGCCGATGGCGCGCAACCTGCTGCGGGCGGGGACGCCGTTGCGGGTCTGGAACCGCACGGCCGCGAAGTCCGAGGCGTTGCGCGCGGCCGGTGCGCGGGTGGCGGCCACCCCGGCCGAGGTGTTCGCGGCAACGGAGACGGTGCTGCTCATGCTCGCCGGTCCGGAGGCGATCGATCGGGTTCTGGGCCGGGGCACGCCCGAGTTCCCCGCCCGGGTCGCCGATCGCACCATCGTCCACCTGGGTACGACCGCGCCCGGCTACTCCCGCGACCTGGAGGCCGACATCCGGGCGGCCGGCGGGCGCTACGTCGAGGCACCGGTCTCCGGGTCCCGGGTCCCCGCCGAGGCGGGACGGCTGGTCGGGATGCTCGCCGGTGACCCGGCCGCGACCCGGGCGGTACGTCCCCTCCTCGCCCCCCTGTGCCACCAGGTCTTCGACTGCGGCCCGGTGCCGAACGCGTTGTCGATGAAGCTCGCCGTCAACCTCTACCTGATCACCATGGTCACCGGGCTGGCGGAGGCCGTCCACTTCGCCGACCGGCTGGGCCTCGACCTGCGGCAGTTCCAGGCCATACTCGACGCCGGCCCGATGGCCAGCGACGTCTCCCGGGTCAAGGCGCGCAAGCTCGTCGACCGCGACCTCACCGCCCAGGCCGCCGCGGCCGACGTGCTGATGAACAACGACCTGATCGCCGCGGCCGCCCGAGCGGCAGGGCTCGCCTCACCGTTGCTGGACGTCTGTCGTCGGCTGTACACCGAGACGGTCGAGCAGGGCCACGGACGGGCGGACATGGTGGCGGTCGTCCGGGCGATCGAGCGCCGGACCGCCACCGGGGTCACCGACGCTCCCGATCCAGCAGCGGCGACAGCTCCCTGACCACCGTGTCCAGCGGCGCGACGTCCCGGCGTACCCGGGCCAGCATGATCGCGCCCTCGAGAGCGCTGATCATCAGCGTGGCCAGGCTCCGGGCCCGCTCCGGCGGGACCCGCATCCGCACCAGTTCCTCGACCACCGCCGCTTCCCAGCGGTCCGCGGCGGTCCGCAGCGGCCCGGACACGGGCGAGTCGGTGCCGGCCAGGTCGGCGGCGGCCGCCATCACCGGACAGCCACGCTCGTACGCCCGCGTGACGAGGTCGTTCCGCCACCAGGCACAGATGTGGGCGAACAGACCCGCCGGGGACGGGTCGTCGGTGCTCCGGCGGTACCCGGCGACCCACTGCACGGCGAAATCCGCCGACCAGAGCAGTGCCTCGCCGACGAGCTGGTCCTTGCCGCCGGGGAAGTAGTGCTGGAACGACCCGCGAGGAGCTCTCGCGTGCCCGATCACCTCGCGTACCCCGGTCGCGGCCACCCCGCGGGCGCGTACCAGCTGGGCCGCGCTGTAGACCATGCGCTCCCGTGGGCTTCGCGCGCTGCCGGACATGGACGCCTCTCGCTCCCGACGACCGCGGCACCGCGGATCGGCACCGCCGCACGTATCGTATGGCCGGTCCCCGTCCTCCGATCGTCTCCCGCGCTGCGCACGGGGGCCACGCCAGGGCGGCCGCCGCGGCGCCGCGACGGATCGTACGGGCGTCAGTCCGGCCCGCCCGCCGGGTGCGACGGCGGGGAGGCGGCCTCCGCCGGTCTGTCGTGCCTCCGCTTCTCCGCCTCCTCGGCGGCGGGCGGCTCGACGGCCCGGGCGTCGCCCGGCCGCTGGCCGGGCCGCCACAGCGCGATCGCCCCGACGACCAGCGCCGCGACGCTGGAGAGCTTGTCCGCAAGATCTGGGCCCAGTGTGACCACCCCGCCCACACTGACGCCGATCGCGAGCAGGATGAAGGCGGCGGTACGCAGTCGCAACCGGCCGGTGCTGGTGATCCAACGACGCGCCGTGGCCCGGACCACGATCTCCAGCAGCACGATGCCGGCCATGACCAGCACGGGTACCTGCCACAGTTCGACCGTCATGTCAGCCTCTCGTTCCGGCCGGCCCGACCCCGCCTAGCCGAGCGCGGCGTGAAGCTGGTCGATGAACTCGGACGTCAACCTCCCGCCGTCGAGCAGCGCCTGGGTGTGGACCCGCACGGTGTCGGAGAACTGGGAATAGTTGGGGGTGATCGGCCGGGGCCGGGCCCGCTCGACGGCGGTCCGGAGCCGGTCGAGGTGTGGCGCGAGCATCCGGAAGTCGGCGTCCTCGTAGACGTCGAAGCGGACGGGCGCCAGCCCGTAGGCGGCGAGCACCTTCTGCGCCGGCCGGCCGGTCATGAAGTCGATGAACCGTTTGGCCGGTTCGGCGTTGGGCGAGTTGGCCACGAGCGCGAGGTTCTGACCTCCGAGCACGCCCCGGTCCAGCGGGCTGAGCCGGATCCGCGTGGCCCGTGCGTCGGCGTCGCCCTCCTTCTGGAGTTCCCGGTACTGCAGCGGCCAGTTGCGCATGTACCGGCGCGTGGGGTCCGCCCGGAACGCCTGGCGGCTCTGGTCCTCGTTGCCGGCGCGGACCACCTTGCCGGCCCGGACGGCCGCCACGAGCGGCGCCAACGCCTCCTGCCACCGCCCGAGGTCGCGGGACACCGTACCGTTCGGGCTGAGGATGCCGGAGTCCACCGAGAGGGCGTGTTCGAGGATGTTGACGACGAACGCCTCGTAGGAGGTCGACTGGTCGGGGTTCAGCTGACCGACGAACCGGGCCTCGCCCGCGGGGACGGCGTCCAGTGTCCGCCACAGCGACACCTCCGTGGCGTCGTCGTCGGCTGGCCGGCGGTCGAAGAGCATGCCGACGTCGGTGTTGAACGGCGCGGCCCAGTAGCGGTCCGAGGCGTCGGGAACCCGGAGCGCGTGCCTGATCGACTCGAAGATCTCTCCCGGGTCGACCAGCGTGATGGGAGAGATGAGACCTTCCTTGGCGAACTCCGGGACGTGGATGATGTCGAGGTTGACGATGTCGACGTTTCCCGAGGCGGCGAGATCCTGCATGACCAGCCGCTCGTCGCGGGTGCCGCTCGGGGTGATGTCGGTGACCACCGGCGTCAGCGGATTGCTCCGGTTCCACATCTCGATCAGCAGACCGCGCACCCCGGTGGGGTCCCGTCCACTGGCGAGGCGGAGCTCGGTCCTCGCGGGCGGCGGTGTGGCGAGGACCGACCGTCCACCCGGCAGCAGGTAGATGATGCCGGCGCTGGCTGTTCCGCAGGCCAACACGCCGGTGAGGAAGGACCGTCGAGAGTACGGCTCGTCCATTGGCCAGCCCCTGAGCTCGATCAGGCACGAGACCTGGAATTTGGTCCGATCTGTTAATCGAAGGTTACCGTCGATGTCGTATCCGGGCCTTCCGGCGGCGTCGTCGAGGGATAATGCCGAGCCTGCCTCGCGCTCCGGCCGCAGAATGGGCCGGTGAGGATCCGAGCTGCGACGGCTGACGAACTCGACCTCCTGCGCGACCTCGAGCGGGCGGCGGGACGGTGGTTCCGCGACGTCGGGATGTCGGAGGTCGCCGACGACGAACCGCCGTCCGTCGAGGTGCTGTCCGGGTACCAGCGGGCGGGACGGGCCCGGGTGGCGGTCGACGAGGCCGACCGACCGGTCGCCTACCTGCTGACGGACGTGGTCGACGGCGCGGTCCACGTCGCGCAGGTGTCGGTGCACCCGGACCACGCGCGGCGCGGGATCGGACGCCGGCTGTTGGAGGACGCGGCGGACCGGGCGGTGGCCGACGGCGTACCGGCACTGACCCTGACCACCTTCGCGAACGTGCCGTGGAACGCGCCGTACTACGCCAGGTGTGGCTTCCGGATCCTGCCGGAATCCGAGTGGACCCCCGGACTGCGGGCGATCCGGTCGCGTGAGGCGGCGTCCGGACTGGACCGGTGGCCGCGGGTGTGCATGCGTCGCGACCTTCGCTGACCGTGGAGGTGGCCGCCGGGCCGTGCCCGCACCCGTGTCCGTCGTGGCGGACGTGCCGTGATCCCGACGGATCCGTCGGGATCACGGCGAACCGATGCGCCCCGTGACCCGTACTCCCGCGCGAACTCTCAACGCTGTGACAAGGAGAAACGGTACTATCGGGGCAAATCGCCACCGATGCCGGGAGAGGACGATCGTGCGGACCGACCACGGGCACCTCCCGCGCGCACTCCGCCGCGCCTACGGAATCACGCGCTCCCTGGTCATGTACCACGGCCAGCCGGGCCGGTACCGCCGCGCCCGCAGGCTCTACGGGGAGTTCCTCGGGCCCGGCGACCTCGGCTTCGACATCGGCGCCCACGTGGGAAGCCGGGTGCGGACCTGGCGCCGGCTCGGTGCCCGCGTGGTGGCCGTCGAGCCGCAGCCCGACTGCCTCCGCGTGCTGCGGCTCCTCTTCGGCCGGGACCCGGAGGTGACCATCGTGCCCGAGGCCGTCGGGGCGCGCACCGGGCGGGCGACGCTCGCCGTCTCCACCGCCACCCCGACCGTGTCGTCGATGTCCGCGCGATGGATCGAGTCGGTCTCGGCGGACCGCCGCTTCGCCGGCGTCCGGTGGGACCAGTCCGTCGAGGTGACCGTGCGGACCCTCGACGAGCTCGTCGCGATCCACGGCACCCCGGGCTTCTGCAAGATCGACGTCGAGGGCTTCGAGGTCGACGTGCTGGCGGGGCTCAGCCAGCCCTTGCCCGCGCTGTCCTTCGAGTACCTGCCGCCGGCGCACGACGCCGCCCTCACCGCTCTCGACATGGTCGACCGGCTCGGGTCCGCCGCCGGCGGCTACCGCTACAACTACTCGCCCATCGAGACGATGCGCTACGCCAGCGATCGCTGGCTCGACGCGGCCGACCTGGCCCGACTGCTTGACCGGTTCCGTCCGCTGGGGCGCTCCGGCGACGTCTACGCCCGGTTACCCGACGCCGGCCCGGGGCGGCACCGGCCCAGGACGGCGGAGCCGCTGGCCGGCTGAGGCCGGTCGCGCGCGACGTCGGAGAGCGCCGCTCTCGGACGACGAGGCGGACCGTCAGCCTTCCGCCGCGCCGCGGTAGTCGTAGAGCCGGTCGACGAACCTGCGACGCAGCGGTGGCACCCTGGCGGTCACGCTGAAGTAGCCACGGGCGGCGAGCATGGCGAGACGGCCGATGACCGGCTTGTAGATCGGATCGTCGCCGTTGGTGCCGTTGGTGCGCAGCGAATCGTCGACCCGGGCGAAACCGTACCTGATCATTTCCGCCTCGTAGTCGGCGACCGCGGCCAGCAGCGGCTTGGCCCCGGAGGCGGCGGCGACCAGTTCCCGGCACAGCAGGGCCGCGTCCCGCAGCGCGGTGTTGGCGCCGACCCCGCGGCCGGGGGTCATGGTGTGGATGGCGTCACCGAGCAGGGTGACGTTGCTGCTCGGCCACGGTGCGACCGGGACCGAGGTGGCGACCCTGATCGGCACGACGGCGCCCGGGTCGGCGCACCGGAGCAGCTCCCGGAGGTGGGGATGCCAGTTGCGGGTCAGGTCCAGGGCGACGCGGGTCAGCGGTTCACCCCGTAGCTGCATGACGTTGGCCGGGAAACGACTCGCCGTGCTCCAGACGATCAGGTTGATGTGGTCGCGGGTGTTGTCGTAGAGCAGCCCTGGCCAGCGCTCGATCATGCTGGCCTCGGTGACCCCGACCCCCGGCTTGACCGCGCCGCGCCGGTCCCACCGGAACTCCATGACGTGCAGGACACCCATCACGCCGCCGGCGCCGAAGATGAGCGAGATGCCCTGTCGGATCTCGTCGGAGAGCAGGCCGCGGGTGTGGTCGGTGAGCGCGATCTTGCTGGCGATGTTGATGCTGCCGGCATCCCTGACCACCGCGTGTGGGAGGTACTGCCGGCGTACCGCCGAGTGGGTTCCGTCCGCGGCGACCAGCAGGTCCCCGGTCGCGGTCGTGCCGTCGGCGAAGTACGCGGTGACCCGGCCGTCGTCGTGCTGTCGATAGTGGGTGAAGGTCTTGTCGAAGTGGACCAGGTCCTCCATGCCGGTCAGCAGGACCTGGCGCAGGGTCATCCGGGAGACCGACTGGTCGATGGCGGTCGGATCCGAGTCCGGCCGCAGTGCGAACGAGGCCGTGCGGTGCAGTTGCTCGGTGACCACGTTGAAGAACCGCGGCGGCCGGGCGCAGGTGGCCAGGAAGGTCTCGAACAGGTCGGGCGGCAGACACTCCCGCAGGGCGCGGATGCCGGTCGGGTTGATCCCGACCCGGTAACCCAGCAGGCCGTCGGTGCGGGTGCGGTACCGCTCGTAGACGGCGACACTGATGCCGGCCCGCCGGAGACCGTGTGCCAGACACATGCCGCCGGTGCCGGCGCCGATGACGAGTACGTGCAGCGGTAGGCGGGACATCCGGGACCCCGAGCGGTCAGCGGAGCGACTCGGTCGCGGTGCACGCGTCCCACCGGTAGAAGCACCGGGCCATCGCGTCCTGCGGGGATCGCCAGCTCGGCGAGTACGGCGAGAGGTAGCTGGCGAGCCGTTGCTGGACGCCGGCGAAGAGCGGGTGACGGGCCGCCCGGGCGAGTCGGGCCGGAGCGTCGTCCTCCGTCTCCATCAGGTGCAGGCACAGGTCGCCGAGGTGGTACAGCGAGCGGTGCCGTACCCCGGTCACGGAGTGCAGGTCCGTCGCGTCCGCCTCGGCGAGGATCTGCGCGATCTCCTCCTCGGTGCCGGGAACGATCTTGCCCACGATGAGCACGCGGTCCATGTCGGCTCTCCAATCCGGGTGCAGCGATCGGCCCGGACACCATCACCCCGGTCCCGTCACCGGCTCGTTACCGACCGGCGCGCTCCGGTTGCGCCGGGTTGACGGCCGGGTGACGTCGGGCCGGTGACCCTGGAGGCGCCATCGGGCCGACCACGCCGGCGCCGAAACCGGGTCCCGGAGGCCCCGACGGGGCCTCCGGGACCCGGTGACGGTGGCGACGGTCCGTCCCCGGTCCCCCCCGGATACGGCCGGTCCGCCGGATCCGGTCAGCGCCGGCCGGGCAGGGCCGACAGTGGCGACCGGCCGCCGTGTGCAGTCGGCCGGGCCGTCTCGACCGGCGCCGCCGGGCCGGGACCGGGGTGCGGACGCGGCGAACGGGTGATCGTCGGGCGGGGGATCGGGTCGAGAAGATCGCTGAGCAGGGCGCACATCGCCGGGGACGGCTCCAGGTGCAGCTCGCGCATCAGCAGGTCGCGGTAGACGTAGAAGGCCTGCAGCGCCTCGTAGGCGTTCCCCTCGGCCAGGTGGATCTCGACGATCAGCCGGTGCGGCGTCTCCCGCAACGGCTCCGCCCGGACCGCCTCCAGCGCCGCCTGCAGCGCCTCGCCGTGCTGCCCGGCCCGCAGGTGGCCTCGAGCGATCTCCTCGAGCAGGTGCAGCCGCAGCTGGCGCAGCCGTTCCCGTTCGAGCAGGACCCAGTCGTCGTACCAGCCGGGCAGCAGATCGTGCCGGCCGGCGGTGAGGACCTTCGCGGCCCGGCGCGGGTCGCCGCCGTCGCGGACCTGTTCGGCGGTCCGGACGAGGTCGTCGACGTCCACCTCGACGGCCGGGTCGAGCCGGACCGTGTCGCCGGTGGCCAGTACGGGACAGCTCCCGTCCTGGCGCAGCCGCCACAGCGTGGTCCGGAGCGAGGACAGCGCCCGCTCCTCGGAGGTGTCCGGCCAGAGCAGGCCCGCCAGGTGCGCGCGGGTCGCGCCGGGCCGTAGGCCGACCAGTGCGATGATCCGCTGCAGCCCGCGGGGTACGGCGACCGGCGTCCCGTCGTGCAGCAGTGTGAAGCCGTCCAGGAGGAGCAGCCGGATCGCCGGGCCGCGGCGTGGTCCGCCGGGGCGGTGTGGCGGCCGGTCTGCCCCGCCGTGCGGCGTGCTCTCCTGAAAGGTCACGGCCAACCCTCCTGCGCCTGGAACCCGCTGCCGGGGAGTTCCGCCTCGTCGGCCGGACGACGGGGCCGGCCAGCCACCCGGCCTGTCTGATGCCGTGCCCGGCGTGCTGATACCGCGCGGTGTCGGCACGGTCGCCCGGAGGTCGTCATGCCCGGCCGTCCGCAGTCGCAAAGCGTGACGAACGTTATCAACGTTATCAATCGCCGTTACGCTGGGTCAACGGCCGGTCAACTATCCGACCCGGCTGAGTGATCCGACGGCACCCTGGTTGACCTGCGCAGACGCGCGTCGAAGGGTGCGCCGCCGCCGACGGCGGCACGCTCCGACGGGACCCCAGGCCGGGTATTGTGCCGCCTCACCGTCACCGGAGCGTTACACCGGTCCCGCCCCGTCGGACATGGTCGAGTGACGGGGCGGTGACAGTCGGTTGGCAAGGTGGCACCCGGGTGCGGAAAGGCCGCCGGAGACCAGTCGGCGTCGCCCGGTCAGCGGCCCGGATTGTCGAATCGTCCGCGACCCGCGGCGCGGGACGTCGGGCACAGGGAGGCTGTCCCAATGGAACGATCGCTGATCGTCGCCAAGGTGGCTCCGGCCGCGGAGCACCAGGTGGCGCGCATCTTCGCCGAGTCGGACCGGACCGAGCTGCCGCGCCTCGTCGGCGTCCGGCACCGCTCGCTCTACCGGCTGCACGACCTGTACGTCCACCTGGTCGAGACCGATCGGCCGGGTGCCGCCGCCGTGGAGAACGTGCGGCAGCACCCCGAGTTCGTGCGGATCAGCGACCGGCTCTCCCCGTACATCACGCCGTACCTGCCGACGTGGCGGAGCCCGGCGGACGCGATGGCGCACTGCTTCTATCGCTGGGACGCTCCGGCCGACGCCGCGGGAGGCGGGCGATGACCCCGCGTACGGCGCCCGGTGGTGACCGGGTGTCACGTTACCGGCACCGAGCCGGCCCGGCGTCGCTGTGCCGCCGGACCCCTCGCCTGTGGCCGCCACGTGCACCGCGCCCGTCGCGTGCGGCCGGCGGCCGAGCCGTATCCCCACCACGTCGCCCGCCCGGCGCGTCCTCGCCGGCCCGAGGCGCCGCAGCCCCGACACCCGACCGGCCGGGCCGACCGCCCGCCGAACGTGCCCGGACCGACCGACGTCGAGCCGTCCCTGACCAGTTCCGCCAGTCCCGCGAGGAGGACCAATGACCGTCAGACCCGACGAGCCGGTGGCGGCCGGGCCCACGCAGCGCGTGCCGAACGACGGCGGGGCACGGCCCACAGTCACGGCCGCGGAGATCACCGCGATTCTGGTCCGGCACTGCGGTCTGGACGCCGAGTCGGCCGCCGCCGCCCCCGCGGCCTCCCTCGAGGAACTCGGACTGGACTCGCTCGCGCTGCTCGAACTGCAGGCGGTGGTCGCCGACCGGTACCGGGTGCAGATCCCGGAGGAGGCGATCCGGCTGACCATCGCGGAGATCGCCGACCTGGTGGCCCACCAGCTCGACCCCGACGAACGGCGGACGGCCGGCGGCGCGGGGGCGCCGCGGTCGACCGGGCCGGAGACGACACCTCCGGCCGGTGGTGTGGTCGCCGCACCCGCGCCGCGTTCCGGTACCGGTCGGCCGGGCCACACCGAGAACAGCGTGGTGATCGCGGCCCCGTTGGACCTGGTCTGGAACCTGACCAACGACGTCGCGGGCTGGCCCGGGCTGTTCACCGAGTACCAGTCGGTGCAGATCCTCGACCGGCGCGGCGACACGATCCGGTTCCGGCTGACCATGTACCCCGACGACAACGGGGTGGTCTGGAGCTGGGTCAGCGAACGCACCGCCGATCCGGTCCGGCGGGAGGTCCACGCCCACCGCGTGGAGACCGGGCCCTTCGAGTACATGCGGATCCACTGGCGTTACGCCGAGGTGCCGGGCGGCACCCGGATGACCTGGATCCAGGACTTCGCGATGAAGCCGACCGCGCCGGTGACCACCGCCCAGATGACCGACCGGATCAACGCGAACAGCCGGATCCAGCTCGACGTCATCCGGGACAGGATCGAGCGGATCGCCGCCGAACTGGCCGCCACGACAGCCGACGGAGCCAGCGATGGGTGAGCACGGCAGGCGGCTGGTGGCGGCCCGGGACGTGGCGCCGGACCGGCGGCGCGGGGCCGAACTGCGGGTCCTGCTCGGCCCACGCACGGTCGGCAGCACCTCCGGCTTCCTCGGGGTCGCGAACCTCGCCCCGGGCGAGCGGATCGCCGAGCACTACCACCCGTACAGCGAGGAGTTCCTGTACGTCTGCCGCGGAGCCCTCGTCGTCGACCTCGACGACGAGCCGGTGCCGGTCCGGGCCGGCGAGGCGCTCTTCGTACCGGTGAAGGTCCGGCACCGGCTGCGTAACGTCGCCGCCGAGCCGGCCGAGGTGGTCTTCCACCTCGGCCCGCTGGCGCCGCGTCCGGAGCTCGGGCACGTCGACACCGAGGCGGGCGTCCCCCCGGTGCTCGGGCCCGGCCCGGCCGCGGTCGGACCCGCCGGCGCGTCGACCGGGCCGCGGACCGGCCCCGGCCCGGCGCCGACCACGGCCAGCACGGCGGAGACCACGCCGTGAGCCGCCGCCGGAGCGTGGTGACCGGGGTCGGCGTGGTGGCACCCGGCGGGGTCACCCGGGACGAGTTCTGGGCCACCATCACCGCCGGCCGCACCGCGACGCGGCGGATCACCTTCTTCGACCCGTCGCCGTTCCGCTCCCAGGTCGCCGCCGAGTGCGACTTCGACCCGGTCCGGGCCGGGCTCACCGAGGCGGAGCGGCGACGCGCCGACCGGTACGTCCAGTTCGCCCTGGCCGCCTCGATCGAGGCGCTCGCCGACAGCGGCCTGGAGTTGACCGACGCGACGCGGGAGCGTACCGGGGTGGTGCTCGGCTCGGCGGTCGGCGGCACGATGCGGCTGGAGCAGGAGTACGTCCGGGTCAGTGACTCGGGCGCCCGGTGGCTGGTGGATCCGGGTCGGGCCGGCGACTTCCTGTACCAGGCGCTGGCGCCGAGCAGCCTCGCCGCCGACGTCGCCTGCCGGCACGGTCTGCACGGCCCGGCCCAGGTGGTCTCCACCGGCTGCACATCGGGAATCGACGCGATCGGCTACGCCCACCAGCTGATCGAGGACGGCGAGGCGGACGTGGTGCTGGCCGGCGCCTCCGACAGCCCGATCTCTCCGGTCACCGTCGCCTCCTTCGACGCGATCAAGGCCACGACGCCGGGTAACGACGACCCGGCACACGCCTCCCGCCCGTTCGACCGGGACCGCCGGGGGTTCGTGCTCGCCGAGGGCGCGGCCGTGCTCGTCCTTGAGGAGGCGACGTTCGCCGCCCGACGCGGGGCGCGGATCTACTGCGAGGTCGCCGGGTACGCCAACCGGAGCAACGGCTACCACATGACCGGACTGCGCCCGGACGGGGTGGAGATGGCGCTGGCGATCCGGGACGCGTTGACTCAGGCCCGCCGCGGCCCGGACGAGGTGTCGTACATCAGCGCGCACGGCTCGGGTACCCGGCAGAACGACCGGCACGAGACGGCCGCGTTCAAGCGGGCGCTGGGCGCGGCGGCGTACAGGGTGCCGATCAGCTCGATCAAGTCGATGGTCGGACACTCGCTCGGCGCGATCGGCGCGATCGAGATGGCCGCCTGCGCGTTGGCCGTCGTGCACCACGTCGTCCCGCCGACCGCCAACTGGACCAACCGCGACGAGGAGTGCGACCTGGACTACGTTCCGAACGTGGCCCGGGAGGTGAGGGTCGACGTGGCGCTGTCCGTCGGCAGCGGCTTCGGTGGCTTCCAGTCGGCGATGGTCTTCTCCCGGTACGACGGGCCGGACCGGTGAGCGCGGAGTCGGGCGGGCCGCGGCGCCGGGCGGTGATCACCGGGATCGGCGTGGTGGCGCCGAGCGGCGTCGGCGCGGAGGCGCACTGGAGGTGCGTCCTCGCCGGACAGCACCGGATCGGCCGGATCACGCTCTTCGACCCGAGCCGCTACCCGGTGACGCTGGCCGGCGAGGTGGCCGACTTCGACCCGCTGCACCACGCGGACGGTCGCCTGGTGGTGCAGACCGACCGGTGGACCCACCTCGGCCTCGCCGCCACCCGGCTCGCGTTGGCCGACGCCGGGTTGCCCGAGCGCGCCGACGAGCCGTACGGCTACGCGGTGACCCTGGCCAGCTCCTCCGGTGGGAACCTCTTCGGCCAGCGTGAGCTGCAGCGGCTCTGGCGTGGCCCGGGACGGACGGTCGGGGCGTACCAGTCGATCGCCTGGTTCTACGCGGCCAGTGTCGGTCAGCTCTCCATCCGCCACCAGTTCAAGGGGCCCTGCGGGGTGCTCGTCGCGGAGAGCGCCGGCGGGCTGGACAGCCTGGCCCACGCGGCGCGGCTGATCCGCCGGGGTACGTCGGTGGTCCTGGCCGGCGCCACCGAGTGCCCGCTGAGCCCGTACGCCCTGACCTGCCAGCTCCGCGGCGGACTACTGAGCACCTGCCCGGATCCGAAGCGGGCGTACCGGCCGTTCGACGCCTCGGCCAGCGGGTACGTCCCCGCCGAGGGCGGCGCGGTCTTCGTGGTGGAGGAGCGGGAGCACGCCCTGGCCCGGGGTGTCACCGGGTACGCCGAGGTGGTCGGCTGGGGTGCCAGCCACGACGCCCGGCACACCGACCGGTCCGGCGCCGGTGACACCGGACAGTACGCCCGGGCGATGCGGCTGGCGCTGGAGCGCGCCGGTGTCGAGCCGGCGGCGGTGGACGTCGTGGTGCCGGACGCGCTCGGCGTGCCCCGCTACGACCGTAGCGAGGCGGAGGCACTCCGGCGGGTCTTCGGGCCCCAGCCGCCACCGGTGACGACGCACAAGGCGCTGATCGGCCGGGCGCACCAGGGCGGGGCGGCGCTGGACGTGGCGACCGCGCTGCTGGCGATGCGGCACGGCGTGCTGCCACCGTCCGCCGGTCCGGACCACCCGGCTCCCGGCTGCGAGCTGGACTTCGTCCGCGAGGGAGGTCCCCGGCGGGTGGAGACGGCGCTGGTGTGCGCCCGCGGGTTCGACGGTTTCAACAGTGCGGTGCTGCTGCGGCGTACCGCCGGATGACGCCAGAAAGGGTGGCGAGATGGCCAAGGCCAGGGTGTTGTTCCTGATGAGGGTGCCGCGTGACCGTACCGAGGACTTCCTGAAGGCGTACGCGCAGATTCGCTACCAGGTCGCCGGGGGTGTGGCGGGGCACCTGGTCGACCAGGTCTGCGAGTCGGTTACCGATCCGGAGCAGTGGCTGATCACAAGCGAGTGGGTCTCGCTGGCCCACTTCGAGGCGTGGGAGCGCAGTCCGGCGCACCGGGAGCTGGTGGCGCCGATGCGGGCCTGTATGGCCGAGGCGAGGTCGGTCCGGTTCGTCGTCCGTGAGGAGACGTCGGTCCGCCGCGGCTGAGCGCCGGCCGGGTGCCCGCGCCGCGCGCCGCCGAGGGTTGCCGTGTCGTCCCCGGCGATCGCCGCGCCGCCCGCCTGTCTGCCGTCGCGACGCTTACCCCCGCCCGCCGTGGGTAGGTCGAGCTGGACATGTCGGCGGCGGAGGCGGGGCATGCGGTTCGAGTCCGTGGTCCGGGTGGTCGGTACGACGCTCGACGCCGTCGGGGTGACGGTCGTCCTGTGCGGCGCGCTCGCCGGTACCGGCCTGTTCCTTCGGGGTGTGTGGCGCGGGCAGGCGTTCGGGGAGGTCTACCGCCGCTACCGCCAGGGACTCGGCCGGGCGATCCTGCTCGGTCTGGAGTTCTTCGTCGCCGGCGACATCATCCGGACCGTCGCCGTCTCACCCAGCTTTTCCAACGTGGGTGTCCTGGCGGTGATCGTCCTGGTGCGGACGTTCCTCAGCTTCTCCCTCGAACTCGAGCTGCGGGGACGCTGGCCGTGGCAGGGACCGGCGCGTCGCCGGCAGTCCTCGCCGCGCCCGGAGCACCCCGCCCGGTGACCCACCGCCGTGGCGCGCTGTCAGGCCGCCCGCCGGAGGGTGCGGACCCGCGTTCGGACGGACGTGCGGTCGGCACCGACGACGGACCGGCGATCGACCCGGGCGGTGGTCGCGGAGCCGGGCAGCAGGCGGAGCGAGGGCGGAGCCGGCCGGCTGTCCTCCTCGAACGTGACGCGCCAGCCCGGGCGGCGACCGTGTCGCTCCGGCGGCTCCCCGGGGTGGT
>CALGAM010000081.1 GCA_937951935.1 uncultured Micromonospora sp. | reverse complement strand
CCGGCACACCGACCCGGTCGGACGAGACGGGGCGAGCCCCAGCGGAGGAGAGATGCCGGTTCTGCTCAAGAAGACCCTGACCTGGCTCTTCGTCGGGTTCCTGATCTTCTTCGTCGCCTTCCGGCCGGACGGTGCCGCTGATCTGGTCGAGACCATCGGCGGCGTGCTGATGGCCATCGCCCAGGGGATCGGAGACTTCCTCACCCGGTTGATGGCCTGAGCACCGGTGACCCGGTCCCGGCCCGGCGGCCGGGTGGGCCCGCCCAGCCAGGGTGCGGCCCCGTCCGCCGGTGGTACCCGACCTCTCAGGAGTGGGCGGGGAGGCGTCAGCGCCGGGGTTGCCGGCCCCGGCGCGGCGGGTTTCGGATACTTGCCGCCCCGCATCGGGACGTTCGCCCCGCCCCGGATCGGATCCACCCGCCGCACGCGTCCGTCGGGACCGCTTGCCAAACAGGACGAGAACGGATTGCTGGTCGACTGTCGGACGCACTCACCCCTGCAGGCTGGTCCAGTCGCCGGGAATCGTGCGCGCGGCCCTGTCCAGGTCGTCCGCGGTGCGCCCGAACGCCCACAGCCAACCGTCGCCATCGTTGCGGATGAGGCAGTCGGGCATGCCGTACCAGCGAACCGGCGGACCCTCGGGATGCGCCCAGAACACGTGCTCGGGGATGGCCAGGCGTGGCAGGCGGTCCAGCTCGGGCGGCACGCCCGCGGTCAGTTCGGTGTGCAGCACATGGGCCCCCGGCAGGAGCATCGCCTCGTTGAGCACCATCTCCAGCAGGTCAACCGACAGTCGATCCTGGTACGAACACCATTCCGCGTCGGTCTGCGCGTCCTTCCACACCACGGGAGGGTCTGGACTCCCCATCTCCTCCAGGCGAACCCCCCACTGCGCGCAGTTCTGGTTCTCCACGCGGAACACCAACACCCCGTGCTCGTCGACGTCGAGGCTCCGCGGGTGAACGAGGAGATCCTGCTGCCCGACCCCCGTGGTGTCGGTGCCCACGTTCACGTGGATCCACCGCAGGGTCACGGGTAGCGCGTGGCCGAGCCTGCGCTCGGCGTCGCGCACCTCGTGCGCGGCGGACGAGTTGTGTCGAAGCGTCACGTTCCAGCTGTCGAGGAAGCTGGCGACGAGCCGACAGACCGCCGCCGGATCATCCGGCATCACCACCAGATCGGTCGTAACGCTGAACACCGCGGTCACCGCAACGCCGCCAGCGTCTCCGCCGCCACCTCAAGGTCCTCACGGGGCTCGACGACGAGCACCGGCACCGTGGCGCCCGGAGCGGAGACCACCGCGTCGGCCTCGGGGTTGCCACCCGCGGGAGGCTCGACGCCCAACAACCGCAGCCCGGCACAGACGTCGTGCCGCACCTCGGGCTGGTCCCAACCGATCTCGCCGGTGAAGACCACCGCGTCCAGCCGGTCCAGGCTGGTCGCGGCGGCGGCCAGTTCGCGGCGTACCCGGTGGGCGAAGACGGCGAGGGCCAGGGCGGCGGCCGGATCCTCGGGCGCCGCGGCGACCAGGTCGCGGGTGTCGTCCGACCGGCCGTCGGAGAGACCGAGCAGCCCGGACCGGTGCTGGAGCCCGTCGGTGAGTTCGGCCAGACTGAGCCGGCTGTCCTCCAACAGCCAGAGCAGCATGCCCGGGTCGACGGCGCCGGACCGTCGCGACATCGGCACCCCGTCCAGCGGGGTGAACCCCATCGACGTGTCGACGCTGCGCCCGTTGCGGACGGCGCAGACCGACGCCCCGCCGCCGAGGTGGGCGATGAGGAGCTGAAGATCGTCGACCGGCCGTCCGAGCAGCTCCGCAGCCCGGCGCAGCGCGTACGCGTACGACAGACCGTGGAAGCCGTACCGGCGCAGCCCCCACCGGCGCCGCCACTCCCGCGGTAGCGGATAGGTGGCCGCGGCCTCCGGCAGCCGCGCGTGGAAGGCGGTGTCCGGGCAGAGCACGTGCGGCACGTCGGGAAGCAGCTCGCGGACCTGGTCGAGCAGGCGCAGGGCGGGCGGGAGGTGCAGGGGCGCCAGCGCCGCCAACCCGTCCAGCCGGGCCCGGACCGCGTCGTCGACCCGGGTCGGGGTCCGCACCAGGTCACCACCGTGCACCAACCGGTGGCCGACCGCGTCCGGGGGGTCGTGAGCCGCGACGACGTCCTGGACGAACCGCGCCGCCGCGGCCGATCCGGGCGGTTCGGCGCGCTCGCTCGCGTCCAGGAGACGGCCGTCGCGGACGTAGTTGAGCCGGAGGCTGGCAGAGCCCGCGTTGACGGTCAGCACCGTCCGGGAATCCGGTCGTCGCCCCTCGTGGTTGCCTGCCGCGGCCGCCATCGCACCCCCTCCGCGCAAGACCCGGTCCGGTCGACCGGCTTACCCCCACACCTCCCGTTCACTCCAACCCACGGCCGCCATGCTCCCGACGTCGGTGACCTCCGGCCGCGGACCCCGGGCGTGCCCCACCCACCGGCGGACGGGCGCGGCGGGCCCGCCCGGGACGACCCGCGCGCTCAGCTCGCGCCCGGATCGATCCGGGCCCGGATACCGGCGTGCTCGGCCAGCAGGTGCAGCAGTTCCGAGCCGTCGATCAGCTCCAGCGGTTTGCCCGAGGCGAACTCGACCGAATCCTGGCCGTAGCTGCTGGTGGTGACGAGAATGCCCTTGGTCGCCCCCTCGTCCAGGACGGTGCCGAAGAGGTCGCGGACCGCGGAGACGTCCAGGACCCCCCGGTGCCGGCGCGCCTGGATGACCACCTTGCCGCCGAAGATCGGCCGGGGGTCGTACGCCACGCAGTCGAGCCCACCGTCCGGGGCGGCCCGGGTCGACGTCGTCTCCAGGCCCAGCTTGCCGAAGAGCTGCCGGATCACACCCTCGAACTCGGCGGTGCTGAGGGCGAGCAGGTTCGGACGCTGGTCCAGGTCGGCCAGGACGTCGACCTCGTCGACGAAGCGCCGGTCGACCACGTCGAACTCCAGCACCGGCCGCACCGGCACCAGGTCCTCGGGATGGGGTGAGACGGCGGCCCGCAGGTGACGCAGGCAGGCCGACGGGTCGACGTTGGCGAGATTGATCGCGGTGAAGGTCTCACGTTCGGTTCGCAGCGTCACCAGGCAGGGACGCGCCGCCTTGCCGGTACCCGGATGGATCGTCTCGACGATGCCGTTGAAGACGATCGTCTCCACCAGCCGGGTCCGGTCGGCCTCGAAGAGCTCGTGCACGGTGCGCAGCGTGACCTGGGCGATCACGTCGGCGTACCGGCGGTGGATCTCCTCGGTGGAGCGGGCGATGGTGAGCACCTCGTCGCGCGCCCGGTCGTACCGGTACTCACGGATTCGCGGAATGACCGCGATCGTCGGAAGCAGGTACTCCACGACGATCAGCCGGGAGTCGGGCACGTAGGCGAGGCGGTACCGCTGTGGGAAGTCGTCCGGGTAGACCGAGTTGCCCAGGACCAGGCCGAAGTACTGCACGACCGCGTTGGGTTCGGCGGCGGCCAGTGCCGCGCCGAAGCGGTCGATCTCGTCGTTGTGGGCGGCGACCTCCGCGTCGATCTGCCGGCACTGCTGCTCGTACGCCCGTCGCGCCTCGGCGAGCCGCTGCCGCCGGGCCGACTCGGCGGCCGCGTGCTTCGCCTTCGCCTTCTCGAACGCCTGCTCGGCCTCGGCCAACAACCGCTGGTACCGCGACTCGCCACCGAACATCTTGTCCAGTGCGTGCGGTGTCGGCGGGGCGAAGCGCCGCCAGTCCGGGGCCTTCAGCGGCACGCCGAGCTCGCCCGGATCGAACGGCGGGTAGGTCGCCGTCTTCTTGAGCCGCTCCAGGTCGATGTGGTCGTCGATGGCGAGGGTGGTGTGCAGCAGGGTGTCGAGTGCGTCCAGTCGGGACCGCAGGTCGGCGTTCGCCGCCGCCACCCGCTTCGCCCGCGCCTCCAGGTAGAGCCGCCGACGCTCCCGCTCCTCCGCCTTGGCCGCGCGTTCCGCGGCCTGCCGGGCGAACTCGGCCTCCCAGAGCATCTGCTGGTGCCGTTGGTAGGGCGTGGTCTGGGCACGCTGGTTGGCGTGTACCTGCTGTGCGTGCGCCCGCTGCAGTTGCCCCAAGATGCCCATGCACGCCTCCGATCCACGCTCGAACAGCGGTCACCCGGCACGACCCGGGTGGTGTCCTCCTCCTCGGCCGCACGGTCGCCCCTCCTCGCGCGGTGCCGTCTCCGGCCCGGCGGCGGGCACCCGGCGGGGACACCCAGGGTAGCCGCCATCGTCGATCGAGTGGGTCCGGCGCGACGCGCCACCGGGCGCGATCGGGCGGCAATGCTGGTCGGCCCCGGGCGGTCGCGGCCGGCGCCGTCGCCGCGGTGCTAATGTGCCGCGGGTGACCGACGTAGACGTGCACCTCGTCGCCCAGCCGCGCCTTGACACGATCGTGACCGGTTTTCCCGCCGACGTACGGCTGCTCCGCAGCGACTACGCCGGGGTGGCCTGGATCGGCGACCGTCCCGACCCGTCCACCGGCCAACTCGGCCCCGACTACCGGCGGCGGGAGGTGGAGTCGCGGCTCTTCCTGCCGGACACCCACTGGTACGACGTGGACGCCCTCGACGACGTCGAGGTACAGGTCAGCGCCGGGCTTCTCCAGGTCGCGGTGACGTCGATGCGCACCCAGGGGCTGGTCGGCTCCCTCGCGGAGCCGGTCGTCGAGTTCTTCGAGCACCCGGAGGGTGAACCGGGGGTGGGACTCTGTCTCGGCCTGCGCGGCACGATCTTCTCCAACCTGGGCCTGTCCTACCGGGTGACCGTGCTGTGCCGGCCGGAGGCGGTGCTGCGCCGGGGCGCGAGTGAGACGGCCGAGCCGGTCGACGCCGAGGAGTGACCGCACGCCGGCGCGTGGCGGGGCACCACCGGGACGCCGCCACGTGTCGGAACCGGTCACTGCCGCAACCGCCAGGCCCGCCCGGCCCGGCCGTCGCGTCGGCGCCGCAGCAGCAGCCAGACGCCGACCGTCGCCACGGCGACCAGTCCGGCGACGGCCCCGACCGCTGGCGATCCGGGTCCGCCGGTCCCGGCACCGGCCCGGGCCCGCGGCTCCGGGACCCCGGCGGCGGGATCCACCCCGACCGCCGGATCCGCCGCGGCCGGCAGCAGGGTGAGCACCGGCGCGGGGCGCGTCGGTGTGGACGCGCCGTCCGGCGGCGCAGCCTCGTCCCAGCTCGTCACCACCCCGTCCGAGTACGTCTGTCGCACCGTGAAGACCAGCCGGTCGGTGTCCGGCAGTGGACCCAGGGAGAGGGACAGCTCGGCCGGGGCGCCCGTCCGGGGTGCGCCGTCGGCCCGGACCCAGGTGATCCCCGCGACCACCTCGGTCCCGCCCGGCAGGCCGCCGACGGGCCGGGCGAGGGTGCGCACGGTCGTCCGCGGCGCCCAGTCCGGCACCGACATCGGGTACGTCTCCGCGACCGGTGTCGCCTCCGGCAGCCACACCTCGACCCGGGTGGTGTACGCCGGGGCCCGGTCCTCCGGCACCCGGAAGGTCAGCTTCACCGCCCCGCCGCGTACCGCCTGCGTCGGGGTCAGTGAGACGTCGGCCGTCGCGGGTGCCGCCCCGAGCGCCGTGCCGGCGAGGGCCGCCGCCACGAGCGCCACGATCGTTCGACACGTCTGGTGACCCACGCGAGAGGTTCTCCCTTCTGGCGTCCGTCGACATCCGGTGGTTCGGCTCCGGCCGGGGATCGGTTCAACGCGAGCGTGATTTCCGTAATCGGGGAATCTGACACATGTGTCGGCCACATCCGGATTCATTCATCATCCTGCTAAACAGCTCCTGAAACTTCCGCTTCGCCCGGGCTCCGTCGCAGGCTGGGGCCCATGCATGGTCTGCATCGACGCGTACGGTCCCTCCGCACCGTGGCGGCCCTGCTGGCCGCCCTCCTCCTGACCGCCTCGTGCGCCGCGGCACCCGGGCCCGGGACGGCGCCGACGCCGGCGGCGTCCACTCCGCACGATGGCCACGACAGGTCCGCCCCGTCTGCGTCGCCCGAGCCGCTGCGGGACGGGGAACGCTTCCTCACCCTGTCGATCGCGGAGCCGTACCGGCCGGCTCTCTCCGACAGCGCCACCGACGAGTACCGGTGCTTCCTGGTCGATCCCGAGCTGACCGGCCCGGCGTACCTGACCGGCAGCCAGTTCCTGCCGCAGAACACGGCCATCGTGCATCACGCGATCGTCTTCCGGATCGAGCCGTCACAGGCGGCGGCGGTCCGTCGGGTCGACGCCGAGGCGCCGGGTCCGGGATGGACCTGCTTCGCCGACGCCGGGATCGGCGGGGCCGCCTGGGTGGCACACTGGGCCCCCGGCGTCACCGAGCGGCTGCTCGCGCCCGGGCTCGGCTATCCGATGCCCCCCGGAAGCCTGCTGGCGGTACAGGTGCACTACAACCGGCTCGCCCTCGGTGACGAGCCGGTCGGCACCGACCAGTCCGGCATCCGGTTGCGGCTCGCCGACGGCAGCAGGCCGCTGGACCCGCTCGCCACCGCCCTGCTGCCGGCACCGGTCGAACTGCCCTGCGCCCCCGGCGAGGAGGGCGAGCTGTGCGACCGGACGGCCGCGATCCGCGACGTGGCACGGCGCTTCGGCGCCGAGGCCGGCCGGCGGGCCGAGCAGATCAGCGCGTACTGCCTGCGGGGCCGGCCCACGACGCCGGGAGACACCCAGTACTGCGACCACCGGGTCACCCAGCCGGGCGTGGTGCACGCGCTCGGCGGTCACATGCACCTGCTCGGTCGGGCGATCCGGATCGAGCTCAACCCCGGCACCCCGGGTGCCCGGACCCTGCTGGACGTACCGGCGTACAACTTCGACGATCAGAGCGTCCGGCCGTTGCCGGAGCCGGTGACGGTCACACCCGGCGATGTCTACCGGGTCACCTGTACGCACGACGTCACGTTGCGACAGCGCCTGCCCCAGCTGCGCGACCTGCCGCCCCGGTACGTCGTCTGGGGCGAGGGGACCCGCGACGAGATGTGCCTGGGGCTGGTCGTCTGGTCCCGGCCGTCGTGACCGCGCGCCGGGACGCCCGACCGGCGGCGGTGGCCGCCCGGCGGCTTCCTAGCATGGGGGAGCCCGCGCCCGTGGCGGGGCGGCGGGTGGCCAGTGGTGGAACGCTACGGACCAGGGAAGACATGGTGACGACCGATGGCGACGAGGACTCGAAGGTCTGCCCCCGCCTCCCCGGAGACCTGACGGGATCGCAGCCGCGCGGTGACCGCATCGTGCGGGCCGGCCGGATCGCCCGCTCCCACCAGCGGCTCGGTCAGATCGTTCCGCGCCGGCCACCGGGTGTCACCGCCAACCAGTGGAACGCGGCGAGCCGCAGCCTCTTCGACTTCGTGGTCTCCGATCCGGAGGGTCGGGTGGCACCCTTCGCCGTCGAGTTCGTCGACCCCACCGCCCAGACCGCGGCGAGCCAGCGCAGCGACCGGATGAAGCACGCGGTCTGCGAGGCGGTCGGGTTGGAGGTGCTGCGGATCGAGTCGCCGACCCTGCGGCCCGGTCCGCGGGCGCGCCGGATCGTCGAGTACGTCATCGACGCCTGCGCCTTCCTGGAGGCGACCGGAGACCTGGCAGATCCCGGTGACCCGGCGTCGGTGGAGCCACTGAGCTTCCGCGACATCGTCGGCCGGCTGCCCGACGGCCGGACCGGGCACGTCAACGATCTCGGCGCGGTGGCCCGGTCGGCGGCCGTCGAGGCGTACATCGACCGGGAACTCGTCGACCCGATCCTGCGGGGCCTGCGACTGGACTGGAAGGACGGTTCCGCCGAGGGCTGGGCGTGGCTGCAGGTCCGTCCCGGGAAGTTCCTCTTCGAACGGGTGCGGATCCGGCAGTACCGGTTCACCTGCGGGATCGAGCCGGCCCGGCTGGCCGAGGACCTGGCCACCATGGCGGTGGGGGAGCGGCTCCGGCTGCGGGAGCTCGTCGCGCTGCCGCTGCGCGACCGTGGCGAGCTCGCCGACGAGCTCGAGGCCCTGCGGCGTCGCCGGGACGAGCTGGCCAACCCGTACGCCTTCGACCACGTCTCCTTCGACTGAGGACCCGGTCGCGTCGGTCGGGGCCCGGGCCGCTTTGCCCACCGCCCCGACGCCGCGGGTGGGCGGCGGTGATCCGGACGTCGGCCCGGCAGCCACCCGGCCAGCTACCGGTGACCGGGTACGTCGCGGAGCAGCCGCCGGAGCCGTCGGCGGCGGCGTCACGGTCAGGAGCGCCGGGCGCTACGGCGCTCCCGGGTGACCTGCCGCACCTCGTCGATGCGTTCGTTCATGGCGTCGACCCGGGCGGCGAGCGCGGGGTGGGTGGGACGCAGGTGCCGGGCGGCCTCGGTGATCAGTCGAACCAGCACGCTCGGGTCGCCGCTGCCCAGCGCGTGGTGCAGCCGGTCCAGGTCGGCTCGGGCCGCCGGGGCGAGGTCGGTCAGCGCGGTGATCTGGCCAGCGAGTTGACGCAGGTCGGCACCGTTGTCCCGGGCCCACTGGGCGACCGCCCGGTCGCCGGCGCGGCGGTCCCGCTCGGCGCGGACCCGATCGTCACGCCTCAGGTGCGCCGCCTCGCCGTCGCCGGGGCGGAGCCGCAGGTAGCGGCGCTCCGCGGCCTGCCGGCTCGCCACGCCCAGCGCCGGTGCCAACTCCGCCCAGCTGGCGCCCTGCCTGCGGGCGGCGGCGATCAGCATCGGTTCCCAGGTCTCCAACTCGGCCCGGAGCCGCCGCAGCAGGACGAGCGCGTCGAGGATCTGCGCCGCGGTCGGGACGTCCTCCTCCACCACCCCGCCGTGGCGTCCGGCCGGGTCCGCCGGGCCGGCCTCCGACCCGTCCGGGCACTGGCCGTGCGCCGCCGGTCCCGGCCGACCGCTGCCGTCGGTGTTCTCCGGAGCGGTCCGGGGCACCGGCGGTATTCCGCGGATGCGACTGGTCACGGCCTGGACCCGGTCGAGCGCGCTGCTGGCGGACAGGGGCTCGGGCGGGTCGGTGTGATGGGCGTCGTGGGGGATTGTCCGGTTCTTTCGACGCTCCGCCATCGCGGTTCCTCTCGTCCGGCTCCGTGTTCATCTTGCCGCGACAGCTCCGTGCCCACCGCACCCCGGGGCGACTGTCGTCACAACGATGACGAAACTGTTGTCGTCGTTGCGACGACATGCTACAACCAGAAGTGTCGCGCATTGACATCGCGTTCAGTGTCACGGGAGGTGGCTTGACATGTTGATGCGCACCGACGTCGTCCGCGAGTCGGACCGGCCCGCGCGGTTCCTCGCGGCGTTCGACCGACCCACGGCGCCACACCCCGTGGCCTGACCACCGAGGCCTGACTACCCGCCAGCCGCCGACCTCTACCGGCCAGCGATGCCCGGGACGGCTGGCCCCGACCCGGCCCGGCGGTGCGCCGGCCGGGTCGACCGAGGTCCGTGCGCGGTGGCGGACCTCACCGGATGGGCGGTTCGCCGATCCGGTGGCGCCGGCGGAACGGGGGTGGTGAGCCTGGGCCGCGGTGTCTCGAACGGCGCGTCGAGGACCCGGGGGATGAGGAAGCCTTCGTCGAGCTGGTTCAGCGTGACGACGAATCGCTACGGGCCGAGTTCGAGGCGCTGACGGGTACCCGCGGGCACCGGCCACCGCCCCCGCCGCCGGTCGAGTGACCCAAGCGCGCACGCGCCGGTGGCGGCCGTGCCTCCGGCGCGTCCATCCTCTCGACCTTCACCTGTCGCGGGCCGGTATGCGGCCGACTCCCCGGCGACCGCATGCCGGCCCGACCACCGGCCGCACCCGTGTGCCCCCGGGCACCGCCGGTCGCGAGCGGGAAGCGGCCGGTGCGATCCCGGCGACCGGGTGTCCACGATCTGTCACCTCACGCCCGTATCCGTGTGTCGGTGTCGGCGTTACGCAGGGTAGCGAACAGTGCATCGACGGCGGGCTCCACCGCGCAGCGTCCGGGCCGCCGTGAGCCTGGTGGCGACGTGGCAGGGGAGGCGGCCATGACGTCCAGACGGTGGCGGGGTCTCGCCGCCGCGGTGATCGCCCTGTCGGCCGCGGCGGCCGGGACGGCCCGGCTGGCGTACGGCCACGCCAGCCGCCACAGCTACGACGGGGACCGTGGCGAGTGGAGCGTGCGGCTCACCGGCTACCAGAAGATCCCGCTCGCCGTCTCCACCGACGGAAGTGGTCACTTCTCCGCCCGGGTCGACCAGCGGACGCAGGAGATCAGCTACCAGCTCAGCTACGACCGGCTGGAGGGCGACGTCACGGAGGCGCACCTGCACTTCGGCGGCTGGACGCAGAGTGGCGGGATCAGCGTCGTTCTCTGCACGAACCTCGGCGACGGGCCGGCGGGCACCCGGGCCTGTCCCGCCGCACCGGCGTCGATCACGGGGACCATCCGCGCGGTGGACGTGGTCGGCCCGAGTGACCAGGGCATCGCGGCGGGGGAGATCGGGGAGGTCATCGACGCCATCCGGACCGGCCGGATCTACGTTGACGTGCACACCTCACGCCATCCCACCGGGGAGATCCGGGGACAACTCGGACATCGTTACCGGTAGACCCACGTCGCGCCGGTGCGATGCGGGCGGGGCCGCAGGCCCCGTACGCCGGCGACGGTCGGGACAGCCGGGCCCGGACCCGACGGGTACGGCGCGCCGGCCCCGACCGGGGGCACAACGGGATCGGCCAGGCCCGGCACGCCAGGCGGAACCGAGAGGATTCTTCGCCCCCTCCGCGGGTAGAGGGTCGGGTGAGCTTCACTCCCGGCTGGTTACGGACGAACCACGCGAAGGCCCCCGAGCCGCCGCCAGGCGGCGGGGAACCACGTCCGCGCGTGGTGATCATTTATGCGAGCGCCGGTGCCGGACACGACCACGCGAGCCAGGAACTGGCCCGTCGGCTGCGCGCCCGCGGGCTGCGGGCCGACTGCGTGGACCTGGCCGACATTCTTCCCTGGGGGCTGGGGCGGCTGCTCCGCGGCACCTACCACGGGATGCTCAGCCGTGTGCCCTGGCTCTACGGGCTGCTCTTCGCCATCGGCAGCACCTTCGGCCCGGCCGCCCCGATCACCCGCGTCCTGCTGCGCCCCGCGCAGTCCCGGGTGCTTCGGGCCCTCCCGCCGGACACCCGCGCGGTGGTGTCGACGTACCCGGTGGTCAGCCAGCTCGTCGGGCCGCTGCGCAGCGCGGGTCGGCTCGCCGTCCCGGCGGTCACCTACCTGACCGACTTCGCGGTCAATCCCCTCTGGGTCTCGCCCGGCATCGACGTGTACTGCGCCGCGCACCCCACCACGCGGGCCGAGGCACGGGCGCTCGGCGCCGGTGAGGTGTGGGTGGCCGGCCGGATGGTGTCGGACGCCTTCCGACCGGGGGCACGGGATGAGAGGCGGCGGATCCGGGAGCGCCTCGGACTGCCGGTCGACGCCCGGATCGCCCTTCTGGTCGCGGGGTCGTGGGGGGTCGGCGCGGTGGCGCGGACCGCGGCCGAGATCGCCGGAACGGGGGTGGCGGTCCCGGTCGTGATCTGTGGCCGGAACACCGCGCTGTACCGGCGGCTGCGGCGCCGGGGTGTCGACCACGTGTTCGGCTGGGTCGACGACATGCCGGAGCTGCTGCGCGCGGCGGACGTCCTGGTGGAGAACGCGGGCGGGTTGACCGCCCTGGAGGCGATGGCGTCCGGGGTCCCGGTCGCCACCTACCGGCCGATCCCCGGTCACGGGCGGGCGAACGCCGCCACCATGTCCCGAGCCGGCGTCGCGACCTGGATACGCCGCCGGGCGGACCTGGCCCCGACGCTGCTCCGGCTCGCCGAAGGTCCCCTCGGGGGACGGCAGCGGGCCGCCGGGCTCGCGCTCTTCCGGACGGATCCCGCCCAGGTCGTCGCCGCCGTCGCCCGGGGCGTCGCGTCGTCACCCACGCGACGTCGGCCGCGGGTCGGGGCGTCGGGCCGCCGAACCGGGGCGGACCCCGCCGGCGACCCGGCCCCGCTTGGGTCCGGGGCGCTTCCGGAGCCGGCCGACCGGCTGGTACCACCCGGGGCCGGCGCCGTGGTGACGACCCCGCGTCGACCCGCGACCCGCTGGGTCGGGCTGCGCGCCGGGGTGCTCCGGCTGTGGCCCGGTCCGACGCAGCCGTTGGGAACCGGTGGCACCCGGCCGGCCGACCGGCCGAGCCGGCGCGGCTGAGCGTCGTGGGGCCCGGTGAACGGTATCGCCGTCGTGCTCGGGCTCGCCTCGGCCGCCTGCTTCGCGGTGAGCTCCGTGCTGGAACAGCAGGCGGCCAAGCGGGAGGAGCCGACCCGCACGCTCGACCCGCGCCTGCTGCTGCGGCTCACGCACCGGCGGCTGTGGCTGCTCGGGTGGATCCCGGACAGCGTCGGCACGATCCTGCAGGCCCTCGCCCTGCGCTTCGGTGCGCTCGCCCTGGTCGAGCCGCTGCTGGTCAGCGGCCTGTTCATGGCGATTCCGCTGGAGGCCGCGTTCGAACGCCGTCGGCCCCACCGGCGGGACCTGCTCGTGGTGCTGGTCGGCGTGGCCGGACTGACCGCGTTCCTGGTCAGCGCGAATCCCCGGGGTGGGGTGGCGGATCCGGGCACGCTGGCCTGGGCGGGCGTCGGCGGGGTCGTCGGCGGCCTCGTCGCGGTCTGTCTCGTCGTCGCCTGGCGGACCCAGGACGCCGCGCGGGGCCTCATGCTCGGCATCGCCACCGGGCTGCTCTACGCGGTGGCCGCCGCCCTGCTCAAGAGCGTCAGCGGGAAGCTTCCGCACGACCTCGGCGGGGTGGTCACCGACTGGCACCTCTACGCCCTCGTCGTGGTCGGCGGCGCGGCGCTGGTCCTGAACCAGAACGCCTACCAGGGCGGCCCACTCGCCGCACCGCTCACCGCGATCGCCCTGCTCGACCCGTTCACCAGCGTGCTGATCGGCGTCACCGCGTTCGAGGAGGAGCTCTCCCTCGACGGGCCGCGCCTGGTCGTCGGGACGGTGGGCGTCGTCGCGATGAGCACCGGCATCTGGCTGGCCCGGCGTACCCGGTCGAACTGACCCGTCGCGGTCGTGTCCGGGTCGGCCGGACCACCACCCGACCCCCGACCCGTCCGGGTCGGACACGCCAGAAAAGGAATTCGCCAGCCCGCACCGCTGAGAGTGGGAAGTTCGGTACTCTCGGTGAAGATTACTGAGCGCGAGTGATGGGTTACGACCGATCCGGCGCGGTGGCCCGGCTGGGCTCGGGAGCCGACCGGCCCTCGCGAGAGGCGGCAGTGTGCTTGATCTGACCGACGACACCCCCAGTCATCCATCCGTGGATCCGCCGGGCGAGCGCCGGCAGCCGGAAACCGTGCTGGCCGGGGAGAACTTCCCCGTCGCGCTCCGCGTCCTACCGGCGCGGATCCGCCGGCACCTGCTCGCCCTCTACACGTACGCCCGGTACGTCGACGACCTGGGCGACGAGCCCGACCCCGCCGGCCGGGACGACGGCCCCCGGGCGCGCCTCGCCGCGCTGAACCGGTTCGAACGTGCGGTCCGGGCACTCTACGACGGCCATCCGCCCCGCCACCCGGTGCTGGTCCGGCTGGCGCCGACCATCGTCGACTGCCGGTTTCCGCTCGACCCGTTGCTGCGGCTCATCGAGGCGAACCGCCGCGACCAGCAGGTCACCCGCTATCCGACGTTCGGCGCCCTGGTCGAGTACTGCCACCTCTCCGCCGACCCGGTCGGCGAGCTGGTGCTGCACATCTTCGACGCCGCCACACCCACACGCGTCTCGCTCGCCAACCGCATCTGCACCGCGCTACAGATCATCGAACACCTGCAGGACGTCGCCGAGGACCGGCGCCGGGGGCGGATCTACCTGCCCACCCGCGACCTGGCGGCAGCCGGGGTGCCCGAGGAGGCACTGGACGCGGCACGGGCCGACGCACCGCTGCGGACGGTCATCCGCCGACAGGCGGAACGAGCCGGCGAGCTCCTCGACGCCGGCGCGCCACTCGTCGGTGACCTGCGCGGTTGGGCGCGGTTGGCGGTCGGCGGGTACGTCGCCGGCGGCCGGGCCGCCCTCACCGCGCTGGCCCGGGCCGGATACGACCCGCTGCCCGGCCCGCCGAAGCCGACCCGGGTCGGGATCGCGGCCGCCTGGCTCAGGTCGTGGCGGATCCCGGCCGTCGCCCCGCGCCCCACCGGAGCCCACGGATGAGCGGGGACAGCGTCGAGCTGGTGCGCGCCTACCGGGAGTGCGTGCGGGTCACCCGTACCCAGGCCCGCAACTTCTCGTACGGGATCCGGCTGCTCCGCCCCGAGCGTCGGGCCGCGCTGTGCGCCGTGTACGCGGTGGCCCGCCGCATCGACGACATCGGCGACGGCGACCTGCCCGCCGCCACCCGACTGGCCCGGCTGGACCAGGTCCGGGCGGCGCTGCACCGGCTGCCCGACGCCGGGGGTGATCCGGTGCTGGTCGCCCTCGCCGACGCCGCGGCCCGGCTTCCGATCCCGCTGGACGCCTTCGACGAGCTGGTCGACGGCTGCCTCGCCGACGTACGGGGCACCCGGTACGAGACCTTCGAGGAACTGGTCGGGTACTGCCGCCGGGTGGCCGGCTCGATCGGTCGGCTCTCCCTCGGGGTGTTCGAGCTGCGGCCCGCCGCCGACCGGGCGGAGGCGGCCGGGCTGGCCGACACCCTGGGTGTCGCACTGCAGCTGACCAACATCCTCCGGGACGTCGTGGAGGACCGGGCGGCCGGCCGGATCTACCTACCCCGCCGCGACCTGGACCGGTTCGGCTGTTCCCTCGATCTCGAACCCGGTGGCGGGCTGGCCGACCCACCGGAGCGCCTGGCGGCTCTCGTGCGCTGGCAGGCCCGACGGGCCGAGCGCTACTACCAGTCCGGGCTGCGGCTGCTGCCCATGCTGGACCGGCGCAGCGCGGCGTGCGTGGCGGCGATGGCCGGCATCTACCGCCGGCTGCTGGCCCGGATCACCGCGGACCCGTTGGCGGTCACCCGGCGCAGGGTGGCCCTGCCCGGATGGGAGAAGGCGTACGTGGCGGCACGGGCGATGACCCGGAGCGGGGCATGACCACCGGCGAGGTCTGCGTCATCGGCGGCGGCCTGGCCGGCATCGCCGCCGCGGTGCGGCTGCTCGACGCCGGGCACCCGGTGACCCTGCTGGAGGCGCGTCCGGCGCTCGGCGGCGCCACCTACTCGTTCCGGCGTGGTGCGCTGACGGTCGACACCGGCCAACACGTCTTCCTCCGCTGCTACCAGCGGTACCGAGAGCTGTTGGCCCGGCTGGGCAGCACCGGGCGGACCACCGTGCAGGACGGGTTCGCCGTGCCGATCCTCCGGGCCGGCCGTCCACCACACCTGCTGGCGCGCAACCGTCGGCTGCCCGCCCCGGCGCACCTGCTGCCGGCGCTGCTGCGGTACCGGCCGTTGACCTTCGGGCAGCGGATGGCGGCGATCCGGGCCGCGGCCGCGCTGCGACGGGTGGAACCCGACGACCCGGCCACCGACCGGATCAGTTTCGGTGCCTGGCTGGCCGCACACGGCCAGGACGGCGAGACGGTGCGGCGTCTCTGGGAACTGATCTGCACGGCCGCGCTCAACGCCCCGCCGGACCGGGCCTCCCTGGCACTGGCTGCCCGGGTGTTCCGGACCGGCCTGCTCGACCGCGCCGACGCCGCGGACCTCGGCCTGCCCACCGCACCCCTGGTCGAGCTGCACGGGGCGCCGGCCACCGCCCTGCTGCGCCGGCGGGGGGCCACGGTCCGCACGGGGGTGCGGGTGCAGCAGATCCGCGTCGAGGGGAGCCGGTACCGGATCGCCGGCGAGGGAGCGGCGCTGGCCGCCGACGCCGTCGTGTTGGCCGTACCGCATCCGCAGGCGGCCCGCCTGGTGCCGCCCGAGGCGGCCCCGGACCGGACCCGGTGGGCCCGGCTCGGCGCGTCACCCATCGTCAACGTGCACGTGCACTACGCGCACCAGGTCACCGAGCTGGCCTTCGCCGCCGGCCTGGACACCCCGGTGCAGTGGGTCTTCGACCGGACCCCGGCCGGTGTGTCCGGCCAGTACCTGGTGGTCTCCATCTCCGCCGCCGAGCAGGTGTTGGGCCTGCGGGCGAACGACCTGGTCCGGACCTACCTGGCCGCACTGGAGGAGATCTTCCCGGCGGCCCGGCGGACGCGGGTACGGGACGCCTTCGTCACCCGGGAACCCCGGGCGACGTTCCGGCAGGGGCCCGGCTCGCGCAGCGCCCGCCCGCCGGCCCAGACCCGGTCGCCCGGGCTGGCCCTGGCCGGCGCATGGACCGACACGGGATGGCCGGACACGATGGAGGGCGCGGTGCGCAGCGGCCAGCGGGCCGCCGACGTCGTCCTCGCCCACCTCGGTTCGACTTCGAGCGCGACGGAGGCACCGACATGACCATGATGCTGCCCAGCGTCCTCGCCACGGTGGAGGAGCTCGTCCAGCCCGCGATCCGTACCGCCTTGGAGCGTGTCGACGAGCGCACCCGGCTCGTCGCCGGATACCAGCTGGGGTACTGGGACGTGACGGGCGAACCGAGCAGCCGGGCCGGCAAGGGGTTGCGGCCGGGCCTGGCCCTGCTCTCCGCCCGGGCCGCCGGCCAGCCGGTGGAGCGCGGGCTGCCGGCCGCGGTGGCGGTGGAGCTGGTGCACAACTTCTCGCTGCTGCACGACGACGTCATCGACGGCGACCGACAACGGCGACACCGGCCGACCGCCTGGGCGGCGTTCGGGATCGGACCGGCGATCCTCGCCGGCGACGCCCTGCTGGGCCTGGCCGACGAGGTGATCTGCGCGGCCCCGGACGTGGACGTCCGGGCTGGCCTCACCACCCTGCACGCCACGATCCGCCGGCTGATCGCCGGCCAGGCCGCGGACGTGGAGTTCGAGCACCGCCTGGACGTCACCCTCGACGAGTGCCTGACCATGGCCCGGAACAAGACCGCCGCCCTGCTGGCCTGCTCGGCGACGCTCGGCGCGGTGCTCTGCGGCGCGGCACCGGCGGTCGTCGACGGGCTCGCCCGGTACGGAGAACGGCTCGGCCTGGCCTTCCAACTCGTCGACGACCTGCTCGGCATCTGGGGTGAACCGGCGGTCACCGGCAAGCCGGTCCTGGCCGACCTGCGGGCCCGCAAGAAGTCGGTCCCGGTGGTCCGCGCCCTCACCTCCGGCGGGCCGGCCGGCAAACAGCTCGCCGAGCTGTACGCCAGCCCCGGTGAGCTCTCCGCCACGGACCTGACGCTGGCGGCCACCCTGATCGAGGAGGCCGGGGCCCGGGACTGGACGGAGAAGCAGGCCGACCGGCTGCTCACCGAGGCGCTGGCCGAGCTGGACCACCTCGCCGAGGTGGACGCGCGCAGCGGCGCCGACGTCTCCGGCGTGCACGCCGACCTGGTGGCGATCGCGCACTTCATGACGGGACGGGACCACTGATGTCCGAACCGCGTGTCACCGCCGGAACCCCGACCGCCCCCGAGCCGGGCGGCCACCCCGACGCCGCGCGCACCCCGCGCGCCGGCACGGTCCCGCCGCTGTGGGACCAGACCCGGGCGGCGCTGGAGCGCGCCCGCGACCTGCTGCTGTCCCGGCAGCATCCGGAGGGCTGGTGGCGGGGAGAGCTGGAGACCAACGTGACGATGGAGGCCGAGGACCTGCTCATGCGGGAGTTCCTCGGCATCCGTACCCCGGAGCAGACCGAGCCGACGGCGCGGTGGATCCGGTCGAAACAGGGAGCGGACGGCGCCTGGGCCACCTTCCACGGCGGGCCCGGTGACCTGTCCACCACCATCGAGGCGTACGCGGCGCTGCGGCTGGCGGGCGACCCGCCGGAGGCCGAGCACATGCGGCGGGCCCGCCGGTTCGTGCTGGCCCACGGGGGCGTCGAGCGCAGCCGGGTCTTCACCCGGATCTGGTTGGCGTTGTTCGGCGAGTGGCCGTGGGACCAGCTGCCGGCGGTCCCGCCCGAGGTGGTGTTCCTGCCGCCGCGCTTTCCGCTCAACGTGTACGACTTCGCCTGCTGGGCCCGGCAGACCATCGTCCCGCTGGCGATCGTGCGGTCGCTGCGACCGGTCCGCCCGCTCGGTTTCTCCCTGCGGGAGCTGCGGACCGGCCGGCGTCCCGAGCCCGCACCCCCGCTGCGCCGCCGGGCCGGCTGGATGCACCGCCTCGACGCGGTGCTGCGCCGGTACGAACGCCACCCGATCGGCCCGGTCCGCCGCCACGCGCTCCGCCGCGCCGCCGAGTGGGTCGTCGCCCGTCAGGAGGCGGACGGCTCGTGGGGCGGGATCCAGCCGCCCTGGGTCTACTCGCTGATCGCCCTGCACCTGCTCGGCTATCCGCTGTCGCACCCGGTGCTCGAGGCCGGGCTGGCCGGTCTGGAGCGGTTCACCGTGCACGAGGAGACACCGGACGGGCTGGTCCGCCGGCTGGAGGCGTGCCAGTCGCCGGTCTGGGACACCGCGCTGGCCGTGACCGCGCTCGCCGACGCCGGCCTGCCCGCCGGGCACCCGGCGCTGGACCGGGCCGCGCGGTGGCTGCTGGCCGAGGAGATCCGGGTGCCGGGGGACTGGGCGGTACGCCGACCCGGCCTGGCTCCGTCCGGGTGGGCCTTCGAGTTCGACAACGACGGCTACCCGGACACCGACGACACCGCGGAGGTGCTGCTCGCGCTGCGGCGTACCGGGGCGGACCCGGCCGTGCGGGCGGCCGTGGCCCGCGGGGTCGCCTGGTTGCGCGGCATGCAGTCGGCGGACGGCGGTTGGGGCGCATTCGACGCCGACAACGCCCGGACGCTCGCCCGCGACCTGCCGTTCTGCGACTTCGGCGAGGTGATCGACCCGCCGAGCGCGGACGTCACCGCGCACGTCGTGGAGGCGCTGTGCGCGGAGGGGCTGGCCGGGTCGACCACGGTCCGGCGCGGTGTGGCCTGGCTACTGCGCAACCAGGAGGCGGACGGTTCCTGGTTCGGCCGGTGGGGGGCCAACCACGTCTACGGCACCGGCGCTGTCGTCCCGGCCCTGATCGCCGCCGGTGTGCGCCGGGACGACCCGGCCATCGTCCGGGCCGTCTGCTGGCTGCACCGCCGGCAGAACCCGGACGGCGGCTGGGGCGAGGACATGCGTTCCTACCGTGACCCCTCGTGGCGGGGGCGTGGCACGTCGACCGCCTCCCAGACCGCCTGGGCACTGCTGGCGCTGCACGCCGCCCGCACCGACGACACCGAGTCGGTCCGCCGCGGCGTGCGCTGGCTGGTGCAGACCCAACGTCCGGACGGCGGCTGGGACGAGCCGCAGTACACCGGCACAGGCTTCCCGGGCGACTTCTACATCAACTACCACCTCTACCGGCTGGTCTTCCCGGTCAGCGCCCTCGGGAGGCTGGTCGGCGAGCCCGGCTGGCTCGGCGTCGATCCGGCGGCCCCGGCCGAGCTGACCGCCCGGGTCGGGCCGGCGACGCCGGCGGGGTCGACCGGGCCGGAGGAGCTGACCGTGCGGGCGGAGACGGCGGCCCGGACGGACCTGGCCGGGCGGGTCGCCCCGGCCATCCCGGCGGTGGGTGACCCGGGCGGTCCCGCCGGGGTCGGTCGGACCGAGCTGGTCGATCAGGGTGAGCCGAGTTGACCCGCGACGACTGGGTGCTGCTCGTGCCCATGCGGATGGAGGCCCGCGCGCTGCGCCGGGGACTGCCGTCCGGTGCGCCGCTGCGGCGTACCGGGCGCGGGCTGGTCCGGGCCGGCCGGGCCGCCGACCGGCATTCGGGGGCCGGGGCCCTGGCGGTGGCCGGGATCGCCGGTGGCCTCACCTCCGCGCTGCGCCCCGGTGACGTCGTCGTCGCCACCGAGGTGCGTCGGGCTGACCGGCCGGACGCACCGGCGGTGCCGTGTCCGGCGGCCCCGATGGTCGCCGCGGCGTTGCGACGGCGTGGGTTGACCGCCCACCTCGGACCGGTCGTGACCAGCCGCCGCCTGGTCGATGGTCCGGTCCGGGCCCGACTCGCCACCACCGGGGCGCTCGCCGCGGACACGGAGTCGGCGGCCCTGCTGGGGAGAGCCGCCGGCCGGCCGGTGATCTGTGTCCGGGTGGTCGCCGACGTGCCCCCGCAGCGGCTGTACCGGCCACTGACCTGGCGACGGGTCCGGGCCGCGCTGCGGGTCCTGCCGGAGGTCGCCCCGGTGCTCGTCGAGTGGGCCGCCGCGACCACCGCAGACGACGTGGTGCTGGCCGCGCCCCGCTCGTGCCGTGCCGGGGCGGCGGGGGCGGTCGGCGCGGCCGAACGGGCCCCGGCCCGGCCCGGTCCGTCGGCGGGCGTCCACCGACCGCGCGGGATCGCCGCCGCGGACGTGGTGCTGGTGCTCGGACCGGCGCACTCGCCGACGTCCCGCCGGCTGGTGGAGGTGGCCGAACGCGGGGGCACCCCCGCCTACCTGGTCGACGACGTCGACGCGGTCGACCTGCGCTGGCTGGCCGGGGTACGGACGATCGGCGTGGCCGCCGGCACCGCGGCACCACCCCGACTGGTCGACGAGACCGTCGCGGCCCTGGCCGGACTCGGCGCCGGCGCGGTACGGGGGCCCACCACCTGGTCCGGGGACGTGTACGTCACCCATCCCGAGGAGGTACGGACGCCATGACCGGGAGCGTGCAGGAAAGCGGGGCGACGAGCGGGGGATCCACCGGTCCGACGAGGGCACGAGCGAAGGCGGGGTGCTGACGATGGGGATGCCACTGCGGCAGAGCATGCGGATCGCCCGGTACCTGGTCGGTCAGAAACTGCGGCGACGAACCCACTTTCCACTGCTTCTCGAACTCGAACCGCTGTTCGCCTGCAACCTCGCCTGTGCGGGCTGTGGGAAGATCCAGCATCCGGCGGACGTGCTGAAGCGTCGGATGCCGGTGGAACAGGCGGTCGCGGCGGTCGAGGAGTGCGGCGCCCCGATGGTCTCCATCGCCGGGGGCGAGCCGCTGATGCACCCGGAGATCGACAGGATGGTCGACGAGCTGGTGCGGCGGCGCAAGTACGTCTTCCTCTGCACCAACGCCGCCCTGCTGCGCAAGAAGCTGGACCTGTTCCGTCCGTCGCGCTACTTCTCGTTCGCCGTCCACATCGACGGGCTGCGGGAGCGGCACGACGCCTCGGTGTGCAGGGAGGGTGTCTTCGACGAGGCGGTGGCGGCGGTGAGGGAGGCGAAGCGGCGCGGCTTCCGGGTCACCAGCAACACCACCTTCTTCTCCACCGACACGCCCCAGACGGTCATCGAGGTGCTCGACTACCTCAACGACGAGCTGCGGGTCGACCAGATGATGCTCTCCCCGGCGTACGCCTACGACAAGGCGCCGGACCAGGACCACTTCCTCGGGGTGACGGAGACCCGGAACCTGTTCCGCAAGGCGTTCGCCGACGGGCGCCGCAGGCGGTGGCGGCTGAACCACTCGCCGCTGTTCCTCGACTTCCTCGAGGGCAAGGTGGACTTCCCGTGCACCGCGTGGGCGATCCCGTCGTACTCGCTCTTCGGCTGGCAGCGCCCGTGCTACCTGCTCGGCGACGGCTACGCGAAGACGTACCGGGAGCTGGTCGAGACCACCGACTGGTCGGCGTACGGCCGGGGCCGGGACCCGCGGTGCGCCAACTGCATGGCCCACTGCGGGTACGAGCCCACCGCGGTGCTGGCCACCGTCGGCTCGCTGCGCGAGTCGCTGCGGGCACTGCGCGCCGCCTGAGCCGTTGCGTGCGCCGCCGACACCGTCCTGCCGGCCCTCGCCGCCGCCCGCGCCGTCGACGTCGGCGCGGGCGGCCGGCTCAGCGTAACGGCCGGCTCAGCCGTAACGGTCGGCGAGGCGGCGGTAGGCGGCCGGCAGGGTCGCGCGGACCGCGATCGGCAGGTACATCCAGCGGGGCAGGCACACCTCGGCCCGGCCGCCGAGCATGCCGGCGAGCAGCGCCGCGGCGGCCTGTTCCGCGGTGACGGGTCGGGGCCGCCGCCGCGGGTACGGACGGCCGCGGCGGGTGAAGAACGGGGTGTCCACCACGGCCGGGACCAGTTCGGTGACGACGATGCCCCGTCCCGCGGTCTCCTTGCGCAGGCTGTCGGCGAAGACGCTCAGCCCGGCCTTGGTCCCCGCGTAGACCGCCTCCTCGCGCACGCCGAGCCGGCCGGCGATGGAGCCGACGAAGCCGAGATGACCACCGCCCCGGGCGAGCATGCCGGGCAGGACGGCCCGGGAGAGCAGCATCGGGGCGGTCAGGTTCGCCGCGACCAGCGCGCGGATCTCGGCGTCGGACATCCCGGTGAGTGGCCCGGCCCAGCCCTGGCCGGCGTTGTTGACGAGGATGTCCACCCGGCCCGCGGTCTCCAACACGCGGGACACCAGGGCGGCCGTCTGCTCGGGGTCGCCGAGGTCGCACGGGATCGCGGTGCCTCCGGTGGCACCGGCCACGGCGGCGAGCCGTTCGGTATCGCGGCCGGTGAGGAAGACCCGCGCCCCGGCGGCGGCCAGCCGGGCGGCCGCGGCCGCGCCGATTCCCGACGACGCCCCGGTGACCAGGGCGACCCTGTCGTCGAGCCGGCGTGGTCGCATACCGGTAGTGTGGCCCATCCGACGCGCGATCGCGCAGCGCAGCGCCGAAGCCGGCGCCACGTACCGGGCCTGCGGGTCAGATGGCGCCGGCGTCGAGGTCGCGCAGCAGCGACCGGAGGAAGTCCGGGGTCGCCGACGGCGGCTCCGCCTGGACGCACAGCCGCTCCATCGCCGCCGCGTAGTAGTCGACGTCGTCGCGCTTGTCCAGGTAGAGCGCGCTGGTGAGCTGCTCCATGTACACCACGTCCGGCAGGTCCTGCTCGGGGAAGCGGAGCAGGGTGAAGGCACCGCCGGCACCGGCGTGTCCGCCGGCCCGGAACGGCATCACCTGGATGGTGACGTTCGGCAGGGAGCTCGCCTCGATCAGGTACTGCAGCTGCCCGCGCAACACCTCGACGCCCCCGATCGGCCGGCGGAGCGCCGCCTCGTCCACCACCACCCACAGGTGCGGCGCGTTGGGCCGCCGCAGCACCTTCTGCCGGTCCATCCGGAGGTCGACCCGCCGTTCGATCTCCTCCACCGGCGCGCGGTCGTGGGCGAGCAGGACGACGGCGCGGGCGTACTCCCGGGTCTGCAGCAGTCCGGGAACGTACTGCACCTCGTAGGTGCGGATCAGCGCGGCCGCGGCTTCCAGGCCGAGGTACGACTGGAACCAGTGGGGCAGGACGTCGCCGTAGCGATGCCACCAGCCCGGGTTGTTGGCCTGGCGGGCGAGGGAGAGCAGCGCGGCACGTTCGTTCTCGTCCGTCACCTGGTACAGGGTCAGCAGATCCGCGACGTCGCGCTCCTTGAAGCCCACCCGCCCCAGCTCCATTCGGCTGATCTTGGATCCGGAGGCCCGGATTTCCCAGCCTGCCTCGTCGCGACTGACACCTCTGGCCTCGCGCAACTTGCGGAGCTGGTTGCCGAGCAGGATGCGCAGCACGGTGGGACCGCTGTCGGTGGCACCCTCCGGGGCCAGCCCGCCGGACACGGCGGTCCGGTCGGCTGTCACCCCGCCGTTCGGGACCGGCCCTCGGCCGGATCGTGCCATCGTCACGTACCGCCTCCGCATGCTCGACGTGGCCCGTTCGGGCCGGGCCACGTCCGCCGGTAAGCATGCCATGCCCGATGGGTGAGGAGGGAAGGCCCACGGGCCGATTTCCGTGCCCGACCGGTGGTCGGTGGTGGCGGGGGCGACCGTGACGCCGCGCGTGCGGCCGGCTCAGGACGCGCGGTGCCCGTCCGCGATGAGGTGGTCGAACTCGCCGTCCCTGGCGCCGAGGATGAAGGCTGCGATCTCCTCGTTGGTGTAGATCAGCGCTGGTCCGTCGGGGTCCCGCGAGTTCCGGATCGCCACCCCGGCGCCGTCGGGCAGTCGAGCCACCTCGACGCAGTTTCCGTTCGGGTTGCTGTGGCGGCTCTTCTGCCAGGTGAGTGCCGGTAGCTCGTGGACCGACATGCCGTTGTATGGGTGAGTCATCGCGTGTCTTTCTGAATATTGCGGAGCGTGATGGCGAGCGTCGCGCGGACCGGGCGTAATGGCGATGTCCCTCCCCGTGATGCCGTCATCGCTAGTCACGGTGGGTGACAACCGCCGACGGGTCGGCGCGTGCAAGACCATCTGCACGTGCATTCGCTCTTGCGTCTGCACCTGACAGCGAGCATGATAGCGCCTGTATCGGCGTGTCTGTTTGTTCACTTTCAGTCATGGAGGCGGGGGTCGTTGCTAGCGACAGCGCGGTGTCACAGCAGAGGCATTCGCCCCACAGTCTTCGCCGACCTGCGGCGACGTTTGTCAGCGCATCGCGATGAATCCGTTTCCACCCGTGTCGAGACACGTAAAATCTCGCTACCGAGAGTAACAGTCGATCGACTGACATCGTCGTCTGGGTGTGGGTGGCGTCCGGCGCCGACCCGGATCCGGTAAGGGGCCGTGCACCGTGGACCCCTTCACTCTCGCGGCCGGAGCGGCAGCCGCCGCCGGCATCGGCGTGGCCTGGCGGATGCGCGTCCGGGTCCGCGGCGTCGAGGCCGAGGTGGCGCGCCTCCGCGAGGAGCTGGCAGCGGCACGGCACGCCGCCAGCCATGACCCCCTCACCGGTCTGCCCAACCGGCGGGCCTTCTACCAGATCGGCGCCGCCCTGGTCGCCGACTCCCGGTGCCATCCGCTCGTCGCGGTGCTGCTCGACCTCGACGGCTTCAAACAGATCAACGACCGATTCGGCCACGCCGCCGGCGACCAGGTGCTGGTCGCGGTCGCGTGGCGGCTCGCCGCGTACGCGGGGGACAACCTGGTCGCCCGACTCGGAGGGGACGAGTTCGCGGGCCTGCTCACCGGGGCCCGCAACGACGGCCGCTGGCTCCACCAGACCGCACGGCGGCTCGCGGAACTGGTGTCCGCGCCGATCCACGTCGCCGAGCGGGGGATCGATCTGAGGGTGACCGCGTCGATCGGTATGACCCCGGTCCAGGGCCGTGCCCAGCTCACCGAGGTGCTGGACCTGGCCGACGCGGCGATGTACCGGGCAAAGAGCGGCCGCACCGCGGCCGAACACCCCGACCACGGGCCCGACGCGCACTCCGGTCCGCTGACATCCGGCGATCAGCCGGCTCCCACAGCCCCGCAACGGGAACTGATCCAGACGACACCGGTCGCCACATCAGGAGGACAGTGAGATGCCCGCACCCACCGTGGACCCGCACCGACGCGATCCCGCCGAGATCGACTCCACCGACAGCTACCGGCCGACCGACCGGGTCTGGGTCTACCGGGCCGGCACCTGGCGGGCGGGCCGGGTCGAGGCCGCCTCGGCGTTGGCCGCCACCGTCACCTACCGGCCCAACAGCGCCCGCGGTACCTGCGTGGACACCCTGACCGCCCGGTACGTGGCCCGTCGGACCGAGCCGGACCCGCTGCTGGACGACGTGCCGGTCATCGAGACGATGGCACGGCGGTGACAGACGGCAGACCCCGGGCCCGGCTGCGGGACCCCGGGCCCGGCACGACGACCGGCGGCCGGGCGGCCCGGCACCGCCTGGCCGCCCGGCTCCGCCCCCGACCGGCGTTCCCGCACGCCGACACCGCTGCGAACAGCGCTACCCAGCCACCCGGGCCCGCAGCACCGTCCAGGACTCGGGGGCAAGTCCGACCTCGGTCTGCCCGGCACCGGTACGGACGTCGTGGCGTTCGACCGGCTCGGCCGCCCGGGCCTCCTCGGCGGTGACGAGCTTGCCGCCGTGGTCCGCCACGATGCTCGCGCAGCCGGTCACCGTCCAGTTCGGAAAGCCCGGGTGGCGCAGCCGGACGGTCAGCCGCCGGTCGGTCCGGTTGACCAGGAAGACCGCCGCCGCCCCGGTGTCCGCGTCGTGGGTGGCCGCGCAGCTGGCGGCCGGCACGTCGCCGTACCTGGCGGTCGCCAGGGTCGGCGTCTCCACCACCGGGCGCAGCGCCGTGCCCCGGGCCGCCCGCGCCGTGTGCGCGAACGGGTAGAAGGTCGCCAGCCGCCAGGCGTCACCCCCCGGCTCGGTGGCGATCGGGGCGATCACGTTGACGAGCTGCGCCAGGCAGGCGACCCGGACCCGGTCCGCGTGGTTGAGGAGCGTGATCAACAGGTCGCCGACCACCACCGCGTCCAGCAGCCGGTAGCGGTCCTCGAAGAACCGGGATCCCTCGGGCCGGATCGCCGACTCCTCCACCGGTGGGACGTCGGCCATGTACCACACGTTCCACTCGTCGAACGACAGCTTCATCTTCTTCCGGCTGCCCAGCCGCGCCCCGACGCCGTCCGCGATCGCGATGACCTCGGAGATGAACCGGTCCATCGCCGCGCCCGAGGCGAGGAAACTGGCCCGGTCGCCGTCGCGCTCCTCGTAGTACGCGTGCAGGGAGAGATAGTCGGCGATCTCGTAGGTGTGTTCCAGGACGACCCGCTCCCACTCCCCGAAGGTCGGCATCTCCCGGCCGGAGCTGCCGCAGGCGACCAGTTCGATGGACGGGTCGACCCGGCGCATCGCGTGACCCGCGCGGGCGGCGAGGCGGCCGTACTCGTCGGCGCTGCGCCGGCCGACCTGCCACGGTCCGTCCATCTCGTTGCCCAGGCACCAGAGCCGGACCGCGTACGGCTCCGGGCTGCCGTTGGCCCGCCGCCAGTCCGACAGGGTGGTCCCGCCCGGGACGTTGCAGTACTCGACCAGGTCGGCGGCGGCCTCCACGCCCCGGGTGCCGAGGTTGACCGCCATCATCGGCTCCACGCCCAGCCGCCGGCACCAGGAGAGGAACTCGTCGGTACCGACCCGGTTGCTCTCCAGCGTGCGCCACGCCAGGTCGAGCCGTCGCGGGCGCTGCGCCACCGGTCCGACGCCGTCCTCCCAGCGGTAGCTTGAGACGAAGTTGCCGCCCGGGTACCGCAGCAGTGTCACGCCGAGTTCCCTGGCGAGCTCGGCCACGTCGCGGCGGAAGCCGTACTCGTCGGCGGTCGGATGGTCCGGCTCGAAGATGCCGGTGTAGACGGCCCGGCCGAGGTGCTCCACGAAGGAGCCGAAGATCCGGCGGTCGATCGTCCCGACCCGCAGGTGCGGGTCCAGGGTGATGGTGACGGTGTCCTGCTGCGCCATCAGGGTGCCCTCCTTCGGGGTGGCTGGTGGTCCCGCCTGTCGGGCGGCATGGTGATCCTGCCTCCTGGGGTGGCCTCGTGGTCGTGGCGGGTGCGCCTCCCACGCTCTCCCGTGCGCCCGCGACCGGTGCGGGCGGTCACGCCGGGTCAGGGCCGGGTCGGTGGGTGGGGCGCGGCGAGGCGGGCGTCGCGGTACGCCGCGCCGAGCCGTCGCGCCCCCTCGGCCAGCGTCTCCGGATCGAAGAGCGAGAACGACAGCCGGAGATACCGGTGTCCGGTGTCGGCCACGTGGAACTGGCGTCCGGGCAGGTAGGAGACGCCGGCGCGCCGCGCGTACGGCAACAGCCGGGTGCCGGCGGCCTCCTCGGGCAGACGCAGCCACAGGAACCACCCACCCGCGGGCACGGTGAACTCGGCCTGGGGCAGCTGGCGGCGTACCGCGGCGACCAGAGCGTCGCGCTGTCCGCGGTAGCGCGCCCGCAGCGCCTCGACGTGCCGCTGGTAGAGGCCGAGCGCCGCGAACTCGGCCAGGGCCAGGGCGCTGGCGTGGTTGACCCCGCCCCCGCTGTCCACGTAGCCGCGCGCCGTCAGTGCCCGGACCACCGGGGTGGCGGCGGTGACCCATCCCAGCCGCAGGCCGGGGGCGACGGACTTGGCGAACGAGCCGATCCGGACCACCGTGCCGGTCTCGGCGAGGCTGAACAGCGACGGCGGTGCCGGCGCGGAGTAGGCGAGTTCCCGGTACGTGTCGTCCTCGACCAGCGTGACGCCGGTCCGCCGGGCCGACTCGACCAGGTCGGCCCGGACGGCGGGTGGCAGGCAGCGACCGGTCGGGTTGTTGAAGGTGGGTACCAGGTAGAGCATCGGGACCCGTCGTCCCTGCCGGAGCAGCGCCCGGACCAGGTCGGCCGTGGCGGCCGGGTCGATACCGTCCGCGCCGGTCGGGGCGGGCACGATGTCGACCCGGTGGTCGGCGATGACCCGAAGGGCGAGGTGGTAGGTGGGCGAGTCGACCAGGACGACGTCGCCCGGCCGGCACAGGAGCGAGGTGACCAGTTCCAGCGCGTGCGACGCGCCCGCGGTGACGAACAGCTGCGCCGGATCGGGCGCGACGGCGTCCACCTCGGCGAGCCGGTGGCACAGCCACTCGATCAACGGTCCCGGGCCGGGTGCGTGGCCGTACGTCAGCATCGCGCCGCCGTAGCGGCGCAGCGCGGAGTGCGTCGCCTCGGCCCACCCGTCGACCGGCAGCGCCGCCGGGTGCGGATGTCCCCAGCCGAGATCGATGGTGTCCGCCGCGGCGTGGAACTGCACGATGGGCAGGGCGGTCGGACCGGGTGCCGGCACCGGACCAGGATAGCCGTTCGGAACGGTCGCGCCGCCACGCCGCCTGTCGTGCGCGGTGTTCCGACACGGAACATGGTAGACACAACGTTACCCTTTGATACCTGTCCGCCTATCTCGGAGGGTTCATCCGCATGGCAGCGGTGTCAGGAGCGGGGCGTGGGTCGGTGGGGCCCGGGCCACGGCCGGGTCCCGGTGGTACGGGTTCTCCTCTGGCGTCTCCCGCCCGCCGTGCCCGCGCAGACCGGCCACGGTGACCGGCGGGCCCGGGCGCGCCGGGTACGGCGGCGGGGTGCGGGTGCTGTCCGCCGCCGCGCGCCGCGACGAACCCCTCCGATCCCGCGCCGGGGCGTTCCGGGTACCGGATCGGAGTGACCGCGTGATCCGCGTCGTGATCGTGGAGGAGATGGGCCTGTTGCGTGGCGCGCTGCGGGCGTTCCTGTCGCAGGAGGACGATCTCGACGTGGTGGCCGACCTTCGGGAGCCCGACGAGCTCACCGCGGTGGCGCGGGCCCGACGGCCGGACGTGGTCGTGGTCGACCTGGAGGTGTCCGGTGTCGACATGCTCGCCGTGCTGGCACGGCTGCGCCTGGAGGCGCCGGACAGCGCGGTGCTGGCCCTCAGCGGCCGGTCGTCGCCGGAGGCGCTGCAGCGGGCGCTGCGGGCGGGAGCCCGGGGGTTCGTCACCAAGAATCTGCCGCCGGCCGAGCTGACCCGGCTGGTCCGTGCCGTCGCGGCCGGCGAGCGTGTGGTGGACCCCGTCGCCGCCGTCGCCGCGCTCACCGCGCCGGCGGGCCCGCTGACCGAGCGGGAGCGTGAGGTGCTGCGCGGCGTCGCCGAAGGGCTGCCGTTGAAGGAGATCGCCTGTCGGCTCTTCCTCGCGCACGGCACCGTGCGGAACCACCTGTCGGCCATCCTCCGCAAGACCGGGTCGCGCAACCGGCTCGAGGCGGTACGGCGGGCCGAGCGCGCCGGCTGGCTCTGAAGCGGCATTCCGGCGTCGGGCCGAAGGGATGGACTCCGCCGCCTCACCCCGGTCGCTTCCACGGCAACCCGCGCTGTCCGTGTTTGAATGTTCACCCATAGTGATGTTGTGTCGACGGCTTGCTGAGGTGGACGTGATCCGGACGCTGCTCGCGCTCGACGGAGCCCTCGTACGGGGCGCCCTGGCGTTCGTCCTGAGCACCCACGACATCGAGGTCGTCGCGGAGGTGGAACGTGCCGAGGACGTCGCCGCGGCGCTGCGGGCGCAGCGTCCCGACGTGGCGGTCACCGACGTCACGTTCCTCGGGGCCGGCGTCCTGTCCGGACGGAGCACGTCCGCCGACCCACCACCGGTGCTCGTCCTGGTGGACCCACGTCGACCCCGGGTCCTCGGCGACGCCCTGCGGGCATCGGGCCCGCGGCTGGGGTTTCTCGGCAGCGACGTCGCGCCGGAACGCCTGGTCGACGCCGTACGCCGCCTCGCCACGGGAGGCGCCGTCGTCGACCCCGATCTCGTCGTGGCGGCGCTGAACCGGAGCGGGCCCCTGACGTCGCGCGAGGTGGAGGTGCTGGAGGTCGCCGCCGAGGGATGGCCGGTGCGGGAGATCGCCGGCAAACTGTCGCTCTCGCCGGGAACGGTGCGCAACCACCTGTCCCGGATCGTCAGCAAGACCGGCGCGCGGACCCGGATCGAGGCGATCCGGATCGCCCGGGAGGCGGGCTGGATCTGACACCGCGCCGACGGGTGCCGGCACGGGCCCGACCGGCCGCCCGACGATCCACCGTGGCGGCCCGTCCCCGACACGCCGGCAGGCCGGGACCGGGCGCCGCCGGATCGGAGCGCGCGGACGCGGGCCCGCTACCGGGCCGGACCGCCCGGCGTCGCGGACCACGGAGGGATCGGGGCGCCGGGCCGTGGACCGGGGACGGCACCGGAGTCGTCGTCCGGCGGCGGGCCGGCCGGCGGTTCTCGTGGCGGGACGGGTTCGCCGTGCCAGTGCCCGACCAGCTCCCGGTAGGTCGCCGAACGGGCCAGGAGCTCGTCGTGCCGGCCCAGGGTCGGCCGGCCGTCCGCCAGGACCAGCACCCGCCGGGCCCGCAGCGCCGAACTGATCCGGTGGGCGACGACGACGAGCGTGCCGGGCCGGGCCGCGAAGGCACGCTCCACCCTTTCCTCGGCCGCGGGGTCCAGATGACAGGTCGCCTCGTCCAGGATCGCCAGCGGGGCGGGCGAGAGGTAGGCGCGGGCGGCGGCGACGAGCTGCCGCTCCCCGGCGGAGAGCGCGGTCGGCTCCACCGGCGCGGTCAACCCCCCGACCCGGTCCACCACGGGCTCGATGCCCAGGGCGGCCACGGCCGCCGCCACCGTCGCCTCGTCGGCGTCCGGGCGCAGGTAGCAGAGGTTCTCCCGCAGTGTCCCGGTGAAGACGTACGCCTCCTGGGGAATGAGGACCCGGCGTGCGGCCAGCTCCGCCGGGTCGAGCCGGTCGACGGGAACGCCCCGCAGCCGCACGGTTCCGGCCTGGGGGGCCAGCAGCCCGGCGAGCACCACGGCCAGGGTGGACTTGCCGGCGCCGCTCGGTCCCACCACCGCCAGGTGGTCTCCCCGCAGCAGGGTCAGGTCGAGCCCGTCCAGCACCGGCCGGGCGCGTGGTCCGTACCGGACGGTGACCCCGCACAGCTCCGCGTCGGGCTCCGGCCCCGGCCGCCGCGGCCCGGCCGGGCGGGAGGCGGTGCGGGCTCCACCGGCCCGTGCCGTGTCGGGCCGCACCGGGCCGGGGGCGACGGGCGACGGGTCGGCGGCCGGCGTCCCGGTGGCGGCGAGGATCCGGTCCAGGGTGACGGCGAACCGCAGCCCGCCCCCCGCCACCCCCTGCACCAGCGCGTGCATCGCCGGCTGCAGCCCGGTGGTGACGTACACCAGGGCACCGAGCAGGGCTCCCGCGGTGAGTCCGGTCCGGACCAGCCAGGCGGCCGCGACCAGCAGGGCCGCCAGGGGGAGCCATCCGCCGACCGCGAGGATCACGCCGCGCAACGCGGCCATCCGGGCGAGCGCGCGCTCCGCGTCGGCCTGGCGGCTCACCTGCCGGCCCACCTGGTCGGCCACGACGTCCTGCCCGCCGCACGCGGTCACGTCCCGGTGCCCGGTCAGCGCGGCGCCCACCTCGGCGCCCAGCCGCTCGTCGGCGCGCACGTACGCCCGCTGCCGGGCGGCCATCGCCGGTAGGCTGACGACGAAGAGCAGCAGGCCGGCCGCCAGCGGCACGGCGACCACCCCGGCGACGACCGGGGCGAGCGAGAACAGACCCAGCAGCGCCGCCCCGGCGGTGAAGAGGAAACCCCGGACCACCATCACCAGCCCGGCGAAGGTGTCCCGAACGATCTCCACCTGGTGGGTCAGTCGGGCCACGGCGGCGGTGTCGGGCGGTCGGGCACCGGGGGCGGTGGCGTGGTGCAGCGCCCCGGCGACGACCCGGCGCGCGAGGTCGTCGCGGACCGGTTCGACGACCGCACCCAGGCACGTGTACGTCCGCCGGGTTCCCGCCGCGCCGACGCCGACCGCGACCGCCAGCGCGCCCAGCCACGCCAGTCCCACCCCAGGCCGGCCGGTCAGGAAGCCGTCGTCCACGGCACGGGCGGTGAGGTGACCGGTGAGCAGCGCCGGCAGCGCCTCGGCGGCCGACCACCCGCCGAGCCGGGCGAGCGGACGGCCGCGGCGGCGCAGCGCCCGCACGGTGAACCGCAGGACCTCGGTCACCGGGTGGCCCCGACCGCCGGACCGTCCGGGCCGCCGGCCGTCGCAGACACCGGGCCGGTTCCCCCGCCCGGCGCCGCCGCCTGGAAGACGGCGCGGTAGGCCGCCTCCCGCCACAGATCCCGGTGCCGCCCCACGGCGCGCAGCCGGCCGCCGTCGAGCCAGGCGACCAGGTCGGCCGCGGCGGCGGTCGCCGCGCGGTGGGTCACCACCAGCCGGGTACGCCGGTCCCGGCGGGCGGTGACCGTCCGGGTGATCCGGTGCTCGGTGGCGGTGTCCAGGCTGGACGTCGCGTCGTCGAGGATGAGCAGCCGCTCGGCGTACAGGGCACGGGCCAGGCCGAGCCGCTGCAGCTCGCCCTGCGACATCGGCGCGTCGCCGAGCGGGGTGGCGTACCCGAGCGGCAACCGGTCGACGACGTCGTCGACGGCGGCGGCCCGGGCCGCTTCGGCCGGGTCGCCCCGTCGCGGGTGGGCCGCCGCGCCGAGGGTGATGACGTCCGCCACCGTCTCCCCGACCAGGACCGGGCGTTCGAAGCCGTACCCGACGGCGCGGCGCAGGGCGGCGCGGCTCAGCCGGGGCAGGGGCACCCCGTCGAGCAGCACCGTGCCGGCGTCGGGGTCACGCAGCCGCCCGGCGACCGCCGCCAGCACCGACTTGCCCGCGCCGGACGGGCCGACCACCGCGAGGGTGCTGCCCGCCGGCACCCGCAGGTCGACGCCGGCCAGCACGGGCCGGCCGTCGTCGGCGTGGACCGACACCCCGACCAGCTCCAGCTCGCCGCCCCCGGGGGGCAGCACCTCCGTGCCGTACGGGTGCACCGGATCGGTCAGTACGGCGGCGACCCGGTCGGCGCCGGCCCGGGTGCGGACCAGCTGGTGGAGGGCGGCCACGACGGCACCGAGGCCGGCACCGAGCGCGGCGTACTGCGCCGCGGCCACGAGTTCCCCCGGGCTGAGCCGTCCCCGCGTCACCAGCCAGCCGCCGATCGCGACCACCGCGAGGCGCAGCAGCGGAGCGATCGCCGCGGTCCGGGCGGCGGCCCTGGCCAGTGCCGCCCAGGTCCGCGTGCCGTGCCACCCCAGCCGGGGCAGCGGTGCCAGGATCCGGTCGATCTCGGCGGGCACGGTGTTGGCGGCGGCGATGGTTCGGGCGCCTCGCAACGCCTCGGCCAGCCGTCCGGCGAGCTGACCCTGCACACCGAGGTATCCGGCGGTGGCGGCCGAGGCGTCGGAGGCGAAGTTGCGCAGGCTGGCGGCGAGCGACGCCAGCCCGACGAGGAACACCGCGGCCAGGCGCCAGTCCAGCAGGGCGAGCGCGACGACGCCGCCCAGCGGGGGCAGTACCGCGGTGACGCCCGTGACGAGCGTGGCGCCGGCCCGGCCGGCGTCGGCCGCCTGGCCGACCAGCCGTCCGATCAGGTCACCGACCGGATGTCGGGCGGCGACCCGGGGGTCGAGGGCGAGCAGGTGCCGCAGCAGCCGCTGCCGCAGCCGCGCGGTGGCCAGGGCGGTGCCGGCCCCGTCGGCCAGGCTGCCCAGGGCGTCGGTGACCACGACGAGCAGGACGAGTCCGCAGGCGACCAGCGGCCACCACCGGTCGGCGGTGCCGAGCGCGGCGTCCACCGCCCTCCCGAGTGTGACCGGAAGCAGCAGCTCGGCGCCGGTCCCGAGCAGCGCGGCGAGGGCGAGGAGGGTCGTCCAGCCGCCACCGTATCCGATCGTGCGGCCGAGCAACCGGTCGCCGGCGCGGGCCATCGTGTCATCCCTCCGTCGGCACGGGGCCCTGGGCGGGGCATCCCTCTCCCTGCCCAGGGCCCGGACGACCACCGCTCACTTGCAGGTCGTCAGGGACAGCGAGCTGTCGCCGCACAGCAGCAGGCTCGCCCGGCTGCCGCCCTCGCCGCCGCGGTCGGCCGGGGACAGCTCCATGCCCTGCAGGTCCAGAAGCGCCATGTTGTCCACCTCCCCTCAGGTCGCGGTTCCAACGTTTCCCCCGCACGGGCGGGGGAGCCTGGTCGCGCCGGTGAGCGGAACGAGGAAGGGCAGGGTCACCGACTGGTCGTGCCAGGCAGCGCCGGCGGCGAGCAGCACCCCCGCCGTACCGGTGGCGAGGTCCATCGACAGCCGCAGCAGCTGCTCGCCGGGAAAGGCGAGGAAGCCCCGGTACGGCATCGCGTGCCAGGCCAGCCGGGACAGCTGGGCGGCCAGGTCGGCCCGGTCGTCGGGCTCGCCGGCGGCGGCGCCGCGCTCGTCGCCGGCGCCGCCGCCCCGGTCGCCCAGGGCGACCCGGGCGGCCAGGTAGACGATGATGCCGGCCCGGCCGGCGAAGAGTCCGGACTGGGCGTAGAAGGGCGCCCGGGCGGCCTGCCGGATGGCCCGGGCCGAGGCGACGAGATCGGGCTCGGGGCGGTGCCGGAGGTACTGGTCGAGGACCAGCCCGATGCCGACGCTGCCGTGCGCCAGGTACGGCATCGTCCGCCAGCCCTCGTTGACCTCCAGCGCGCCGTCCGGTCGCAGGACGCAGCGCCGCAGGTCGTGACGCAGCGCCGCGCCGGCCCGGTCCAGCAGGTCGGTGTCGCCGGTCAACTCGTACAGCCGGAGGAACATCAGGGCCGGGCCGGTGCGTCCCCGGGCGAGTCCCGCGTACGGGTGCCGCCCACCGCTCACCTCCGACCCGGTCACCGGGCCGTCGCCCCGCCCGTCCGGCGCCCGCCCCGGATCGCCGAGCCGCGCCGCGACCAGGTCCGCGGCCTGCCAGGCGGCCTCGCGCAGCGCCGGCTCCCCGGTGCGGCCGGCGAGGTCGGCGAGGTTCAGCGCGATTCCGGACAGCCCACCGACCAGGTCGGGACCGAGGCTCCGCCACGCCTGGCGCAGGCTGAGGTCGAGGACGTCGAGCGCGTCCTGCCGGCGGCCCAGGCGTTCCAGGGCGAAGGCCACCCCGTGCAGTCCGTCGTAGAGTCCGCAGCTCGTCCCGGACGGCGCGCTGAGGGCCCGCCGGACCAGCCAGTCCTCGTGGTCGGGGAACCGCCCCGCGCCGGTGAGGTGCAGTGCGTACAACACCCCGGCCGCGCCGTGGGCGAGGTTGAGCCCGCCGGTGCGGAACTGGTGGATGTCTCCGGGAAAGAGCCGGTCCGCACGGCCCGGGGTGGCGCTGTCCAGGATCGCGCCGGCGAGCTGGTCGCGCAGCCGGGGCCAACCGGAGCGCCCGGCGGTGAACACCTCCGGACCGGACACCGGATCCGGTCCGGGGTGATGTACGGCCCCCGGACCCGCGGCCCCCGCGGTGGTGCCCGCCGCGCGGTCGGTGCGACCCGCCCGACCGGGGGCGTCCCCGGCACCGACGCGGGCGCGAGCGGTCGGACGGCGACCCATGATCTCCTCGACCGCCTGATCGAGGAAGCCGTGCGGCACCGGGAAGTGCGCGGCGACGATCTCGGCGAGGTGGGCGGCCTTGGCCGGGGCGAGCCGCACCAGTTGGGTCAGGGGCAGGAACAGCGCGAGCCGGAGGCAGGCGAGGGCGTAGCGGTCGACGGCGAAACCGGTCCGGTCGCGGGGCGCCGCGAATCCCTGGTTGCGCAGGGCCGGCCGGGCGGCCTCGCCGACCGGCGCCGCGACCTCGAAGTCGATCAGGGTCACCCGGTCGTCCCGGCCGACCATGATGTTGAACAGGTGCAGGTCGCCGTGGACGACGCCCTGCCCGGCGATCGCGTCGACGATCCGCTCGACCTGTTCGTGGATGCGTACCGCCCACGCCGTGTACTCGGCCAGCCGGGCGGCGGGGGTGTCGGGGTCGACGAGCGGGTACCGCTCGACCAGCACCCTGTTCAGCGCCCGCCCCTCGACGTACTCCAACGCGAGGAAGTGGTGGTCGCCGAGGGTGAACTGGTCGTGTACCCGGGCTATCTGGGGTACGTCGGCGAGCTGGCGCAGGATCTCGGCCTCGCGGGTCAGCCGGGTGACCGCGTCCCGGCCCTCGGCGTCCAGGCCGGCGTGCGGTCGGGCCTCCTTGAGCACGACCCGGGTGCCGGTGCGGGTGTCCCGGCCGGCGTAGAGACCGCCTCCGTTGGAGAAGTGGATGACCCGCTCGATCTGGTACGGCAGGTCGGCGGTGGTCGTCGCGTTGCGGGCGGCGAGGTGGGGTCCGAGGAAGGCGGGCAGGCTCACCCAGGCGGGAACCCGGAACACCGGCGCCCGGTGGTCCGGCACCAGTGTGCCGGTGGGGTCCTCGATCGCCGGCACCACCTGGCCGTCCTCCCCGTGGCAGTAGCGGGCGGCGAAGCCGCCGTAGCGGACGTAGACCGGGCCGGCGCCGTAGCGCAGGTCGCTGAGGATGTACGGGCCGGGCTCGCCGTCCAGGCGCTCGGCGAGCTCCTTGCAGGCCAGCTCGAGTTCGGTCTCGTCGCGGGGATAGATGGTGACGAGCTTGCCGCTGGAGCCACGGTGGGCGTACTTCGCGTTGCGCAGCAGGAGCACCCGGGGATCGCGGAGGAACTTGAAGGAGAGCCCGCGGGACACGCAGTAGTCCCAGACCCGGGCCAGGACCCGCTCGGCGTTGTCGAGACAGGCGGAGACGTGGATCTTCCAGCCCTGCGGCGGGAGAGACGCCGCCTCGGGGGCGTACACCAGCCAGTCGTCGCTCGGCTCGCGTCGCCATCCCGCCGGCACCGGGCGGTTGGCCACCGCGAACGTGGCGGCGGCGGTGGCGTTGGTGGGTGAGTCGTAGAACAGCGGGTCGACCGCACAGTACGCGTCGTAGCGATCGTCCATCGTCGCGGCTCCTCGGGATGATCCCTGCGGGACCCTGGTTCATCGACGCGTCCGAGTTTCCTGGGTGGTTCCGAGCCGCGACTAGTGCGTCGAGTCATCCTCCCGGGTGCATCGTGCACACATACCTATGACAAATGTCATGGCAGGTGACGTCGTTCGGGTACCCGGTGGTCCGTCCTGGGACGGACCGGCCCGCCGGGGCCGGTGGAGCCGTCGGCCCCGTGGGTCGGGCATGGGTCGGTGCGGGTCCACTCAGGTGGGTGGGCCGTGGCGCCGTCGCCGCGGGTGGGAGGTCGTGACCCGATCCGGGTGTCGGGGAGAGACGTGTCACCCGTCCCTGATCCCGTACGCCGCCGGGACTCCCGTGTGCGCCGCCGGATGTCCGCCGCCCTTCCGCGGGCCCCGGTCGTTGGGTGTGATCCGCTGGTCGGCGGTGCCGGAACTCTCCCTCGGTGGTCCGGTGTTCTCCGACAGCGCGTCTAAATACGCCGATAAGAGGTATAAAAGGACTAATGGTAGATTCCCGGCACCACTGGTGGGCGACGGGACACGGTTGCCGACCGGAGGTGCCGCGAAAACGAAAGGTCTGACATGCCACCGCTTCGGGTGCTGCGGATCATCTCCCGGATGACCATCGGGGAGGCTGCCTCACAGGTCGGCGCGCTGCTGTACGGACTGGACCCGGACCAGTTCGAGCAGCGGCTGTACACCGGCCCGGTCGAGCCCGGCGAACCCGACTACCGTCGGTTGCGCGCCACCGACCTACCGATCCGGCTACTTCCGGCACTGCGGCGAGCCACCCGACCCACCGACGACCTGCGGGCGCTCGCCGCCCTGGTCGACGCGATCCGCGAGTTCCGGCCGGACCTGGTGCACACCCACGACCTACGCGCCGGGCGGCTGGGCCGGATCGCCGCCGTCGCCTGCCGGGTGCCGCTGCGGGTGCACAGTTTCCACGAGTATCCGGTGGTGAGCGGACGCTCGCCGACGCTGACCCGGCTCGCCCTCGGCGCCGAGCGGGCACTGGCCCGGACGAACCATGCGCTGGTGGTGGTGAACGCCCGGGTCCGGGACGAGCTCCTCGCCGCCCGGATCGGCCGCCCCGCCCAGTACACCGTGATCCCGCCGGGGGTCAGTCTGCCTCCGGTGCCGGACCGGGCCGAGGCCCGACGGAGGTTGGGCCTGGGCGGGCCGGGTCCGGTGGTGGCCTACGTCGGCCCGGTGACCGCGGCGAAACGACTGGACCGGATGTTGAGCGTGGCCCGGGCGGTGCGTCGGGTGATGCCGGACGTCCACTTCGTCGTCTGCGGCACCGGGGACCGGCTCGCCGCGACCGTCGCGGCGGCGTCGGCCGCCGACCTGTCGGTGACGTTCCTACCCTGGCGCCCCGACGTCGAGGTGGTCTACGCCGCCGCCGACCTGGTGCTGCTGACCTCCGATCGGGAGGGCACGCCGCTGACACTGATCGAGGCCGCCCAGGCCGGCCGGCCCGTGGTCGCCACCGACGTCGGCGGGGTGGCCGAGGTGGTACGGCACGGGCGGACCGGACTGCTCTGCGACCGGGCCGATCTCGACGGGCTCTGCCGCGCGGTGCTCCGGCTGCTCGGCGACGCCGACCTGCGGCGACGGATGGGACGGGCGGCGCAGGCCGAGGTCCGCGAGGTCTTCGGCACGCCCCGCCTGGTGGCGGCCACCCGGGACCTCTACCACCGGCTCGCGCTGGCCCGGGGCCGCCGGAGTCCGGTGTACGCCGACCGCGCCCCCGCGCTGGCACGCCTTCCGTGAGTCGCCGCGGCAGGCGCCGCGGGCCCGGCGGGCACCACCGGCACCGGGGCCCTCAGAGCCGCTCCACGGTCGGCCCGGAGCAGCGGTTGCGGCTGTCGAAGACGTAGCCGGCGACCCGGCCGACCATGTCGTAGTCCAGGCCGTCGTGGTCGGTCACCACGACCACGCCGTCGGCATTCCGCACCTCGTCCTCGGTCAGGTCCACGATCGTGATCCCGGCGGGGACGCGACCGGGATCGGCGTACGGCTCCACCGCCCGGACGTGCGCGCCGAGGGCACGCAGCCGGTTGGCCACGTCGATCGCGGGGGAGTCCCGGAGGTCGCCGGTGTTCTTCTTGTACGCCAGTCCGATCAGCAGCAGCCTGGCGCCGTTGACCGGTCGGCCCCGCGCGTTCAGGCCGGCCATGACCCGTTGCGTGACGTACTCCGGCATCGCGTGGTTGATGTCCCCGGCCAGCTCGATGAACCGGAACTGCCGGCCGAGCCGGCGTTTGACCTGCCAGGACAGGTAGCAGGGATCGATCGGCAGGCAGTGCCCGCCGGTGCCCGGCCCCGGGGTGAAGGACATGAAGCCGAAGGGCTTGGTCGCCGCCGCCTCGATGGCCTGCCAGACGTCGATACCCAGCTCGCGGCTGAACACCGCCAACTCGTTCACCAGGGCGATGTTGACCTGGCGGAAGGTGTTCTCGATCAGTTTGGTCAGCTCGGCGACCCGGGTGGAGTCGACCGGTACGGTCCGGGCGACGATCCGGCGGTAGAAGGCGTCGACTCGGGCCAGCGCCGCCGCGTCGACCCCGGAGACGACCTTCGGGGTGTTCTCCAGGCGCCAGGTCGGGTTGCCCGGGTCGATCCGCTCGGGACTGTAGCCGAGGTGGAAGTCACCGGGGCTGCGCAGCCCGCTGCCCTGCTCCAGCAACGGCCGGAGCAGCTCCTCGGTCGTGCCGGGATACGTCGTCGACTCCAGGATGACCGTGCACCCGGGGCGGACGTACGGACCCAGGGCGGTGCCCGCCTGTTCCACGAAGCTGAGGTCCGGAACCCCGTCACGCAGCGGGGTCGGCACGCTGATCACGCAGACGTCGAAGTCCTTGGCGTCCGCGTAGTTGCCGGTGGGCAGGTAACGTCCGGTGGCGAGCGCGGCGCCGAGCCGGGAGTCCGGGATGTCCTCGACGAAGGAGCGCCCGGCGGCGAGCTGCCGGACACGGGTGGCGTCGACGTCGAGGCCGACCACGTCGAGTCCCGCCTCCACCGCGGAGATCGCGAGCGGCAGACCGACGTACCCCTGACCGATGACGACGAGTTTCTCCCTGCGCATCTGGGCTCCCAGCGTCGGCGACAACGTGCTGCATACCTTAGGGTGACTTATCGTTGATCACCTGCAAAACGCTGATAAAGGCAGCTATTTCGTACTCTCTTGCTGGGGGTCGCCGTCGCGGGTCCGTCTGGGAGCGGCGGTACCGCCGCTCCCAGACGGTACGCAGTGGACAGGACACACCCGGTGGTCGGTGTGTGTCGACGTGGAACCGGAGCGCGGCGCGGCCGGTCAGGACCGGCCGCGGGTGTCAGGGCTGCCCGGGGTTGGTCGGGTTGCCGCTCGGGTTCGTGGGCTCCGGCTCACCGCTGGGCGGCACCGAGTCGGTCGGCTCGGATCCGGGGCTGGGGGTGCTGGGCGGCATGGTCCGCGGGACGGCGTCCGGGCTCGGCGAGGTGGCACGCACGGTGGGCGTCGGTGACCTCGACGACCGGGGGCGCGTCGGCCCGTCGTCCTCGCCGTTCGAGTCCCGGGTCCGGGTCTCCGTCTCCGTCGGCCGGGGTGTGTCGGCGTCGACGCTCTCGGCGACGGTCGGGGTCGGGGACGGGTCGGTCGCGGGCGCCCGGTCGGGCGCCCGGAAGGCGATCAGGGCGGTGACCACCGCGGCGACGACGCCCACCGCGGCAGCCACGCCGGCCAGGGTCAGCGGACTGACGCCGGACCGGCCGACCCGGCCCTCCGGCACCGCGACCACCGGGTTGTCGGCCAGCGTGGTCGCCGCCCGCGCGGAGCGTCCGCGCTCGCCACCCGTGGCGGCCGGGCCGGCCACCGAGCCGACTGCCGCCGTCGTCGCGTGTGCCGCGTCGGCCGGCGCGGTCGTACCCTCGTCAGCCGGCCCGTCGTCGGCGGGCCGGGACACGGGCGCCCCCGGCTCCGCGGCCGCGCCCGTCGCCACGGCCGGGTGGCTCGCCGCCGCCCGGGCCGCACGCGCGAACTCGGCGGCGCTCGGATAGCGGTCGGCCGGATCCTTCGCCAGCGCCCGGAAGATCAACGCGGCCACCGGTTCCGGGACGTCGTCCGGCAGCGGCGGCGGCTCCTCGTGCAGGTGCTTGACAGCGACCTGCAGGGGAGTGTCACCGGTGAACGGCGGCTGGCCGGCGAGGCACTGGTAGGCGACGACCCCCAGGGCGTAGATGTCGGTGGCGGCCGAGACCGGCCGACCGGTGGCCTGCTCCGGCGCCATGTAGAGCGCGGTGCCGGGGACCGCGTTCGAGCTGGTGACGCTGGTGATCTCCACGGAGCGGGCCACCCCGAAGTCCAGCAGCCGTACCGTGCCGTCGGCCTGCACCAGCAGGTTGCTCGGCTTCACGTCCCGGTGCACGATGCCCCGCAGGTGGGTCGCGTGCAGCGCCTGCGCGGCCTCGGCGATCACCCGGAGGGTCTCGGCGACGTCGAGCCGCCCGGTGGCGCGGATCCGCTCGGAGAGCGGCTCGCCGTCGACGTACTCCATGACCAGGTAGTCGGCTCGCCCGGTGGGCAGCTCGTCCTCGCCGTAGTCGAAGACCTGGACGATCCCGGGGTGGCGGAGAGCCGCCAGGATCCGCGCCTCCGCGCGGAACCGGGCGAGGAAGCCGGAATCGGCGAGCAGGGTCGGGAGCAGGACCTTGACCGCCACCCGGCGGCCGAGCACCGTGTCGGTGCCACGCCACACGTCACCCATTCCCCCGGTGGCGATCCGCTCGTCGAGGCGGTACCGTCCACCCAGGACGACTCCTGAGTCCAGCACTCGCACACCGTACCCAGCGGAGTGATCGCATACGCAATCGTGCCGCTCAGGCGCGGTGTGGGTGGGCGGGCGACCCCGTCGGCCACCCGGCCGTGGGTCACGTCGTTCCCGTCGGCCACCGGACCGCGGTGCCGTCCTCCGGCCGGTAGAAGCGCATCCGCTCGCGGTCGACGGAGAGCCAGATCCGGCTTCCCGGTGCGATCCGGACGGTCGGCGGCGTCTGTACCCTCATCGACTGGCCGGCCACCTCGACGGTGAGCAGGATGGCCGCCCCCGTCGGCTCGACCACCTCCACCCGGGCCGCCAGACGGTCCGGCCCTCCGCCGGGGACGACCTCGACGTTCTCGGCCCGGATCCCGATCGTGACCTCGTCGCCCACCTGGTCGGCGAGCCCGTCGGGTGCGCGGATGCCCTGCTCGCCGACGCGCAGCAGCGGCCGGTCGCCGGAGCGGTCGAGCCGGGCCGACAGGAAGTTCATCGGCGGGCTGCCGAGGAAACCGCCGACGAACCGGTCCGCGGGGGCGTCGTACACCTCCAGCGGTGGTCCGAGCTGGACGATCCGTCCCTGACGCAGCACCGCGATCCGGTCACCGAGGGAGAGCGCCTCGGCCTGGTCGTGGGTCACGTAGACGGTGGTCGTGCCGAGCCTGCCGACGATGCGCTTCAGCTCGGTGCGGAACTCCTGCCGCAGCAGGGCATCCAGGTTCGACAGCGGCTCGTCCATCAGCAGCACGTCGGCGTCGACCACGATCGCCCGGGCCACCGCGACCCGCTGACGCTGGCCGCCGGACAGCTGGGCCGGGTAGCGGTCGAGGTAGTCGGTCAGGTGCAGCAGTTCGGCCGCCTCGGCGACCCGCCGCTCGATCTCCGCCTTCGGTGTCCTGCGCATCGTCAGGCCGAACGCGATGTTCTGCCGCACCCGCAGGTGCGGGAAGATGGCGTACGACTGGAAGACCATGGAGAGCCCGCGTTCCCGGGGCGGCAGGTCGGTGACGTCCCGGCCGCCGATGTGTACCGACCCGGAGTCGGGGACCTCCAGGCCGGCGATCATGCGAAGCAGGGTGGTCTTGCCGCACCCGCTCGGCCCGACGAGAACCAGGAACTCGCCGTCGCGTACGTCGAGGCTGACGTCGTCGGCGGCCCGGCTCGTCGTCCCCGGGTACGTCTTCACCAGGTTACGTAGCACGATCTCGGCCACCCTGCCCCCTCTCCTCGGTGCCGCCGCTGCCCACACCGGCCGGTCAGCGGATCGTGGTTCCCCACATGTTCAACAGGTAGCGGCGCATGACCGCGACGAAGACCAGCGCCGGCACGACGAGCGCGAAGCCGCCGGCGAACCGGAACGCCAGCGGCGAGTCGCCGAGCGTCGCCAGGACCTGGGCCGGCAGGGTACGGCGGCCCAGCGTCAACACCGCCGCGCCGAGCACCTCGTTCCAGGAGGTCACGAAGGTGAAGATGGCGGCGGCGGTGATCCCGGGCAGCGCCTGCGGCAGCACCACCCGGGCGAACGCCCCCCGTGCCGTGGCGCCGAAGACCATCGCCGCCTCCTCGTGCTCCACCGGAACCGAGACGAAGACCGCCGAGGTGATCAGCACCGTGGTGGGCAGCGCCAGCGCGGTGTGCAGCAGCGCCACCGCGTACGTCGTGTCGTACAGCCCCGTGGCCAGGAAGACCCGGGCCAGCGGCACCGAGAGGACCACGATGGGCAGCGCCCGGGTGAGCAGCAGGAACAACTGGTACGGTTCGCGCCCGCGGAAGGCGTACCGGGCCAGTGCGTAGCCGGCCGGGACGCCCAGCGCCAGCGACAGCGCCAGGCTGAGCAGACCCACCTCGACCGAGTTCTGGAATCCGGCGACCACCCCGGTGGTCTGCAGGAAGGCCCGCATCGTGTCGACCGAGACGTCACCGGGCACCAGCGGGAGCGGGAACCGGTTCAGCGACTCCCGGCTGGAGAACGCGGCCAGCGCGATCAGATAGATCGGCAGTCCCATGAAGAGGGTGACGGCGACGCAGGCGGCGTGCAGGGCGACCGTGCGGCGCCGCACCCGCCGGCCGCGGCTCATCGCGGGCTCCCGGCGGCCGGGTCGCGCAGCACCCGCAGGTAGACCATGGCGGTGCCGATCGACACCAGCAGGATGACCAGCGCGATCGCCGCCGCCACGCCGTTGTTGCGCAACACCACGTACCACTGGTACGTCTCGCCCACCAGCAGCGGGAAGTTCCGGCCGGTGAGCGCCTGGGCGACGGCGAAGGTCTGCAACCCGAGGATGGTCCGCAGGATCAGCGCGACCTGCAGGCTCGGCCGCAGCTGCGGCAGGATGACGTGGCGCAGCCGCTGCCAGTAGGTGGCACCGAAGACCGCCGCCGCCTCGTCGTAGTCCCGCGGCACGTTCTGCAGCCCGGCGACCAGGATCACCAGCACCAGCGACGTGGCCCGCCACAGCTCGGCCAACAGCACCGCGACGAACATCGTGGTCTGGTTGTCGTACGACAGCCAGGCGGGGCCGTCGCCGAGGCCGAGCCGGGCCAGCAGCGAGTTGAGGTAGCCGCGGTCGGCGAAGATGGCGAGCCAGACCAGCCCGGCGGCGAGGTCGCTGATGGCCAGGGGGAGGCACCAGACGTAGAAGTAGAACGACGACAGCCGCGGGCGTTGCCGCAGCAGCAACGCCATGGCGAGGGCGAACGCGAACTGCAGCGGGATGAGGACGACGATCAGCAGCGCGGTGTTGCGGGCGGCGTCCCAGAAGTAGGGGTCGTCGACCATCCGGCGCAGGTGGGCGAGGGTCGCGCCGTCGGCGCCGGTGAACGCCTGCGCCACGCCGACCCCGATCGGCCAGAGGAAGAGCACGGCCAGGAACACCACGGACGGGGCGATCAGCAGCACCGGGGCCGGGATCCGGGCCCGCCGTCGGCGGCGCGCTGGTGCGGGTCCGGCCTCGGTGGCGGCCCGTTCCGACGCGGCCGTCACGACACCCGGCACGGCTGCCCCGCGCCCACCGGGTCCGGGCGCCAGCAGGGCACCGCCAACTCGTCGAGGATCAGGTTCAGCTCCCGGGCCTGCCGGTCCAGCACCTGCGGCACCGGCCGGCGGTCCAGGCAGATCTCCTTGAAGCAGTTCTTGAAGATCTGCGACACCTCGCCGTCGCGGGCGCCGAGCCCCACCGGAGGCAGGGCGACGATCGCGCCCTCGGCCGCCTGTTGCCGGCGGACCGCCGCGGCCTCCAACGCGATCGCCGGTGGCAGGTCGGCCGGCAGGGGAGCGTCGACGACCGGGAAGAACGCGTTGCGGCGCAGCACCTCGAGCTGTGCCTCGGGGGTGGTCAGCGCCTCGATCACCTGGCGGGCCCGGTCGGCCCTCGGCGCTCCCCTCGGGATGGCCAGCCCGGCGACGACGAGCATGTAGCCCAGCCCTTTCGGGCCGCGTGGCGCCGGTGCCATCACCCAGTTGTCGGGATCGCGTGCCGGGGCGTCGACCAGCCGGGCGACGTGATCCCAGGCGATGAGCACCTCGCCGCGCTGCAGCGGCTCCTGCATGGCGTCGAAGTTGGTCGACGCCGGCGCGGTCTGCGCCCACAGCTCCGCCATGTACCGCCAGGCCTGGACGGCCTCCGGCGAGCGGAAGGTGGTGATCTGGCCTCCGGTGAAGCTCGGCAGCAGGTAGCCCTGGAAGAACCGGTGGTAGAGGCCCTTCGGCCCGCAGGGGAGCCCGAACACCGGCCTGCCGCCGTTGCCCCGCCGGGCGGCCGTGACCCAGGCGAGGAACTGGTCGTAGCTGAGGTCGTTCACGTCGGCGCCGGCGGGCAGCCACTCCAGGGCACGCCGGTGCGCCGCCAGCACGTACGACGCCTGCATCCACGGCACGTACACCGTGGAACCGCCGGACAGCCGTCCGAGTTCGGCGATCTCCCGCGGGAACCCGCGGTCGCCGAGCCGGGCGATCAGCTCGTCGAGGGCCTCGAGGTGGTCGGCGTGCGGGGCGAGGTCCCCGTGCAGCCCGCCGACGAGGCTCACCTGGACCCGGTTCGCCTCCACCTGGGAGGTGATCGTGGAGGCGAAGACGTTTCCCTCGACCGGGTTGTAGGCCACACCACCGCCCGGCACCCGCTCGCGGAGGATCTGCTCGAACCGCTGCCGCTCCTCGACCGGGGTGAACTGCGTGGACAGGAAGGTGATGGCGTCCTCGGCGTCGGAGCCGGTGGTCGAGGCCCCGCCGCAGGCGGCCAGGAGGGGAGCCATCCCGGCGGTGAGGCCGAGGCCGAGCAGCCGGCGACGGTCGAGTCGGAGCGCCGGGCCGGCAGCGGGCGAGCGGGGCGTGTCGGAGGTGGCCGAGCGGGTTGGTCCTGCCATCGTGCCTCCCGGTCCTCGCCGTGGCGTACGCCGGCCCACCGACGGCACCGGTGGCCGGCCTCAACGGAGTTCAACAAGTGCACATATTTGTTTCCATGATGTCAAGGGTCTGTGGCCGACGCCGGCCGGACCGGATCCGGCGCGGCGGCCGGCGGGGCACCGTCGCCGCCTCTCCGCTCCGGAGGTTGCCGGGCTTCCCGCGTCGCCCCCCTGCGGGACACCGTCGCGCCGCCACCGACGCCGCCCGGCGCCCACCGGCGGCGCCGACGCCCCGGCCGGCAGCGGCGCGAGGTTAGCGAGGTCGGATCCCGGGTACCGGGCTGTGGCGCACCCGGGCTGGTGGACGGGGTGGCGAACGCGGCGCGGGAGGGGTGCCGGATGACGTCGTCGGGCCTGGACAGCGGCACGGTGCTGCGTGCGGCCGAGGACGCCGAGGGCTACGTCGCCCGGGTCTGCTTCACGACCGGTCCACCGGTCGCGACCGGTCTGGAACTCGAGTGGACCGTGCACGACGCCGAGGAACCGGCCCGGGCGATCACCCCGCAGCGGCTGCGTGCCGCGCTCGGCACGTACGCCCCGACGACCCTCGACCCGGCCAGTCCGGCCCGCCGGCTGCCCGGCTCCGGCACCGTCAGCGTGGAGCCCGGTGGCCAGGTGGAACTCTCCACCGTGCCCTGCCACTCCCTCCGCGACCTGTACGAGCGCACCCGCACCGACCTCGACCACCTCACCGACCTGCTCGGCGCCGCCGGCCTCGTGCTCGGCCGCGGCGGAATCGACCCGTACCGCCCTCCGACCCCGGTGCTCGACACCCCCCGCTACCGCGCGATGCGCTGCGCCTTCGACCGGGGCGGTGCCGCCGGCCGGACGATGATGTACAGCACCGCCGGTCTACAGGTCTGCGTCGACGCCGGGACGCCCGCCCAGGTCGCCGACCGGTGGGCCACCGCGCACGCCCTCGGGCCGCCGTTGCTGGCGCTCTTCGCCACCGCCCGCCGACACGCCGGCCGGGACACCGGCTGGGCCTCCGCCCGGATGGCCGCCTGGCAGCACGTCGACCCGGCCCGGACCCGCCCGGTCTGGGTGCCGGACGGCAGGCCGGTCGACCCCGCCCTCGCCTGGGCCCGGTACGCGCTGGCCGCGCCGCTGCTCTGCCTGCGGCGCGACGGCGACGACTGGCGGGTACCGCCCGGGATCACCTTCCGTGACTGGCTGGCCGGCGCGCTGCCCCGCCCGCCCACCACCGACGACCTCGACTACCACCTGGGCACCCTCTTCCCGCCGGTCCGCCCACGCGGCTACCTGGAGTTGCGCTACCTCGACTGCCAGCCGGCCGGGGAGTGGATCGCCCCCGTCGGCGTGCTCGTCGCGCTGCTTCGTGACGACCAGACCCGGGACGCCGTCCGCGCGGTGTGCGAGCCCGCCGCCGGCCGGTGGACCGAGGCGGCCCGGTGGGGGCTGCGGGATCCGGTGCTGGCCACGGTGGCCCGCCGGGTGCTGGACCTGGCGGTGCCGGCGCTGGACCGGACCGGACTGCCCGGGGCGACCCGCGCGGAGATCGAACGGATCGTGGCGCGCCGGCTGGCCGCCGCGGGAAAGGGCTGATCATGACCGTTGCCGGAGACCGGAGCGACACCGCCGAGCGGCTGCGCGACCGGATCGCCGCGGAGCTGACCCGAGCCCGCGACCGCAGCCGGCTGCTCACCGACGTGGTCGACGACGACGACCTGGTCCGCCAGCACTCGCCGATCATGTCGCCGCTGGTCTGGGATCTGGCCCACGTGGGCAACCAGGAGGAGCTGTGGCTGCTGCGTGACGTCGGCGGCCGGGAGCCGGTCCGGTGCGACATCGACGACCTGTACGACGCCTTCCGACACCCGCGTCGGGAGCGTGCCTCGCTGCCGCTGCTCGGCCCGGGGGAGGCCCGCTCCTACGTGGCGACCGTCCGGGCCAAGGTCCTGGACCTGCTCGACACCGTCCGGTTCGACGGGCGCCGGCTGGTCACCGACGGGTTCGTCTTCGGCATGATCGCACAACACGAGCAGCAGCACGCCGAGACGATGCTCGCCACCCACCAGCTGCGGGCCGGGCCGCCGGTCCTGGCCGCACCGCCCCCGCCGGCGGCCACGGCACGGGTCGCCGGGGAGGTGCTGGTGCCGGCCGGGCCGTTCGAGATGGGGACCTCGACCGACCCGTGGGCGCTGGACAACGAGCGGCCCGCGCACCAGGTGGTGCTGCCGGCGTACGTCATCGACGCCGCCCCGGTCACCAATGCGGCGTACCGCGACTTCGTCGCCGACGGCGGCTACGCCGACCCGCGCTGGTGGAGCACCGAGGGGTGGCGGCACCGCTGCGCCGCCGGGCTCGTCGCACCCCTGCACTGGCGGCGGGACGGCGCCGAGTGGGGCTGTCTGCGGTTCGGTCGGTTCTCTCCGCTCGTCCCGGACGAGCCGGTGGTCCACGTCTGCTACTACGAGGCCGAGGCGTACGCCGCCTGGGCGGGCAAGCGGCTGCCCACCGAGGCGGAGTGGGAGAAGGCGGCCCGCTGGGACCCCGTGACCGGCCGCTCCCGCCGCTACCCCTGGGGTGACCACGCGCCCACGCCGGACCACGCGAACCTGGGGCAGCGGCACCTGGCACCGGCGCCGGTCGGGGCGTACCCGGCGGGCGCCTCGCCGCTCGGGGTGCACCAGCTGATCGGCGACGTCTGGGAGTGGACGTCCAGCACCTTCCGGGGCTACCCCGGCTTCCTGGCCTTTCCCTACCGGGAGTACTCCGAGGTCTTCTTCGGCCGGACGTACCGGGTGCTGCGGGGCGGGTCGTTCGGCACCGACCCGGTCGCCTGCCGGGGCACCTTCCGCAACTGGGACCTGCCGATCCGCCGGCAGATCTTCAGCGGCTTCCGCTGTGCCCGGGACGCCCGGCCCGACGAGGTGGCCGCCGGTCGCGCGCAGCCGGGGCGCTGAATGTGCCGACACCTTGCCTACCTCGGGCCGCCGGTGCCGTTGGCCGCGCTGCTGTTCGATCCGCCGCACTCGCTGGCCCGCCAGTCGTGGGCCCCCCGCGACATGCGGGACGCGGGGACGGCGAACACCGACGGGTTCGGGGTCGGCTGGTACCCGGCCGGCGCCGCGCCGCGGCGCTACCGACGCACCGGTCCGATCTGGAGGGACCCCGACCTGCCGAAGCTGGCCGCGACGACCGTCTCCGGGGCGGTGCTGGCCGCGGTCCGCGCGGCCACCGTCGGGATGCCGGTCACCGAGGCCGCGACCCCGCCGTTCGCCGAGGGGCCCTGGTTGTTCAGCCTGAACGGGATGGTGTCGGGCTGGCCCGACTCGATCGCGGGGCTCGCCGGCCGAATTCCCGTCCGGGACCTGCTCACCCTCGAGGCGCCGACCGACGCCGTGGCGGTCTGGGCGCTGTTGCGGCACCGGCTGCGCGCCGGGACAGACCCGGCCCGCGCGGTGGCCGGGACGGTCCGTGAGGTGGTCGCCGCGGCACCGGACTCCCGGCTCAACCTGCTGGTCACCGACGGGCACGTCGTGCTGGGCACCGCCGTCGGGCACGCGCTGTCGGTCCGGGCGACCGAGGACTCGGTGCTGGTCTGCTCCGAACCACTCGACGCGGACCCGGACTGGCGGCCGGTACCGGACGGCCACCTCGTGCTGGCCGTCGCCGGCCGCTGCGAGATCCGGCGGTTGGACATCGCCGGCCGCGGCGGGCACGCCGTGGCGCCGAAGCGGGGCCGTCGGGTCGTCGACCCCGGTGGGCGCGGCGCGGGCGGTGCTGGATCGACGAAGGAGGAGACGGGTGACCACCGAATCGCTGGAATGGGAAGTCTGCCTTGAGGAGCGGGACCTGCTCGGGGCACTGCGGTCCGACGTGCGGACCGGGCTGACGGCCACGCCGAAGTGGCTGTCCCCGAAATGGTTCTACGACGCGCGGGGAAGCGAGCTGTTCGAGCAGATCACCCGGCTGCCGGAGTACTACCCGACCCGGACCGAGCGGGCGCTGCTGGCCGCGCATGCGGCGCAGATCGCCCGGACCACCTCGGCCGAGACACTGATCGAGCTGGGTGCGGGCTCCGCGGAGAAGACGCGGCTGCTGCTCGACGCGCTGACCGCGCGGGGGAGTCTCAACACCTTCGTACCGTTGGACGTCTCGGCCGGCGCGCTGCGGCGGTCGACCGCCACGATCGCCGCGGCCTATCCCGGGCTGCGGGTCCGCGGCGTCGTCGGTGACTTCACACGGCACCTGGACCGGCTCACCACCGGTGGCCGGCGGCTGGTGGTGTTCCTCGGCGGGACGATCGGGAACCTTCTGCCGGCGGAGCGGGCCGGGTTCCTGCGGGCGACCCGCGCGGTGCTGGGACCGGGTGACTGGCTGCTGCTCGGCACCGACCTGGTCAAGGACCCTCGGCTGCTCCTCGCGGCGTACGACGACGCCGCCGGGGTGACCGCCGAGTTCAACCGGAACGTGCTGCGGGTGCTCAACCGCGAGCTGGACGCCGACTTCGACCCCGGGGCGTTCGCGCACGTGGCCGTCTGGGACCCGACGCGGCGCTGGATCGAGATGCGGCTGCGCGCCCGTACGCCGCAGCGCGTGCGGATCCCCGCCCTCGGTCTCGAGGTCACCTTCGCCGCCGGCGAGGAGCTGCGTACCGAGACGTCGGCGAAGTTTCGCCCCGCCGACGTCGACGCCGAGCTGGCCGCCGCCGGATTCGCGACCCACCGTCGCTGGCGCGACGGCAACGGCTGGTACGCGGTGACCCTGGCCCGGGCCGCCTGACGCCCGTCGGGTAGGCTCGCCGCCAGCGAAGGGGAGTAGCCCCCAACATCGTGGTCGACACGCTGGCGCCGTTCGCGCCCGGCCACGTGGCCTCGTCTCGGGCGGGGCGGGCGAGACCTTCGACTCAGGCAGGTAATGCCGGGTCGAGGGCCGCCGTCACCCTCTCCCGGCATCGACCGGGGGAGGGGAAGCATGGAGGAGATCGGCACCGCCCTGGCGGTCAGCTTCGGCATCGTCTTCGTCGCGGAGCTGGGCGACAAGTCACAGCTGATGGCGTTGACCTTCGCCACCCGGTTCCGGGCGCTGCCCGTGCTGATCGGCATCACGGTGGCCACCTCGGTGGTCCACCTCGTGTCGGTGGCGCTCGGGGCGGGGCTCGGCGCGGTGTTGCCGACCGGGTGGATCGCGCTGCTCGCCGCGCTGGCGTTCTTCGGCTTCGCGGCCTGGACACTGCGCGGGGACACCCTGACCGAGGAGGAGCAGCGCAGGGCGGCGCGGACCAGCCGCTCGGCGATCATCGCCGTCACGGTCGCGTTCTTCCTGGCCGAGCTCGGCGACAAGACCATGCTGGCGACGATCACCCTCGCCACCCGGTACGGCTGGTTCGGCACCTGGCTGGGATCCACCGTCGGCATGGTCGCCGCCGACGCGCTGGCCATCGTGGTCGGCCGGATCCTCGGCCGCCGCCTTCCGGAGCGGGCGATCCGGTACGGCGCCAGCGTCCTCTTCGCGATCTGCGGCCTCTGGCTGCTGCTGGACGCGGTCCGGCAGCTCGGTTGAGCGGCGCGGCGCCGTGGTGTGCGCCGCCGGTGACGGGGGTACGCCGTACCCGGGCGGGACGGGCGGTCGTCGCCCACCCGCGACCGGAACGGAGGATCACGGCATGACCAGGAAGGACGAGCCGAACGGGGACGGCTACGCCGGGGACCCGACCGCCGCCGCGGCCGCACCGCGCGACCGGGACGTGGCGACCGAGGAGGCCGAGGAGGAGGCGGAACCGGGGTCGGACCACTCCCGTGAGTTCCGCGAGGCGCTCGCCGACTCGGATCTGGACGAGGAGGTCGGGCCGGGCCGTCCGGGCTTCTGACCCGGAGGCTGTCTCCGTCGCCGCCGCAGGGCGGGGCGACGCCCGGTCACGGGTCGTCGTCCTCCGCCCTCTGGTACAGGTCGGGGATCCCGTCCGCGTCCGCGTCCCGGGTCTCCGCGGCGTGCAGCCGCCGGTACGCCGCGTTCCGCCAGGTGAGCACCACGGACGCCAGCAGCGCCGAGGTCAGCGACCCGGTCAGGACGGAGACCTTGACCAGGTCGTCGGCGGGCGTGCCGGCCCCGAAGGCGAGCTCGCCGATGAGCAGGGAGACGGTGAAGCCGATCCCGCCGAGCAGGGCGACCCCGAACAGGTCCGCCCAGCGGATGCCCTGGCCGAGCTCGGCGCGGGTGAACCGGGACAGCAGGTACGTCGAGCCGAAGATGCCGAGCGCCTTGCCCACGACCAGCCCGGCGACGACGGCGAGCACGATCGGCTCCCGGACCAGCGCGCCGAGGTCGCTGCCGCGCAGCGTCACCCCGGCGGCGAAGAACGCGAAGATCGGCACCGCGACGCCGGCCGAGGCCGGGCGCCACAGGTGTTCGAGGTGTTCGGCCATCGGACGCGGCTCGCCCGGACGGGTCCGGACCGGGACGGTGAAGCCGAGCAGCACCCCGGCGACGGTCGCGTGTACGCCGGAGGCGTGCATCAGCACCCAGCTCAGCGCCCCCAGCGGCAGCAGGGCCCACCACCAGGTACGGCGTTGCTGCACGAGCAGCCCGAACAGGCCGGTCACCAGCAGCGCGCCGAGGAGCGGCACCGGTGCGAGGTGGTCGGTGTAGAAGACCGCGATGACGGTGATCGCTCCCAGGTCGTCGACCACGGCCAGGGTGAGCAGGAACGCCCGGAGTCCGTGCGGCAGGTGTGAACTGATCACGGCGAGCACCGCCAGGGCGAACGCGATGTCGGTCGCCATGGGGATCGCCCAGCCGACGAACGCGTCACTGCCGCTGGCGGCGACCACCGTCACGTAGATCACCGCCGGCAGGACCATCCCGCCCAACGCCGCCACCACGGGTACGACGGCCCGGCGCGGGTCCCGCAGCTCTCCGACGACGAACTCCCGCTTGAGCTCGAGGCCCACGACGAAGAAGAAGATCGCCAGCAGTCCGTCGGCGGCCCAGGCGGCCAGGCTGAGGTCCAGGTGCAGGGCGGCCCCGCCGGGCCAGGGGACGTACCGAGCCAGGGCGTGGTAGCGCTCGGCCCAGGGGGAGTTCGCCCAGACCAGGGCGATCACCGCACCCAGCAGCAGCAGACCCCCACCGACGGTCTCGGTGCGGAGCATCTCGGCGACGAACCGGACCTCGGGCCAGGAACCGCGCGGGAAGAACCGGCGGACGGGGCCGGGCCGACGGGGGTGGGTGGGGGGAGTCATCCGGGAGTCACCTCGACGTTCGGGCAGGCGGCGGCGGAGCCGACCAGACTTCCCGGCACTCCTGGTGATCATCCTATCCGACGGCCGTCCCGACGCGGAGTCAGGTGATCGCGAGGCGTGGTGGCGTCCTGGCCCGGCCCGCGGGTGCCGGGGCTTCCTGCCCCGGTTGGCCCGACTGTGGCTACTAGGAGCGTTTCATCATCTACATTCGGTAGGAGCTATCGAGTGACAAGTGCGAACTTTTCATACTGTCGTATTTTCTCCTACCAAGAGTGGTCTTCAGCACCGTACGACCGGTTGGTGCTGAGACGGGAGGCCTGACCTGATGGATCTGCAGAACTACCTGCGCGCGCTGCGCCAACGCTGGTGGGTGGTGCTCGCGACCGTGATGCTCGCGCTCGGCGTCGCCGCGTTCGTCACGGTGCGGGCCACGCCGCAGTACGGCGCCTCGGTGACCTTCTTCGTCACCTCGCCGAGCCAGGGTGTCAGCGACGCGTACCAGGGAGGGCTGTTCCTCCAACAGCGGGTCAAGTCGTACGTCGACCTGCTGACCAGCGACCGCCTGGCGCAGACGATCGTGGCCGAGGAGCAGGTGGGGCTGACCGCCGACGAGGTCCGGTCCCGGATCAGCGCGCGTGTCGAGGCGGACACCGTGCTGCTGTCGGCGACGGTGACCGACAGCGACCAGGCCCGGGCGCTCCGGTTGACCGAGGCGCTGGCGGCGCACTTCGTCGCGCTGGTGCAGACCATCGAGACCCCGCCGGGGGCCAGGGAGGCGCCGCTGCGGATCGAGGTGGTCGGAGGGCCCCGGGTCAGCGCCGAACCGGTCTCGCCGCGCCCGGCCCGCAACCTGTCCCTGGCGGGGATCCTCGGACTGGTGGCCGGGGCGGGGCTCGTGGTGTTGCGCGGGCTGACCGACACCACCGTCCGCGACGGCCAGGCGCTGCAGGAGGCGACCTCGGCTCCCCTGCTCGGCAGCATCCCGTACGACGGGCAGGCCCGGTCGAGCCCGTTGATCATCGGCGCCGCCGCCCAGTCGCCCCGCGCCGAGGCGATGCGCAAACTCCGGACGAACCTGAGGTTCGTCGACGCCCAGGAGCCGGCCCGGGTCATCGCCGTCACCAGCGCGGTGCAGGCCGAGGGGAAGTCCACGCTCGCCTGCAACCTCGCGATCACCCTGGCCGAGGCGGGGTGGCAGGTGCTGCTCGTCGACGCCGACCTGCGGCGGCCCCGGGTGGCGAACTACCTGGGCATCCCGGCCGGCGCCGGCCTGACCGACGTGCTCATCGGCGAGGTTCCGGTGGAGGACGTCCTGCGGCCGTGGGGGGACCGGCCCCTCCTGGTCCTGCCCGGTGGTTCGGTGCCGCCGAACCCCAGCGAGCTCCTCGGCTCCAGGGCGATGGCGGACCTGCTGGTGTCGCTGCGGGAGCTGGCCGACATCGTCATCATCGACACCCCACCGCTGCTCGCCTTCACCGACGGCGTGGTGGTCGCGGTGCAGGCCGACGGGGCGCTGCTGGTCTCCCGGGGCGGCCGGACCCCGCGGGCGCAGACCGCCGCCGCCGCGCAGGCGCTGCACTCCGTCTCCGCCCGGCTCCTCGGTTGCGTGTTGAACATGTCGAAGGAAAACAAGATCGATGTCGAGCAGTACCGGGCGTACCGGCGGGGGATTCCGGTGGAGAATCTCCTCGGACGCCGGGACGACCGACGCGACGACCCGGGTCCGCGCATCCCCCCGGACGGCGCCGGCCTCGACGTGCCGGTGGATACCGAGGAGTTCAGCCGGGTGCCGCGATGAGGCGCGGCGCCGGCTGCCGGGGTGAGCGGGGGATGAGCGATGAAGATCGGGGTTGTCTCGTACTGGTTCCCGCCGGAGCCGGCCTTCATACCCGGGTGCCTGGCCGAGGAGCTCGCGGCGCGGGGACACGAGGTGCGGGTACTCACCGGCTTTCCGAACCATCCGCACGGGCGCATCTACCCGGGATACCGCCGACGGTGGCGGGAGAGCAGCGTCGAACGCGGGGTCACCATCCGCCGGGTGCCGAGCTACACCAGCCATGACGGGACGGCGACCCGCCGGCTCGTCCGGCAGCTGACGTACGCGGTGAGCAGCGCCCTGGCCGCGCCCGGCTACCTGGCCGGGGTCGACGTGGTGTACGTCTACTTCCCGCCGGCCGGCGCGTACGCCGCCGCGGCGCTGCTGCAGCTGTTGCGCCGGGTGCCGACGGTGGTGCACGTCCAGGACGTCTGGCCGGAGGGGGTCACCCCGGCCTCGCCGGACGGCACCGGCGAGGCCGGGGGGATGATGCACGGCCTGCTCAGCCGCACCATGCGGGCCATCTACCGGTCGGCGGCCGGCATCGCGGTGATCGCTCCCTCGATGCGGGACGTGGTGATCGAGCGGGGGGCCGACCCGGAGAAGGTGCGGGTGGTCCTCAACTGGACCGACGAACGCCTGTTCCGCCCGCTCGGGCCGACCCGGGCGGCGCGACGCGCGATCGGGCACCGCGGCCGGACCACGATCATGCACGTCGGGACGATGGGACCGTTCCAGCGGGTCGACACCGCCGTACGCGCCGCCGCGGCGCTGGACGGGCGGTACGACGTGGACCTGGTGCTGGTCGGCTCCGGTCCGGAGGAGGACCGGGTCCGGCGCCTGGCCGAGGAACTGGGCGCCACCAACATCCGGTTCCTCGGCTGGCGTCCGCCGGCTGAACTGGCCGAGCTCTACGCCGCGGCCGAGTACCAGCTGGTGCTGTTGCGTGACCTGCCGGCGCTACGCGGAGCGGTGCCGGCGAAGCTGCAGGCGGCGCTCTCGGCCGGGGCGCCCGTGGTCGCCTCCGCCGGCGGGGACACGGCGGAGCTGGTGGAGCGGGCCCGGGTGGGGCTCTCCTGCCCACCGGAGGACTGGCAGGCGCTGGCGGACCGGTTCGCGCTGGCGACGATGATCCCGAGCGCCGCCCGGGAGGAGATGGCCCGGCGCGCCCGGGAGAGCTATCTGGCCCGGATGTCGCTGCGGGCCGGCGTGGACCAGGTGGAACAGATGCTCGTCGAGGCGGCGGCGCGCCGCGGCCGGCGTTAGCGCCCGCCGCGGCGCGCCGCCGGAGATCACCGCCCTGCCACCGGTTGACGAACCGGACTCAGAGCCAGGTCCCCCAAAGAAAACCCAAGAAGCGCCGTAAATGCCTACATTGGTACTTTATACATGCTATAGCTGTATCAGTACGTAATTGCGGTGTGTCCGGCTTCGTACCGGTCAGCGGAAAGCGGTGATGGCGGTGGGAGAACCTTTCCCCGGCCGGCGGAGCAGACGCCGTCGGAGGTGGCGGCCGTACCTGCGCCGGGCCCTGCTCGCCACGCTCGTGGCCGGCTGCCTGGTGGCCTCCGCGGCGGGCTGGGTCGGGCTACGCGGCTGGCAGGCGCGGGGACACCTGGAGAACGCCGCGGATCTCGCCCGCGAGCTGAGCCGGCAGGTGCTCGCCGGCCAGACCGCCCAGGCACGCCGCACCCTCGCCGCGCTTCAGCAGCAGACCGCGGCTGCCCGGTCCCGTACCGGCGACCTTGGCTGGCAGGCCGCCGCGAACACCCCGTACGGTGGTCGGACCCTCACCGCGGTCCACGGCCTCGCGGAGGGCATCGACGAACTCGCCCGGCGGGCCTTCCCGCCCCTGGTGGAACTCGACCCCGGGGTGCTGCTGCCCCGGGACGGACGGATCGACCTCGGCGCACTGCGCGAGGTGCTGCCCACCGTCGGCCGGGTGGACACCGTCGTCCGGGAGGTCCGGGACCGCGTCGCACGGCTGCCGACCGACGGGCTGGCCGGGTCGGTCCGCGACGCGATCCGCGATACCCGGACCGAGCTGGACCGGCTGGCCGAGGTGACCACCGCGGTCCGGCGTGCCGCCGCCCTCCTCCCCGCGCTGCTCGGCGGAAACGGACCCCGAACCTACCTGGTGGTCGTTCAGAACCTCGCCGAACCGCGCTCCACCGGCGGGATCTTCGGCGCCTACGCGGTGATCCAGGCGGCCGACGGCCGGGTGACGATCGTCAAGCAGGGGGCGAGCAGCAGCCTGCGCAGTTTCGACCAGCCGGTGTTGCCGCTCGGCAGACACCAGAAGGCGCTGTACGGCGACCTGCTCGGGATCTACCCCGCCGACGTCAACCTGACACCACACTTCCCGACCGCGGCAGCGATCTACCGCGAGATGTTCCGGCGCCGCGGCGGTGGCACCGTGGACGGGGTTCTCGCCACCGACCCGGTTGCGCTCTCGTACCTGCTTCGGGTGATCGGTCCGGTACCGGTGCCCGGGCATCCGACCCTCACCGCCGCCACCGCGGTGCGCAGCCTGCTCTCCGACGCATACCACCGGCTCGACCAGCCCGCCGAACAGGACGCCTACTACGCCGCCGCGGCCAGGGCCGTCTTCGACGCCCTGTTGACCCGGCCGATCGACCCCCGGGCCGTGGCCCGGGCGCTCAGCACGGCCGTGACCGAGCGCCGGATCCTGTTCTGGAGCGCCCGGCCCGAGGAGCAGAAGGAGATCGTCGCCAGCAGGCTGGCCGGGGTCCTTCCCGAGCACGAGACGGCCTCCACCGTCGGGGTCTTCCTCAACGACGGCAGCGGGTCCAAGCTCGGCTACTACCTGCAGCGGTCGGCCGAACTGACGGTCGGCGACTGCCGCGCGGACGGCCGCCGGGAGCTGCAGCTGCGCCTCACCCTGCGCTCGTCCGCCCCCCGCTCCGGCCTGAGCAGGTCCGTCCGGGGCCTGGCTCTGGCCGGCGACCCCTCCACCCTTCGTCTCGTCATCTACGTCGTCAGCCCGGTCGGTGGCTCGCCGGTCGCCGCCCGGCTCGACGGCGCACCAGAGCCGTTGGGAGGCGGCATCGAGCGGGGGCGCCGGGTGGCGGTGCTCGGTGTCGACATCGGCCCCGGCCAGACCCGTGTGCTGGAGGTCGGACTGCTGACCCGCGCGAACGCCGGCGGCACGGCCGAGCTGTGGCTCACCCCCGGCACGACGCCGTCGACCACCCGGATCCGCCCCGCACCCGCGTGTGGCCAGTAGGCCGCGCGTACCTCGACGTCATGCGATTCCACACGTGACGGCATGCGACCAGTAGAGAGAGGAACAATCATGCGGCTATCCCGCATCATCGGCTCGGCCGTGGCGATGCTCGCCGCGGCGGGCGCGTTCGCCATCGCGGGGACGCCCGCTCAGGCCCAGCCGGTCCCGCAGCCACCCTACCCGCCGGTGCCACCGGCACTGACCGTCAGTGACTCGACGGTCGAGGTGGGGGCGACGTTCACCGTGTTCGGCACCGGGTACGGCGGCAACGAACTCGTCCGCCTGGTCTTCACGGCCGAGCCGCTGGCCGCGCGTGCGCCCGGTGCCCAGCCGGCACGGTTGAACTCGGGCGGGGTCGGGGCGATGGCCCCGGTCGCCCGGCAGGCGACGACGGTGTACACCGATCCGACGACGATCACGGTCCGGGCCAACCCGACGGGCGAGTTCTCGGTCCGGGTCAGGTTCACCCGGCAGCTCACGGTGACGATCACCGGGACCGGCCTGACCACCGGGCGGGTGGCCAGCACGACGGTCACCATCGTCCGCCCACAGCCGGGCCTGCCGGTCACCGGTGGCGAGACGGGCTCCCAGCTCACCCTGGGCGCGACACTGCTCGCCGTCGGTGTGCTCCTGGTCCTGACCGCGGTCGTCTGGCGGCGCAGGAGCCGCCGTACCCCGGCCCGCTCCCGGACCCGGACCCGGACGCTGACCCCGGTCGGCTGACGCGTCGGGACCCGGAGGGGGAGTCCGGCCCCGAACGGGCGCCCGGCGGACGAGGTCACCTCGTCCGCCGGGCGCCCCGGCACGTGAACGGCCCGGCCACCGGGACGGCCGGGCGGCACCGGTCGACCGCTCCGGAGGCCGGCCCCGGGTCAGGCCAGCGCCGCGCGCACGGCGGGAACGACCTCCTCGGCGAAGATGCGGGACTGCCGCTCGCGGTCGCCGCTCGGCCAGAAGACGAAGGCGTTCATCCGCCGGCGCGTGTGTAGCTCGACCAGCGTCTCCACCCAGCGCCCGACCGGGCCGTGGAAGGCGTCCCGGTCCTCGGGCGTGATGAGCCCCATCACGTTGTAGAGCCGGACGATCCGCTCCGGATCGCGGCCGGCGTCGTGGGCGGCCTCGTCGATGAGGGGATTGAGCTCGGCCAGCCGCTCCGGCGGCACGTACGGAGCGGAGACCGACCACCCGTCCGCCTTGGCACCGACCAGCCGCACCGCCTGAGGACCGACCACCCCGAGCCAGATGCCGATCTCGTGCCGGGGGCGTGGCCCCGGCCGGGCTCCGTCCACGGTGTAGTGCCGACCGTGGTGGCTGAACGGCTCACCGGCCCAGCTCGACCGGATGACGTCGATCGCCTCGGCGAGGGCCTGGCGCGCCGCGGCGGGCGAGCGGCGAGGGCCACCCATGCCGGCGATGGCGTCGACGAACGCGCCGGCGCCGAGCCCCAGCTCGAACCGACCACCGCTGAGCACGTCGATGCTGGCCGCCTGTTTGGCCAGCATCGCCGGTGGACGCAGCGGCAGGTTGGCCACGTTCGGAAACAGGTGGACCCGTCTCGTCCGCCCGGCCAGCCAGGTCAGCAGGGTGAAGGTGTCGAGGAAGCCGGAGTTGTAGGGATGGTCCTGGACGCCGACGTACTCCAGGCCGGCGTCGTCGGCGATCCCGGCGATCCGCTCGGCGATGCCCAGGCCACCGGTGTTCGGGTCGACGTTCAGGCCGAAGCTCACCGCGCGCGCCATGTTCCCAGTCTGCCACCGGTACGGCGTACCGGCGGCCCCGCGGGCCGGGCAGCCGGTACGGCCGTACCGTCGGCGGGACCGGCGCCGCGCCGACACCCGTCCGGTTCGGTGCGATTCCGGCAGCCACTGCTTTGGCCCGGGTCGTCGCGGGTAGTCGCGGCGCATGGCAACCACTGCGACCACCAGCGTCGAGGAACGCCGCCGGCTGGCCCGCCGACTGGCGGGCCGGGGCCGCGGCTTCGCCGAGGAGTACGGCTTCCGGGTCACCAACAACCCCAGCAGCCTCTTCCAGGTCCTCTGTCTCGCGATCCTGCTGCGCCGTGTCGACGACGCCCGACGTGCGGTCGAGCCGGCGCGGGCACTGCGGGACCAGGGCTGGGAGAGCCCGGCCCGGATGGCCCGGTCCCGGCCCGAGGCGCGGGCCGCGGTGCTGCGCGAGCACGGCCGCGCCGACGCGGACCGCCTCGCCGGGACGCTTGGCCGACTCGCGGAGGCACTGGTCGGCCGCTACCAGGGGGACCTGCGGCGACTCCGCGCCGCGGCGCGGTACCGACCCGAGCGGGAGCGGGCGTTGCTCGGCGAGCTGCCGGGCGTGGACGGCGAGGTGACCGACCTGTTCCTCCGCGAGGTCCAGGCGCTGTGGCGGGAGAGCGCCCCGGTGGCCGACCGACGCGCGCTCGCCGCCGCCCGCCGGCTCGGTCTGGGACGCTCGGCGGCTGACCTGGCGGCCCTCGCCGGGAGCGGGGAGTCGGAGAAACTGGCCTGGCTGGTGGGAGCACTGGCCCGGATCGACCTGGAGGACGCATACCACGAGATCGGCCGTTGAGCGGCGAATCAGCCGT
>CALGAM010000080.1 GCA_937951935.1 uncultured Micromonospora sp. | reverse complement strand
ACCTGGTCGGGGGCTGGCCCGAGCAGGCCGAGCGGGAGCGCATCGAGGCGGCCGTGCTCGCCGCCGTGTGAGGAAGGACGCCTGTTGCCGCTTCGGTTGAGCGGGGGTCCCTGCTGACCACCGTCGGGCGTACGTCCCGGAGCGTAGCCGAGGTGCCGCCCGCAGGACGACGCCGCGCGCGACGGCGAGCGGCACCCTCGGGGCATGACACTGCCAGTGGAGACCGAAGGGCTGACCAAGCGGTACGGTGCACTGACCGCCGTGGACGATCTCCACCTCACCGTCCGCGCCGGGGAGGTGTACGGATTCCTCGGCCCCAACGGCGCCGGCAAGACCACCGCCCTGCGCATGCTGCTCGGGCTGGTCCGCCCCAGCGCCGGCACGGTGCGGCTGTTCGGCCGGCCACCCGGCGCCAACCAACTGGCCCGGGTGGGCGCGCTGATCGAGGGACCGGCCTTCTACCCGTACCTCTCCGGGCGGGAGAACCTGCGGGTACTCGCCCACTACGCCCGGGTCGGCACCGACCGGGTGGAGCTGGTGCTCGACCTCGTCAACCTCACCGATCGGGCCGACGACCGGTACGCCGGTTACTCGTTGGGGATGAAACAGCGGCTCGGCGTCGCCGCGGCCCTGCTCAAGGACCCGCGTCTGCTGATCCTGGACGAGCCGACAAACGGTCTTGACCCGGTGGGGATGGCGGACATGCGTACGCTGATCCGCCGGCTAGGTGCCGGCGGATGTACCGTCCTGGTCTCCAGCCACCTGCTCGGCGAGGTCGAGCAGGTCTGTGACCGGGTCGGGGTGGTTTCCCGGGGACGGCTGATCGCCGAGGGAAGCGTCGCCGACCTGCGCGGCTCGCCCGGACTGCGGGTGCTCGCGGACCCGCTCGACGAGGCGGCGGCCCGGGTTCGGGCGTTGGTCGGCGCCGAGCGGGTCCGCGTGGTCGACGGTGGACTGGACGTGGCCGTCGAACCGGAGCGGGCCGCCTGGCTCAACGCCGAACTGGTCGGGGCCGGCCTCGCCGTACGCGAGCTGCGTTCCGGCGAGCGGGACCTGGAGCAGGTGTTCTTCGACCTCATCGAGAAGGGAACGACCGATGTGGGCTAGCTTCCGTGCCGAACTGGTCAAGCTCACCCGCCGCCCGGCGGCCTGGCTGTTGGCCGTCGTCACGGTGGTGCTCGCGGCGACCTTCACGTACGGCTTCCCGTACGCCGGCATCGCCGGCGGGACAGACGGGCCGTACAGCGACCGGACCCTGCCCATGCTGCTGCCCGACCGTCTGGTGGGTAACTCGCTCAGCGGACTGCCGGTGTTCTTCGGCGCGCTCGTGTTGATCCTCGGCGTGCTCACGGCCGGCGGGGAGTACGGCTGGGGCACCTGGAAGACGGTGTTCACCCAGGGCCTGTCCCGGCGCGAGGTGTACGTCGGCAAGCTGCTCGCCCTGGCGGTCGCCGTGCTGGCCATACTGCTCGCGGTGTTCGCGTCCGGCGCGGCGTGCAGCATGCTCATCGCGCTCGTCGAGACGCAGCCGGTGCGCTGGCCCTCGGTCGGGGATCTGGCGGTCGGGATCGCCGCGGGGTGGCTGATCGCGACGATGTGGGCCATGCTCGGTGCCGTGTTGGCCATCGCCCTGCGGGCCGTGGCGCTTCCGGTCGGGCTGGGCCTGGTCTGGATGCTCGCGGTGCAGAACCTGCTCTCCGGACTCGTCGCACCGGTGTTGGACTGGGTGGCCACGGTGCAGCAGGGGCTGCCCGGACCGAACGCCGGGTCGCTGGTGGCCGCACTCGGCGCGCCCACCGACGTGCCGGGCGTCGCCGCGACGGTGGGTGGTGGGCAGGCGGCCGTCGTGGTGGCGGCGTACCTGGTCGCGTTCGTGCTGATCGGCGGTGCGCTGCTGACCCGCCGCGACGTCGGCTGAGAGCGGTGGGACGTCTGTCGCGGGTGGCGGGGCGTCGGCCGGGGGCGGGGGGAGCCGGCGTGGCGGTAGGGCCGGGCGGCTGGGGCGACGGAGTCTTCGACGCCCTGGTCGCCCTCGCCCTGATCGCCATCGGGCTGTTCGGCACCGGTCCGGCCGGCCTCAACCAGGGGATCGACACCGGTCGGGCCGCCTATGCGCTGGTCCTGGTGGCGGCGCTGGCCCTGGTCGGCCGTCGGCGCTGGCCGTTGGCCACCTTCGCCGTGGTCACCGCGGCGACCTCGGCGTATCTGCTGCTCGGTTACCCGTACGGGCCGATCCTGCTCTCGTTTCTCGTCGCCGGGTACACGGTCGCCAGGTACGTCCCGCCGCGGACCGCGGCGCCGGCCGCCGGCGTGGCCCTGGTCGGGCTGCTGGCGCACGTCTTCGTGGGGGCCCGAGCGCCGGGGCTGCTGGGGTTGATGCCCGTCGTCGCCTGGATGGTGGTGCCGTTCGCGGTGGGGACGACGGTACGGCTGGGACGGGAGAACGCGGCCCGGGTCCGGGCGGACGAGGCCCGCCGGGCCGCGGACGCGGAACGGCTACGGGTGGCCCGGGAGGTGCACGACGTGGTCGGGCACGGTCTCGCCGCCATCCACATGCGGGCGGAGATCGCGTTGCACCTGCTCGACAAGCAGCCGGGACAGGCCGAGGAGGCGCTGACCGCGATCAGCCGCACCAGCAAGGAGGCGCTGGACGAACTGCGGGTCACCCTCAGCGTGATCCGGGGCGAGGAGGCGGTCGACGGGCGGGCACCCACTCCCGGGCTGGCCGGGCTCCCGCGGCTGCGCGCCCGGCTGGCCGACGCCGGGGTGCCGGTGCGTGTCGAGATCGAGGGCGAGCCGCGGACGTTGCCGGTGGCGGTGGATGTGGCCGCGTACCGGGTGGTGCAGGAGGCGTTGACCAACGTGCTACGACACGCCGGTCCGGCCACCGCCACGGTCCGGATCCGCTACGCGCCCACGACGATCGTCGTGGAGGTCACCGACACCGGTCGCGCCACCGCCACACCCGCTGGATCCACCGGCTTCGGCCTGGCCGGCATGCGCCAGCGGGTCACCGCGCTGGGCGGGTCGTTCGCCGCCGGCCCCGTCGCCGCCGGCGGATTCCGGGTGTACGCGACACTGCCGCTGGAGGAGGTCGAATGATCACCGTGCTGCTCGCGGACGACCAGGATCTGGTACGGATCGGACTGCGCGCGCTGATCGAGAGCGAGGACGACCTCACGGTGCTGGGCGAGGCGGCCGACGGGTTGGCCGCCGTCGAGCTGGCCCGTCGGAAACGCCCGGACGTGGTGTTGATGGACGTCCGGATGCCCGGCGTGGACGGCATCGAGGCGACCCGGCGGATCGTCGCCGATCCCGACCTGACCGGTACGCGGGTGGTCGTGTTGACCACCTTCGAGTTGGACGAGTACGTCTTCGACGCGCTCCGGTACGGGGCCAGCGGCTTCCTCGTCAAGGACACCGGCCCGGCCGAGCTGCTGCGGGCGATCCGGCTGGTTGCCGAGGGGGAGGCGTTGCTGTCCCCGTCGGTGACCCGGCGGGTGGTGCGGGAGTTCGCCGCCCGGCCGGCGCGGGTGCCCCGGCCACATCCGCGGCTCGGCACCCTCACCGAGCGGGAACGGGAGGTTGTCGGTCTGGTGGGCGAGGGGTTGAGCAACGCCGAGATCGCCGAGCGGCTGATGGTGAGCCCGGCCACCGCGCGTACCCACGTCAGCCGGGCCATGGTCAAGCTGGGCGCCCGCGACCGAGCCCAGCTGGTGGTCTTCGCGTACCAGTCGGGGCTGGTCGGCTGATCGAGGTGAGGCACCGGTCCGCGCGGGCGGGGGCCGGCGGGGAGCGGGCCCAGTGTGGAGCGGAAGCGGGTGGGTCGGGGCCGGGCTACCCTATCGGTGGCCGGACGCACGGGTCCCGGTCACGTCCTCCTCGGATGAATACGACAAACGGGATGTTGTGCCGTGTTTGACACTTTGAGTGACCGCCTTTCCGGGATCTTCAGCAG
>CALGAM010000079.1 GCA_937951935.1 uncultured Micromonospora sp. | reverse complement strand
TAGCAGGACCGGCCGGCGTGCTCGTGCATGGTCGCCCGGAGCCGGTCGGGCAGCTCGGGCGAGTTCGCCTCGGCGAACAGGCGGTCGGCCTCGGCGAAGTCACCACGCCACTGCAGGACGTGCGCCAGCCGGGCCTGGGCGATCGCGATCCGGCGCAGCTGGCCGGTCGCCTCGGCGTGTGCCAGCGCCAGCTTGGCGTCGGCGAGCGCCTTGCCCAGGTCGCCGAGGATGCGGGAGACGACCGCCCGCAGGCTCAACAGCCGGGCCCGGGAGGCGTCGTCCCTGGCCGACTCGAGCTTCTCGGTCAGCCGGTCGCGGATCTGGCGGAGTTCGTCCGGGTCCTCGACCAGCTCGCGCAGCGTCTCGTGGTGGAACCGCCACTGGTACGACGCGAGCACCTGCTCCGGGTCGGGGAGTTCCGACTCCGGCGTGTTCTTCTCCGCCTTCGGCTCGGCCTCCTGCTCGGCCTTCGGACGCACGATCGGGGCGAGCATCGTCGGCGCGCTCAGCGCGGTCGCCGCGCCGGCGGCCGGACCGGAGGGCCGCACCGTGTCCGGGCTGGCCTCGGCGACGGGGGAGCCCGCCGACGAGCCGGCCAGGGGCGAACCGGAGACGGGTGTGGTGTCGGAGGTCGTGTCGCGGGATGCGGAGGTTGGTGTCACGGCCGGTGGGGTGGAGGTCGGGGTCACGGCTGAAGGTGTGGCGGGATCGGGGGTGTCGTGTTCGGCTGCGGAGGCGGGGGCGGACGCCGGGACGACCGGCGGCCTGGTGGTCGGTGCGGCGGCGTCCGCCCCGTCCGGCGTCGATTGTGCCGGCACGGCCGAGGTCGGCTCCGGGGAGGTTCGCCCACCGGTCTCACCGGGTGAGCGCGGTGTGGGGGAGGACGCGACGGTGGCGTCGTCGGCCCGCTCCACGGGCCCGGCCGACGGCGTCCGCTGGTCCGGCACGGCAGACGGCGGGACACCGGCCTCGTCCGCCGCGGCGGACGAGGCGACGGCCACGGCCGCCGGTTCGTCCGGCTGCCGTTCGGTGCCGCCGGGATGCCCGTCGACCCGGTTGCCCGGCTCCGCCGCCGGTCCCGCCGCGTCGGCGGCCGGCTCCACCACCGGCCGGTCCGGCGTGTCGGTGCGGCCGTCCGGGCCCCGGGGCGGCTCGGGGCCGGCCCCGGGCTGGTCGGGTGTGGACGAGGCAGGTGCGGCGTCGGCCAGTGGGCCGGGATGGGTGCGGTCCGCAGCAGGTCCGGTCATCGGCATGGAGGGTACGGGTGTCTCCTCACGTGAGTCGTCCGCGTCACCGGGCCCCGGTCCGGAGCCGGTCGAGACAGGCTCGGTCGGCGACCCGGCGGAGGGCGTGGGCGAGGCGGGGTCGACGACGGGTGCGGCATCCGGTGGTACGACCGCCGGCGGGACAGCGGCCGGTCCGGTGGCCGGGGCGGTGTGCGGGACCTCGCCCGTGGGCCCGGCCGGCGGAGGTGTCGGCGCCGGCAGGAACTCCAGCCGCAGCCCCCGGGCGGGGGGTGGTGCCGGGCGCGGCGACTCGGCATCGGCGGCCCGGGCCGGTGGCTCGGCGGGCTGTGCCGGTGGTTCTGCGGGCCGGGCGGGTGGTCCGGAGGGCCGGGCCGGGGTGAGCCATCCCACGGCTCGGGGCTGATCGGCCGCGTCAGGCTGCCGTGCAGGCTGCCCGGGGCGGATCGGCGCGACCCTGCCGACCGACTCGCCCGGTCGCTGCTCCGCGGCCCGGGGCGGCTCCTCGGCCCGGGACTGGCCGGTCGGCGTACCGCGGCCTGCGGCACCGTGCCCGACCGGGGCGGGGGAGACGGGGCGCTCCCGCCGGCCGGGGAACTCGTCCGGCTCCGGCAGGTGCGGTGCGGTCCGCGCGGCGTCGGGGATCGGCCGCCCGTGACCGGGTGGCGTCTCGGGGCCCGGGCGGTCGTAGCCGAACGGAAGCGGCCTCGGCGGCTGCTCCGCCGGTTGCGGGCGAGCGCCCGGACCCGGTGCGGTCCGGGCGTCCCGCACGGGTGGACGTCCGAACTCCACGTCGGGGAGGCGGCGGTCGTCGTGGGGCGGCTCGTGCCCGGGTACCGGGCCACGCGGGCCCAACCAGCCCGGGGCGGGCGGTGTCCCCGCCGGTGGCCGCCGGCCCGGCGGCGGGGCGAGGTCGGGGCCCGGCCGGTCGGACCGGGTACGCGGCGGGACGCGGCCCGGCGGCAGGTCGCCGTCGGCGGGCCGGACCGGACGCCCGCCCGGTCGCGGGCCCCAGCCGTCGGCGCCGTCCGGACCGGTGAAGGCGGCGGGGACCCGAGGGCCACCCCGACCTCCGGGGTGGTCACGGGTCTCCGCCGGCCCCGGGCGGCGCGCCGTCGGGCCGGGACGGCGGTCGGGCAGGGGCTGCGTCTCCTCCGCCGGTGGCCCGGTCAGCCACCGGCCACGCCGCTGCGGCGGAAGCCGGTCGCCGGCACCGGGCGGCGGTCCCACGCGTCGGTCTCCCCGAACCCGGTCGTCGGCCACCGGGCGGGAACGGGAGTCGGACAGCCCGTGTCCCGGGTCGGGTTCGGCGAGGTCACGGCGCCGACCGGGGTCGCCGACACCGGGACCGCGGTGCTCGTCCCGGACCCGTGCCGGTACCGGTCCGCGTCGGCGGTGGTCGGCCGGCGGCCGGCCGCGGAAGTTCGACGGGTGGTCCCAGTCCGGTGCGTCGTCCCAGTCGTCGGGTTCGTCGTACGGGTGGTGGAACCGGCCCCTGTCCCCGTCGTGCCGGTCGTCCGGCACGTCGTAGCGGTTGGCCGGGTCGTCCCGCCGGTCGTCCGGGGCGTCGTACCAGTCGTCCGGGGCGTCGTACCAGTCGTCCGGGTCGTCCCGCCAGCTGTTCGGGGCCTCGTACCAGTCCTCCGGGTACCAGTCCTCCGGGCCGTCGTGCCATCGGGAGGGGGAGGTACCCCGTCCGTTCCGCGAGGCTGGTCCGCCGGGGCGGGGCGGCGCGTGACGCCCCGCGGGCTGCCCGGGCTGGGGCACCGACGGCGGCACGCTGGCGCGGCCGGTCGCGACCGGCCCCCGTCCACCCTGTCGTGGCGGCCGTCGCCGCTGGTGTCCGATGTCGCCCGGATAGCGCTGACCGGGGAACTGCGGTTGCCACTCCGCGGTCGGCTCGACCGCCCAGGGCGGCTCGGCGGACTCACCCCACCGGTGCGGGTACCGTTCGCTCATCAGCCCGCCCCGCTGCCCGGGTCGGTGCGGTCGTCACCATGGTGGACACCGCGGTGCGGGGCGGGACCGACGTGCCCGACCGCGCGCAACGCGGCCGGAGAAGCCGGCGCGCGTCGGTCAGTCACGGGTGTCACCTCGTCGAAGGTTCTCGCTGGGCAGCCGGGTACGCCGGGTAGGGTCACCCGGTTCGGGGCAGTGTGGTCGCGGAAGGGAGGGTAACGGCGTGGGCTCAGTCACCGCCACTGTGCCACCACCCATCACCCGAAACATCGGGTGGATGTTCCGGACATTCGCGGCCATAACCGGATCGGGGTTTCGTCGGTACTCTACCTATCGGCAAGCTACTCTCGCCGGTGCCTTCACCAACACCGTCTTCGGTTTTCTTCGGTGTCACGTCCTGCTCGCCGTCGCCACCGGTGCCGGGGGCGTCGCCGCGGGCTACACGCCCGACCAACTGGCCACCTTCGTCTGGGTCGGCCAGGGCCTGCTCGCCGTGGTGCTCCTGTGGGGGTGGAACGACCTGGCCGAACGGATCCGGACCGGCGACGTGGCCAGCGACCTGCTCCGTCCGGTGCACCCGGTGCTCAACTACCTCGCGGCGGACCTGGGTCGGGCCGGGTACGCCCTGCTCACCCGGTTCGTGCCACCGGTGGTGGCCGGGCTGCTCTTCTTCGACGTCGCGATCCCGAGCCGGTGGTCGACACCGCCGATCTTCGCGATCTCGGTCGTCCTGGCCGTGGTGATCTGCTTCGGATGCCGGTACCTGGTCAACGCCACGGCCTACTGGCTGCACGACGTACGGGGGCCGATGATGATCTGGACCTTCGGCTCCGGGGTGCTGGCCGGGCTCTACTTTCCCCTGCACTTCCTGCCGGACTGGGTGACCGTGCCGCTCTGGCTGGCCACACCGTTCCCGAGCATCCTGCAGACCCCGCTGGACGTGGTCGTCGAGCGCGACGACTGGCCGGTCCAGGTGGGCCTGGTCGCCGTGCAGGCCGTCTGGGCCGGGTTGATCCTGCTGGCCTGCCGTGCCGTGCAGGGCGCGGCCGAGCGCCGGCTGGTGGTGCAGGGTGGCTGACCGGCTCGGCGTCCTGCCCGCCTACTGGGCGCTGTTGCGTGGACAGGCCAGGTCCCAGGTCTCCTACCGGACCTCCTTCCTGGTCGACCTGGTCGGCAACGTCGGGGCCACCGTCTTCGACGTCGCCACCGTCCTCGTGCTGTTCCGCCTCACCCGGACGCTCGGCGGCTTCCCCCGGGCCGAGGCGATGGTGATGGTGGGGCTGTCCGCGGCCGCCTTCGCCACCGCCGACCTCGCCGTGGGCAACATCGAGCGGCTCCGCCAGTACGTCCGCACCGGGCTGCTCGACGCGGTGCTCGTCCGTCCGCTCGGGGCGCTGCCCCAGCTGCTGCTGATGGACCTGCCGTTGCGCAAGGCGTCCCGGGCGCTGTTCGGCGTCGCCGTGTTGGTCGCCGCGGTGCTGACCGCCGGGATCGACTGGACCCCGGCCCGGGTCGGCCTGGTGGTCCTGGCCCCGGTGTGCGGAGTGGTCTTCTTCGCCTCGATCTTCGTGACCACCGCCGCCCTGTCCTTCTGGTGGATCGACTCCGGCGAGGTGGGTTCGGCCTTCACCTACGGGGGGCGGGACTTCACCACGTACCCGGTCACCGTCTACAGTGGCTGGTTCCGGGCTGTCTTCGCGTACGTCCTGGGGTTCGGATTCGTGGCCTACTACCCGGCACTGGCGCTGCTCGGCCGCGCCGACCCGCTCGGCCTTCCGGTGTGGGCGGGGTGGGCGGCCCCCGCCGTCGCGCTGCCGGCCGTGCTCGTCGCCGCCCTGGCCTGGCGGGTCGGGGTGCGCCACTACCGGAGCACCGGATCATGAGCGCGGTCCCCGGGGACGAGCCGGTGATCGAGGCGCGCGGCCTGCGCAAGGAGTTCGTGGTACGGGTCCCGGCCGGCCGGTTCCGGCGGACGAGGCGGCGGGTGACCGCCGTCGACGGGATCGACCTGACCGTCCGGCGTGGCGAGATGGTCGGCTACATCGGCCCCAACGGCGCCGGGAAGTCGACCACCCTGAAGATGCTCACCGGCGTGCTGATGCCCTCCTCCGGTGAGGTCCGCGTCTGCGGGCTGCCACCGGTGGCCCGGCGCACCCAGCTCGCGCTGCGGATCGGCGTCGTCTTCGGCCAGCGTTCACAGCTCTGGTGGGACCTGCCACTGCGGGACTCGTTCGCGCTGCTGCGGCACATCTACCGGGTGCCGGCCGCCGCCCACGCCGCCCGGTTGCGCCGCTGTCGCGAACTGCTCGACCTGGACGACTTTCTCGACGTCCCGGTCCGGCAGCTCTCGCTCGGCCAGCGGATGCGCGGCGAGCTGACCGCGGCGCTGTTGCACGGGCCGGAGGTGCTCTTCCTCGACGAGCCGACGATCGGGCTCGACGTGGTCAGCAAGCAGGCGGTCCGGGCCTTTCTCGCCGAGCTCGGGCGCAGCGGGGAGACCACCCTGTTGCTCACCACCCACGACCTCGCCGACATCGAGCGGCTGTGCCACCGACTGGTGGTGATCGACCACGGCCGGGTGGTGCACGACGGGTCGATCGGGGCGCTGCACGCCCGGTACGGTTCGCGCCGCCTGGTCGTGGCCGAACTGGACGAACCGCTGACAACACCGCCGGTTCTGGCCGGGGCGCCGCTGCTGCGGACCGAGGCTGACGGGCGGCGGTTGGTCTTCGCCTGCGAGTCGGCGACCGCCTCCGCGGTCGTCGCCCGGTTGGCCGGGCTGGTCGCGCTGCGGGACATCGCCGTCGTCGAGCCCGACATCGAGGACGTCGTCGCCCGGATCTACCGGAACGCGGCGTCGGAGGGCGGGGCGGACCCGGCTCAGGGGTGCTCCATCACCAGGACGGCGAAGGTGCCGGGAGCGAGCGCCTCGTACCGGTGGGGGACGTCACCCGGGAACGTGACGTAGTCGCCGGGCCCCAGCTCGACCTGCTCCGTGTCGGGCCCGGTGCGCAGTCGTCCGGCCGCCACCACCAGGTGTTCGACGCTGCCGGGGGTGTGCGGTTCGGCCTGTCGGACCATGCCCGGCTCCAGGTTGGTGACGTAGAGGTCCCGTCGGAGCTGCGGGGCGCCCGCGGTGAGCAGGGTGCAGGCGAAGTCGGCCTGCTGGGAGCGGACCCGGGGTCCCTCGCCCGCCCGGACGACCCGGACCGTCGCCGTCGCCGGCTCCACCAGCCGGCTGAACGGTACGCCGAGCGCGACGCCGAGCGCCCAGACGGTCTCCACGCTCGGGTTGCCGGTGCCCGCCTCCAACTGGGACAGGGTCGACTTGGCGATTCCGGCGCGGCGCGCCAACTCCCCGAGCGACAGTCCAGCCCGTTCCCGTTCCCGCCGTATCGCCGCGGCGATGGCGGCCACCGGGGAGTCCTCCGACCTGGTCGTTCGATACATCGGCCAATCCGTTCGGTTTGACGAACACGTGAGCCCGTGTTCATGATACGGAACCATGCGTACGGCAAACCGAACAGCCGTCCCGGCGCTCGTGCGGGACGTCGCCGCGATCGGCGTGGCGATCGTGGCCGTCGGCGCGTCCTTCGGAGCCGTCGGCGTGGCCGCCGACCTGCCGGTCGCGGCGATCCTCGCGATGTCCGCGCTGGTGTACGCCGGCGGCGCCCAGTTCATGGCCGTCGGCCTGCTCGCCGCCGGCAGCCCGGTCGCGGCGGTGTTCGCCGGACTGCTCATCAACGCACGACACCTGCCGTTCGGGCTCGCCCTCGGCGGCGTCCTCGGCCGGCGGTGGCGCGACCGGCTGCTCGGCAGTCACCTCATCACCGACGAGGCCACCGCCTTCGCGCTCGCCCAGCCCGATCCGGCCGGGCAACGGCGGGCCTTCTGGCTGGCGGGAGTCGGCCTCTTCCTCGCCTGGAACGCCGGCACCGTGCTGGGCGTGCTGCTCGCCAGCCGGGTCGGCGACCCGCTCCGGCTGGGCGTGGACGCCGCCTTCCCGGCCGGCCTGCTCGCCCTGCTGCTGCCGGCCCTGCGCGACACCCAGACGCGGCGGGTCGCCCTCAGCGGGGCGGCGGTCGCGGTGGCGGCGACCCCGTTTCTGCCGGCCGGACTGCCCGTGCTGCTGGCCCTGGTCGGGCTCGCCGTGCTCACGCTGCCGGGACGGCGCCGGGAGCGGGCATGCTGATCGCGGTCATCCTCGCGCTCGCCCTCGGCACGTACGCGTTCCGGTTCTCCGGGTTGGTGCTCCGGGACCGGCTGGTCCTTCCCGACGAGGTGGCCCGCCTGCTGCCGATGGCGGCCGCGGCCCTGCTCGCGGCGCTGGCGCTGACCGCCGCCGTGACCGAGGCGGGGGCCTTCGCCGGGTTCGCCCGGCCACTCGGAGTGCTGGTCGGCGTGGTGTTGGCCTGGCGGCGGGCGCCGTTCGTCGCGGTCGTCGTGGCCGCCGCCGCGACGACCGCGCTGCTGCGCCTGCTCGGCGTACCGTGATCGGTCGCGCGCCTGTCGCCGGGACGGCGGGGGACGGTCGGCGGTCTTCGCCACCGGCGACAGGCGCGGCCCCGGCGCCCGTACCCGGCGGGACGTCGGATCTCAGATCTTGTCGCCGATGTTGACCCGCGGCTCCGGAACCCGCATCCGGCGGAACGTGATCGACCGCATGATCGCGTAGAGGTAGAGCGAAGCCATCCGCTGGTCGGTCTTGGGGAAACGCTCCCGGACCAGCTTCCGGATCCGACGCGAGATCAACACCGAGTCGATCACCAGGGCGACGGCCAGCAGACCCCAGAGCACGTTGGAGGCGAGCCGGACGACCGGCGGCATGGTCTGCGCCGAGCCGATCAGGACGATCAGCGCCCCGCCGAAGAACCAGGTGCCGACCGTACGCCGGGAGTCCACCACGTCCCGGGCCAGTCCTCGCTCCGGGGGACGGTCCCGGGGGCCACCCACCCGCCGGAACTCGGCCGCCGCCTCGGCGCGTAGCTGTCGGCGCCGCTCCCGCAGCTCCTGCTTCGTCATGGGCCGGCGCCCGCCGACGGGCCGCCGACCCACGGCCGGCCGCTTCGGGGTCTGAACCCCCCGCTCCCGCTTGCTGGGCGTGTAGCCCCGGGGGCGGTCGGTGGCGGGCGCGGCGGTGGTCACCGCGGCGGGGGAGTCCTCGGCGCGGTTGGCGGACTTGCGACGGAAGAGCGACGGCACGGGTGAAGGGTAGCCAACCGCCGGTGTGCCCCGCACCTCCGGTCCGGCCGGCACGGGTCCCCACCCACCGCGCGGTGGCGGCGGTAGGACCCGTGCCGTCGGGAGTGTCCGGTTACGGGCGTTCGACGTGCGCGCCGAGCGCGGCGAGCTTGGCCTCGAAGTCCTCGTAGCCGCGGTTGATCAGGTTCACGCCGTACACCCGGGAGGTGCCCTCGGCGGCCAGCGCGGCGATCAGGTGGCTGAACCCGGCCCGCAGGTCCGGGATCACCAGATCGGCGGCGTGCAGCTTGGATGGACCGGCGATCACCGCCGAGTGCGTGAAGTTGCGTCGGCCGAACCGGCACGGCGTGCCGCCGAGGCACTCCCGGTAGACCTGGATGGTCGCGCCCATCGAGTTCAGCGCCTCGGTGTAGCCGAGTCGCTGCTCGTACACGGTCTCGTGCACGATCGACAGGCCCCGGGCCTGGGTGAGCGCCACCACCAGCGGCTGCTGCCAGTCGGTCATGAAGCCCGGGTGCAC